>JACQVD010000062.1 GCA_016209945.1 Gemmatimonadota bacterium
GGCATAGGAAAGCCCTTGAACGACACGGACTGGGCCTACGGCGGCGATGACGCCGCCGTCTTCGAGACGATCTTGGAAGGCCGCTCGGGCGGGATGCCCAAGTTCGGCGAACTGGTCAAGGAGGACGAAATCTGGAAGATCATCGCCTACATACGATCCTTCTATAAGGGCGATTCGACCAAGGTCGTCTGGTAGCCGTGGGGAGGGGCGGAGCGGGCTAGGTGCCGGAGCGCGGCTGGACCCGTCGCAAGTTCCTGAAGACCGCCGCCGCTTCGGGTGCCGCGGCTGTGCTTCCAGGGTGCGCGGGGATCTCCCGGGGTTCCGTGGCCCGGGCCCCGACCGGCGTCTTCCGCATCGGCTTCATCGTCCCCCGGACGGGCCCCCTGGCGGAGGCCGGGAACGCCGCCACACGGGGCGCAGAGCTGGGCGCAGCGGAGGCGGCCCGCTTGGCAGAACTCTTCGGAAAGCGGTTGGACCTCGTCGCTGCGGGCGCGGCTGGGCTGGACGCGGGCAGGCGCGAGGCGCGGAGGCTTATCGAGCAGGATCGGGTCTTCGCGATTGCGGGCGGCCTCGACGACGCTTCCTGCTTTGCGCTGAGCGAGCTGGCCGATCGCCATGGCATCCTCTTCCTCAACGTTGGTTGCTCCAGCGACGCGCTCCGGGGAGAACGCTGCCGGCGGACCACGTTCAATGTTGACGCGAGCACCGCCATGTACGTCGATGCGCTCGCGCAATGGCTGATCCGCGAGGCCGGGCTCCGGCGCTGGTATTTCGTGACGCCAGCCTCTGACGCGGGCACAGCCGTCTACCGGCGGACCCGCCAGGCGTTGCTGCAAGAAGGCGGCGAAGATCTGGGGAACGCGATGGTCCCCCCGGGGACGACGAATCATGAGGTCTCGCTCAAGAAGCTCCGGCAGGCCCGGCCAGACGTGGCCTTTCTCAGTCTGGTTGGGCCGTCGCAGGCTGCCTTTCTCCAGCAGTACAACGAACTCGGCCCGTCGTTCGAGGTGGCCGGACCTTTCATGGATACGGTTCAGTTCTGGGCTGCCTCGCCGCAGAGGCGGGCCGGGATCTGGCCAAGCCTCTGGCATCACAAACTGTTTCGCTACGGGGCCGAACAGCTCAACGGGCGGTTCAGGAAGAGGTTTGACCGCCCGCTGGAGGCGCGGGGCTGGGCGAGTTGGATGGCCGTGAAGATCCTGGCGGAGGCAGTGCTTAGGGCGGGAGGCGCCGAGACGAGTCAGCTGGTCCGGTTCCTCGAGAAGGGCGGCGCGCAGTTCGACGGACACAAAGGAAGGCCGTTGACGTTCCGGCCGTGGGACCACCAGCTCCGCCAGCCCCTCTACCTTGTTCGACCAAAGAGACAGGTGCAGGGCGACTGGGACATTTTTGATAGTGTGGCCGAGCTGCCTCTCGGCGCGCCGGACTCGTCGCGGACGTCGCAGGATTTCCTCGACCAGCTGGGCGATCCCCAGACCGAAAACCGATGCCGCTTCGTGCAGCCGTAGCTCGTTCGATAAACCACTTGCCAGAACACTGGCGCTGGCTCACCACCGCAGGTGTCGCCGTTCCGCTCTTTCTTGCGGGCGGCGCGTCGGCGCAGCCCGTTCCGCTGGCCTACGTCACCAACGAGCATTCTGGTGACATCACGGTCATCAACACGGCCAACGACCAGGTGGTCGCCACCATCCCCGTGGGGGAGGGGCGGCCCCGGGGGATTCGGGTGAGCCCTGATGGAAAAACGGTGTACGTTGCGCTCAGCGACGATGCCCCCACCGCGGAGGGCGACGACGATGCGATCGCCGTGATCGATGCCGCCACCGGTACGGTGAGAGCGAGGCTCCGCGGGGGCACGGATCCGGAGCAGTTCGGGGTTAGCCCGGACGGCACGAGACTCTACGTTGCCAACGAGGACGCCGGGACTGCCTCCATCGTCGATCTCGCGACCGGCCGGCCGATCGCCACCCTGACGGTCGGGATCGAGCCCGAGGGGGTCGCCCTCAGCCCGGACGGACGGTGGGTCTACGTGACGGCCGAGACCAGCAACACGGTTTCCGTGATCGACACCCGGGCCAGTCGAGTCGTCGCGAACTTTCTGGTGGACATCCGGCCGCGGGACGCCGCGTTCTCTCCCAACCAACCGAGGGCGTACGTGACCGCGGAGATCGCCGGCACCGTCTCGGTCGTGGACACCGACCGGCACGAGGTGATCGACGTGATCGAGCTGGAGAAGGGGGAAGCGAAGCCGGTCGGCGTTGCCGTCTCCCCCGACGGGAAGAGGGTGTACGTCGCGAACGGGCACGCCGACAACGTGTCCGTTATCGACGCCGAGACCCACCGGGTGATCGCTACCATCCCGGTGGGCGAGCGACCGTGGGGGATCGCCGTCACCCCCGACGGAAAGAGAATCTATACGGCCAACGGCGTTTCCAACGACGTCTCGGTCATCGACGCGACAACGCACACGGTCGTCGCCACGGTACGGGCCGGCAAAGGGCCCTGGGGAGTAGCCATCGCCCCGTAACGGGCCGGAGTACGAGACCCCCCTAGGTGAGCCGCGACCTGGATAGGAAGGAGCGTGGGAACCGCCGGATCAGCCAGCCGTCCAGACCCCACGTCCGACCGGCCGGCGTCGCGAAGAAGGCGACCATGCAGGCAATCAGAAGGATGTGAAAGCCCTGCTGGCAGAGCCCGACCCAGTAGGTGGCCAGCAAGTAGTTGGCCATGATCGCGAGGCCGATGACGGATGTCGGACGTGTAACGACGCCGAAGCTGAGACCGAGACCCACCACCACTTCCCCGAACGCGGTGAGCTGGGCAAAGAGCGGCGCAGCGGGAATGACGGCGTTCAACAAGAAGTCGTGGTACCAGTCGAGCCGGTTGGTCGCGGCGTACTCGAGGAGACGTTTCGGGAGGAAGTTTATCCACCGCTCCGAGGCGGTCGGCAGGGGAACGAACCCGCCGAGGAGGAACCAGCTGAGCTTGGTCCCCGCGCTCTTCAGGAACCACAATCCGACCACGACCCTGAGCACAGCGAGCCAGCGGTCGGCACGATGCTGCGTCGGGTCAGCCTGCTCGTGCGGGGTAATCACGACGATCCTTTCGTGGGTGACATTGGCTGCGAATATTTCTACCCGGTTCTGGGCGAGGGGCCTTGGCCTCGCATGTGCGGCACGTACAATAAACCGGCGCGTAGAATAACACGATGGCACGGGTCGATCCAAACATGGAGCAATGGAACAATCGGCTCCCAGCGGCTGTTGTGATGAGGGATCGGGAGCAGAGAATGAAGGCATCTCGACACACCGGGGGCGGTGGAGGCCAGAGAGTGGCACCGCAGGGTCGGGTCAACCTGCTCCCGGTTTCCCTCGCCGGGATCCTGGCCATCCTTCTCTTGGTGGATGAGGGCCGGGTGTGGGCCGCGCAGTCTCCTCGCGACTCGAGCCCCTTTACCATCGAGGCGGCCGCGCGAGTCGTGCTACAGGACCTTTGGAGGGAGAGCATCGAGGCGAAAGAGGAACGGGTAGCGTGCATCGCCGGGCACGCGCACCGAGACAGCATCTTCCACATCATCAGGGCGGAGCCGGTTCACTCGGACAGGGCCGATTCGCTTCGCGTAAGCCCAGGCTCATCGCTCGGCCTCTGCGGGCCGCCGGAGTGGGCCGGGACGGCGCATACCCACATCGCCACCGTCCACGGTCAACCGTCCGTGACCCTCTCGCAAAACGATCGCGCCGTCATGGCTTCGTGGCGGGCGAGATGGAGAGTGGAGGGCGTATTCTGCGTCCTCTACACCGAAGTCATGGCCTACTGCGAGTACGGCAGCGTACTGAACGGCGATGCTCCCTATGCAGAGGAGAGAGAGGACTAATCGTTCCGCAGCTGTAAATGCTACCGAGTCGGGCTGCACGGTTGGTCAGTTTGTACCGTGCGCCGGGCCGAGGGACGACCGCGCTGACCCGGCCCCGACTTCGCATCTCTTGGGGCACAAGAAGTTACGGTCGAGCGCCCGCCGGTCCGCGGCGCGGCATTAAGCTTGCTCCTGACGTGGGGAGAGAAGGTCCCCCGACCGGTTCCCTGAAGAATCGGCCGCGGGGCTTTTTCGCTTTCAGCGGCCGGAGGGTCGGTCGTGAAGAGGACGGTTGTCCTTCTTGCTTTGCTAGCCGTCGCGGTCCTGTCCCCGTCGACGAGGGAAGCATCGTCCCCCGAGGCTCTCCCTGCGGTGCTCGTGATGTCAGATCGCATGTTCCGCTTCGAACTCGACGCGGGCGCCGTGCTACGCAGTCTTTGGGAAGAGAGCATCGGAGCGAACGAGGAACGGGTCGCCTGCATCGGCGGCTACGACGACCGCGACGGATTTCATATCACCAGAGCAGTGCGAGCTGGCTTTGACATGGCCGATTCGCTTCATGTCAGCCACGGCCTTTCAATCGAGCAGTGTGGGCCGCCCGAGTGGGCGGGCACGGCACATACACACATTGCCCTCTCGCCATGGGGTGAACTCTATATGACATTCTCACCCTCCGACCGAGCCGTGATGAACCTGTGGCGAATGAAATGGAAAACACTGGGTGCTTTTTGCGTCCTCTACAGCGAGGATGAGGCCTACTGCGAGTATGGTACGGCGCTAAGTGGTGACGCTTCGTATGCAGATCAAAGAGGAAACCTGATCCTTCGGTAGCCGAGCTCCATCCTCTAAGCCCTCTCATGCGAGCCTCGGGAGGGTCCGCACCCAGCCACCGCCCGTGCCGCTCTAACGGCCCGTGACGGGCCTGGACCCGAAAATCATCGCGGGCCAAGAGAAAGGCGCCCCACAAGCGCTGGGTCTTCATATTCGCGTTGACCCATCGCATCGCGCGGATTCCGGCGAGGTGACAGAGGCGGAGAGCCGGGGGACGCGGTGCTCCCGCCGGTCACGCGGCGGGTCAGGCTACGCCAGATCCCAAACCTCCAGCCGCTTGCCTTCAAGAACCCTGGCCTCCTCCTTCCATGTGATCGGCGAGATCTTCGACCTGGGCCCCCTTCCCCCGCGATCTATGGGGAAGTGCAGTAAGGGTCTTGGAAACGCTTGTTCCCAGGACCAAAGTCACCGCAAGGGCCCCTGGGCGCTGGGCGGGTGGTCTTGCGCGAACGGTTCGCAGGGTGTCTTAATAGCAACGCCACGAGGCGCTCTCCCTAAGCCTCGCCAGAGCCGATCAGCACCGGGACTTTTTGCGTCGGAGGATGGCGTCGGATGAGACACTTCCACCCCATCATCGTCGCTGGTTGGATCCTCGTCTCCCTGCTCGCGACTGCGGCCTACGGCCAGGAGGCGGACACACTCCGCGCCGTTGCGGACACCACCGTGCCGGTCTACAAGCTCGAGGGGATCACCGTCACGGTCACACGAGCCCGCGCTCTCGTAAACCGGACGCCGTACGCCATCCATGTCCTCGACCGGCGCACGACCCAGCTCGGCGAGACGACCGCCGGCCTCGAGGAGCCGCTGGGCGAGGTGGCGGGAGTGTGGGTGAACAACCGGTACAACTTCGCGCTCGGGTCGCGCATCTCGATCCGCGGTTTCGGGAGCCGCGCACAGTTCGGGGTCCGCGGAGTGAAGCTCCTCCTCGACGGGATCCCGCTCACGCTCCCCGACGGCCAGAGCCAACTGAACAACATCGATCTGGCCAGCGTCGGCCGCGTGGAGGTGATCCGCGGGCCGGCCTCGTCGCTCTACGGGAACGCTGCCGGCGGGGTGATCTCCTTCACCACGGAGGAGCCGCCGCTCGTTCTTGCGCAGCCGGAGTTGGGCGTGCTGTGGGGCACCTTTGGCGACGGCCACGATTTCAGGAAGTACGTGGGCAAGGTGGGCGGCCGTGAGGGCCGGTTCGACTACGCGGCCAGCGTCAGCCACTTCCGGACCGACGGGTTCCGCCAGCGGAGCGAATCCCAGACGACGGTCCTGAACACGCGGGCGCGCCTGTGGCTCGACAGATCGACCCAGCTCTCCGGAGTCTTGAACATCGCCAATACGCCGGTCGCCCAGAACCCCGGGTCGCTTCCCCTCAGCCTGGCGACTGCCAACCCCGACACCGCCTGGCCCTTCAACGTGCGCCGGCGCACCGGCGAGGCTGCACGCCAGGCGCAGGGCGGCGTGACGCTGCGCCGGCTGATCGGTGACGCGCAGGAAATCCGCGTGAGCGCCTGGGGCCTCGCGCGCGATCTCGACAACCCGATCCCTCCGCGGATCATCCGCGTGGACCGCGCGGTCGGCGGCGTTCGGCTCGAGACAGAACTCGCCCCAGCCGGCAGGCGCGTCACGAGCCTGGTCGGCGGGATCGAGCTCGAGGTCCAGGACGACGATCGGATCGAGTTCCAGAATCAAGACGGCTCTCCGGGCGACACGACCCTGCGGCAGGACGAGAACGTGCGGGGGCTGGGGGCGTTTGCGCAGGGCGCCATCCGGGTCGGCGACCGCTGGGAGCTCACGCTCGGCGCGCGCTACGATCGCGTGCGCTTCGACGTGGACGACCGCCTCATCCGCGTGATCGCAGACTCGGTCATCGACCCCGACAACTCGGGCACGCGCACCATGGACGCGTTCAATCCGATGGTGGGCGTGCGCCTCGCGGCCCTTCCCTGGCTCAACGTCTACGCGAATCTCACGCGGACATTCGAAACGCCTACGACGACGGAACTCAAGAACGCACCCGAGGGGACCGGCGGCTTTAACCCGATCCTCGACCCGCAGACCGCGTGGGGGACGGAGATCGGATTCAAAGGGACCGTGGGCGACCGGTTCGATTACGCCATCGCGAACTACTGTACATGGGTGAGCAAGGAGCTCATCCCGTTCGAAGACACCATCCAGGTTGGGCGCACGTTCTTCCGCAACGCCGGCGACGCGCGCCACTGCGGAAGCGAGCTCCAGCTCGGCTGGCTGGTCACAAACGGGCTCACGGCCTCGGTCGCGTACACGTGGTCGGACTTCAAATTTTCCGATTTTGTCCGCAACGACAGCACGTTCGACGGCAAACGGATCCCCGGCGTGCCGATCCACCAGGCCCACGCGCGCGTCGTGTACCAATCGCCCCTTGACCTCTACGGGGTCGTGGAGTTCACGTACTCGGATGCCTACTTCACGAACGATGCGAACACGGCGCGCAACCCGTCGTACCGGCTCGTGGACCTGCGGCTGGGCTACGCCGGCCGGCTCGGCGCCTGGTCGCTGGAGCCTTTCCTCGGGGTGAACAACGTCTTCGACGCTCGGTACAACGCCTCCGTGACGATCAACGCCCTGGGGGCGCGCTACTACGAGCCCGGCCCGGGGCGCACCTTCTACGCCGGGTTGAAGTTGCCCGTTCAGGTTGGGCGCTAGCGTCGCCGGTGGTCCGCCGAGCGGAACTCGGCAACGGTGAGGCGAGGCGGATCCCCCGGCGGCGCTTCCCTTTCACACGCCGGCGCCTATATTCGCGAGCCGCTCATGGCCCACGCGTGGCATGACGGCTCGCTCCACATCTTTCGCCTCGATTGCGGCGAGGCGTTCCCCGGCGCGCTGTTTCCTCTTCTCGCAGCCGAAGATATCCCCGGTGGGCTCCTCTCTGGGATCGGAGCCTTCGAGCGCGCGACGGTGGCCTACTTCGACACGGCCACGAACCGCTACCTCGACATCGCCGTCGCAGAGCAGGTCGAGGTCATCACGCTGACCGGCAACCTCGCGCAACTGGAGAACGGCGAGCCCTTCATTCACGCCCACGTGGCGCTCTCGCGCCGCGACGGCGGCGTCGTGGCCGGCCACCTGCGGGAAGGGATCGTAAACCCGACCCTGGAGGTCTTCCTGCACGCGACGCGCCGCCCCCTTCGCCGCGTGATCGACCCTGCGAGCGGGCTGGGCCGGCTCGACCTACGGGATTCGGGATGACCCTGCCGGGGCAGATCGCCGAGTTGCTCCGGCGCGCGAGAGCGATCGCGGTCGTCGGCTGCTCGCCGAAACCCCATCGCGACAGCCACGGCGTCGCCCGCTATCTTCAAGAGCACGGATACAAGGTGATCCCGGTGTACCCGGGCGTCGAGGAGATCCTCGGGGTGCGCGCGTATCCGGACCTCCGGAGCGCCGCGGCGGCGGAAGGACCGATCGACATCGTGGACATCTTCCGCAGGCCCGAGTTGGTGGGCCCCCACGCGGACGAGGCGATCGAGGTCGGCGCCCGGCTCATCTGGATGCAGCTCGGCGTCGTGAACGAGGACGCGGCCGCGAAGGCGCGGGCGGCCGGCATCCCCGTGGTGATGGACCGGTGCATCCGCGTGGAGCACGCCGCGCTCAAGAAGTAGCGGGAGGAACAGATCGCCGTGGCAGGCGGTGCCCTCGCTGAGGGACTCCCGGCCGAGCGCCGGGTTCTCGGGGTGATCCTCGCGGGCGGCGAGAACCGGCGGTATGGCGCGCCCAAAGCGCTCGCCACGGTCGGCGGAGAACGCATCATCGACCGCGCACTCCGCGCGGTGCGCGAGGTGACGGGGCGGGTCGTTCTGGTCGCGAACGACGAGCCGACGTACGCGGTCCTCGGGCTCCCGATGCGCCCCGACGTCCGGCCGGGGATCGGATCTCTGGGCGGGATCTACACCGCGGTCGTGTGGGCGGAGGAGGAGGGGTGCGTGGGTGCCTTGCTCGCCGCGTGCGACATGCCCTTCCTGGTCCCCGGTCTTCTGCGGGAACTCGTGCGCGACCCACGACCGGACGAGGTCGTCGTTCCGGCGAGCGACTCCCGGCGCGGGCTGGAGCCGCTCTGCGCCTACTATGGGATCGCGTGCCGGCGCGCCATCGAGCGCGCGCTCGAGCGCGGGGATCGCGCCATCATCTCGTTCTTCCCCGACGTCCGCGTGCGCCGGATCGAGCACGCAGTCGTCACGATGTTCGGCGATCCCGAAAAGCTCTTCTGGAACGTCAACACGCCGGAAGACAGGGAGAAGGCGGAGACCTGGCTGCGCGAGGGATGGGCATCCGGGCGCTAGGGCGCATCGCGGTCGTCGGCCGCCTGCTCGCGCTCGCGAGCGTGGCGGGATGCGCCGCGGGAGGCGGGGCACCGGCCGGGCCGGGCCCCGCATCGCCGGCCGCGGCCCTGCGCGCGGAGCTCGACGCGATCTTCGCCGACCCGGTCTTCCAGAACGCGCACTGGGGCGTGATCGTGCAATCCGTGGAGACGGGGGAGATCCTCTACCGCCACAACGCCGAGAAGCTCTTCATGCCTGCCTCCAACATGAAGCTCGTGACCGCAGCGGTCGCCCTGGCACGGCTGGGCCCCGAGCATCGCTTTCAGACACAGGTCGCCGCGCGCGGGAAGATCCTGCACGATGGCACTCTGGACAGCGATCTCGTCGTGGTGGGCGGCGGCGACCCAGCGATCTCCGCGCGCTTCTTCGGCGGCGATCCTCTCGCCGTATTCCGCATGTGGGCGGACTCCCTGCGCGCGCGCGGGGTCGCGCGGATCCGCGGAAACATCATCGCGGACCACGATCTCTTCGATGACGTCCACCTCGGCCCGGGCTGGGCCTGGGACGCCCTGCACGAAGACTACGCCGCGGAGATCGGCGCGTTGCTCTACAACGAGGGCGTCGTGCGCTTCAAGATCACACCGGGCGACTCCGTGGGCGCGCCTGCCCGCGTCGAGATGCAGCCGTTCACCCGGTACCTTCGGGTTCGGAACGACATCGTCACGGTCGCGGACAGCACGGGCCTCGCCGTCCGCGTCGAGCGCCGGCCCTTCGCCAACGACGCGCGCCTGTCGGGTGCGGTCTGGATCCGCCGGGACTCGGTGATCGCCGACGTCGCGGCCCACGATCCTACGATGTTCTTCGTGACGGTGCTTACCGAGACGCTACGGGTGGCGGGTATCGGGGTTGTGGGCGGCACCTTGGACGCCGACAGCCTGCCGGGCGAGCGGGCCCGTGACTTGCTGACCACCCTGTTCGTCCACTCCTCGCCAACCCTGGCCGAGATCGCGAAGCCGTTTCTCAAGATCAGCCAGAACCAGATCGGGGAGATGCTCCTTCGCGCGCTGGGCGCGATCGAGACCGATACCGGGAGCGTCGAGACCGGGCGCCGCGTCGTCGAGGGGACGCTCAACCGCTGGGGGATCGCGCCGCAGCACTACCTCATCGCGGATGGCTCGGGTCTTTCGCGCTACAACTATCTGAGCCCGGAGATGCTGGTGCGCCTCCTGCGAGTCATGGCCCGGCGGCCGGAGTTCGCGGCGTACTACGACGCGCTCCCCATCGCCGGGGTGGATGGCACGCTGGAGTTCCGCATGCGCGGGACGCGGGCGGCGGGCAACGCGCGCGCCAAGACGGGTTTCATCTCCAACGCGCGGGCGCTCTCCGGGTACGTGACCACCCTCGACGGCGAGCTCCTGGCGTTCAGCATGCTCGCCAACAACTTCTCCGTACCGGTTCCTGCGGCCGAGTACCTCCAGGATCTGGCGGTCGAGCGCATGGCGAACTTCTCGCGCCGGCTGCCCGGACCGAAGGCCGCGAACTGACGGGTCATGCCGCCGGCGCGCTCTGAACCTGCCCGCCACCGCCAGGCCGATTGGATCTCCGCCGCGGAGGCCGAGCGCCGGATCCTCGAGCGCGTGGCGCCCCTCGGGACGGAGGAGGTCGCGCTCCTGGACGCGCTGGGGCGCGTGCTGGCGGAGGACGTCACGTCGAACGTCGCACACCCGGGGTGGGACAATAGCGCCATGGATGGCTACGCGGTGCGCAGCGCGGACATCCGGGGCGCTAGCCGTGAGAGACCAGTTCCGCTGCGCGTCGTCGAGGACGTGCCCGCGGGCGCTTTCCCCACCCGACCGGTCGGCCCCGGCGAGGCGATCAAAGTGATGACCGGCTCGCCGATCCCCGAGGGCGCCGACGGGGTCACGCGGCTCGAGTTGACCCGCCCGGGCGCGGAGCCCGGCACGATCCTCGTCGTGAGCGACGCCGACGCGGCTCGCAACATCCGTCAAAAGGGCGAGGACGTACAACCCGGGCAGGTCGTGGCCCGCGCGCGAACGCGGCTCCGTCCCGCGGAGATCGCCGTGCTCGCCAGCGTGGGCGCCGCCCGCGTCCGGGTCTACCGCCGGCCCCGCGTCGGCGTGCTCTCCACCGGCGACGAGCTGGCCGACTTCGACGCCTTCGAGGAGGTCCGCGCCGGCCGCAAGATCATGAACAGCAACTCCTACGCGCTGGGCGCGCTCCTCATCGAAGCGGGATGCATCTCCGCGCTCCTCGGGATCGCCCGTGATACGCGGGAGAGCACGCTCGAGCATCTGGAGCGCGGGCTCGACTGCGACGCGCTGATCACGACCGCGGGCGTGGCCGTGGGCGAGCGGGACTACGTGAAGGATGTGCTCGAAGAGATGGGGTTCCGGCCGGATTTCTGGCGCGTTCGGATCCGGCCCGGAAGCCCGCTCACGTTCGGGCTGCTTCGCGGGCGCCCGGTCTTCGCGCTACCCGGAAACCCGGTGTCCGCAATGGTCACCTTCGAGGTGTTCGTGCGCCCCGCTCTCGACGGCATGCAGGGAGTGGCGGATCCCCGCCGGCCCCGGATCCCGGTGCGGCCGGCGGAGCCCATCCGCGTGAAACCGGGGCTCACGCACTTCCTGCGCTGCCGCCTCGAGTCGCACTCTGACGGAGTCCCCCGGGCGCGACTGACCGGGCCCCAGGGCTCCGGCATCCTCAGCTCCATGTCGGCCGCGGACGCGTTGCTCGTCGTTCCAGAGGACGTGGAGGTCCTGGAACCCACAGACCTCGCGAAAGCGATCCCGCTGAGGAGTCCGCGCTAGGCGACCTTCCGCAGTTCGACGAGGATCCGGGCGCTCACGCCGATCCACTCGCCGGCGAGCCCGTCCGGGCGGACCCGGAACTCGATCTCCTCGAGGAAGGTCTCGGCCGTGAGGTCGAGCTTGAGCACCCGGCCCGGAGAGAGGTGCCACTGGCCCACGAGCGCCTGCTTCGTCGTGAACTCGGGGTCGCTCGTGATCTTGAGCTGGCCGCGCGTTGTGCCATCGGGCAGCAACTGGAGGTTAAGCCGCGTGTCGGGGGCGCGCAGGAGGTTCGTGACGGAGCCGGGGCGCTCAACGCGAAAGGTCGAGGCGACGTAGCTCCCGACGACGTTCGGGAGTTCCAGCGGGCCCGTGAACCCGGCGCGCGTTCGATCGGCCTCGCAGCCGATGGCCGCGAGGATCACGACCAGAACCCGAGACTGAACGCCAGCGCGCACGGACGAGACTCCCCTCCACAGCGCTACACGGCACCGTCATGCTGGGTCGAGTTCATGACTAAGTCAGGCTGTTGATGCGGCACCACGACGGTGAGCCGGAATTCCAGCCTGGCGAAGCCTCTGCGGGTCAGGTTCAGATCGAGACCCGCCGCGGCCGAGAACGTCGGCTCGACGTGGGTCCCGCCGTCCGAGAAGATCGCGCCATCTTCCAACAATAGCATCGTGAGCCCGGCACCCACCAGAAAGTAGCCCGGCACGCCCGGCTTGACCTTGAAAGACAGTTCCCCCATGGCGCGCCACAGTGTCACATCACTGCCGGTGCACGCAGAACCCTGGCGCGGCTGGGTGACACAGTGCTCCGTGCGGGCGTAGCTCAACCGGCCACCGAGAGCGAACGTGCGGCCCAGCCAGCCCGTGAACGCCGCCCCGAACGTGGGACCGTTCAGGAAGTCCACCGACCGCTCGGGCAGGAGCGGCCTGATCACCCTCCCGCGCTCGCCCCGGAAGTTCAACTCCACGAAGGGGACGATGGAAAGGTTCCGTGGCCTTCGAGTTTCTTCGATTTGTGCCGCGAGGTCGGACGGGAGGAGGGTGAGGAGGGCCAGGAGGGCCAGGAGGGCCAGGAGAGCTAGGAGGAAGAGAACGGGGGCCATGACCGCGGCGGTTCCGTCGGGCGGGCGCCAGCGGCGCCGGCGTGCCGAGCGAATCTCAGAGCCGATACGCGAAGCCAAAATTCACCGCCAGGTCCCGCTGCGTCGAGTTCAGCTCCACCCCAGCCTGATCCTCGGGCACCTGGATGTACAGCCGCAACTCCACCTTGGCGAACCCCCGGCGGCTCACCCTGAGATCGAGACCC
>JACQVD010000059.1 GCA_016209945.1 Gemmatimonadota bacterium
GTCCCGCGGCGTCCTCCGCTCGCTCGGCTCCACCTGCACGATCACGTCGTACAGCTTGTTCTCCCGGGTGAACGTGCTCACCTCGCGGCCGCCCAGGAGCGTCTGGAGCGTGGCGGAGACATCGCGGATCGTGACCCCGAGGTCCTCGGCCCGGTCGCGGTCGTAGCGGATGGCCAGCTCCGGCTTGTTAACCCGGAGATCGGTATCGACGCTGACCAGCCCCGGCACCTGGCGCACGCGTGCCACGAAGCGATCCATCCCGGCGGCGAGGGAGTCAAAGTCCGGGTGCCGCACGACGTACTGGACCGGGCTCTGGAACCCGATCGCCGGCGGGTTGCTGGCGAAGGCGAAGACGCCCGGGATCGAGAAGTACTTCGGCTGGATCTCCGAGAGGATCTCGTGTACCGAGCGGTCCCGCTCGTCCCAGTCCTTGAGGCGCGTGAAGATCCCGCCGGCATTCACCCGGTTGAAGAAGCCGCCGACGATGCCGAAATAGCCCTCGACCTCCGGGACCTCGGCGAGGATCGCCTCGACCCGCCTCTGGTAGTCGTCCGTGTACTCGAGCGTCGCCCCCTCGGGCGCGATCACGATGCTGAAGAACCACCCCCGGTCCTCCGGCGGGATGAACTCGCGCTTGAGGAACTTGAACACGACGACGGCGAGGAGGACCACGCCCACGGCGCCGCCGACCACGTGCCAGCGGTGGCGCATCGCCCACCGGAGGCTCCGCCCGTAGCCCTGCGCCAAAGCCTTGAACCCGCGCTCGAGCATGAGGTAGACGCGGCCGTGGCGCTTCGGCACCCGCAGGATCCTCGCCGAGAGCATCGGGGTCAGCGTCAGCGCCACGAACGCCGAGATCACGACCGCGCCTGCCATCGCGATCGCGAACTCGTAGAAGAGCCGCCCGGTCGTCCCGCGCAGGAAGGTGAGGGGCGAGAAGACGGCCACGAGCGCCACCGTGGTCGCGATGACGGCGAATGCGATCTCATGCGTGCCCCGCGCCGCTGCCGTCTCCGGCTCCTCCCCCAGCTCCTCCTGATGCCGGTACGCGTTCTCCATCACGATGATCGCGTCGTCCACCACGATCCCGATCGCCAGGATGAGCGCAAGCAGGGTCAGGTTGTTGATCGTGAAGTCGAACGCGTACAGGAGGAAGAAGGCCGCGACGATCGACGTCGGGATCGCGAAGCCCGGGATGAGCGTCGCCCGCAGGTTCCGAAGGAAGACGAAGATGATGAGCACCACGAGCATCGCGGCGATGAGCAGCGTCTGCTGCGCCTCCTCGATCGAGCGCCGCACGAAGACCGACTGGTCGAACGCGGTCGTGATCTGGACCCCCGGCGGCAGCGACTGCTGGATCTCTGGAAGCGCCCGCTGGATCTCGTCCGACACGTCCACCATGTTGGCCTTCGACTGGCGGATGACGCCGACCGCGACCGCGGAGACCCCTTTGTACCGGAGCATCGAGCGGTCGTCCTCCGGGCCGAGCTCGACCCGCGCCAGGTCGCGCAACTTCACGACCTGCCCGTCGCGACTCGTGACGACCAGGTTCGCGAACTCCTCCGGCGTCCGCAGCTCGCCCAGCGAGCGCACGGTGAACTCGCGACGCCGTGACTCGATGCGGCCGGCGGGGATCTCGACGCTCTTCGCCCGGATCGCCGCCTCCACGTCCTGGACCGTGAGCCCCCGGGCGGCCAGTTCGGACGGCGAGAGCCAGATGCGCATGGAGTACCGCCGCGCCCCGTAGATCGCGGCCTGGCCCACCCCCGGCAACGTTTGCAGCCCCGGCTTCACCTCGCGGTCGGCGATGTCCGTGAGCTGGAGGAGGTTGTAGTTCTCGCCCGAGAGCGCGAGCCAGAAGAAGGGAAACGCATCGGCCTCCTGCTTGCTGACCACCGGCTCCTCGATCTCCTGGGGGAGCCGGCCGCGTACCCGGGAGACCTTGTCCCGCACGTCCTGGGCTGCCGCCTCCAGGTCGCGCTCGAGCGTGAACTCCAGGGTGATGTTGCTGACCTGCTCCTCGCTCGTGCTGGTGAGCGTGCGCAGGCCCGGGATCGTGCTGAGCTCGTCCTCCAGGATGTCGCTCACGGTGGACTCGACCACCCTGGGGTTCGCCCCGCGGAGCACGGTGCTGACCGAGACGATCGGAGGATCGATGTCCGGGAACTCGCGGACCGGGAGGCGCGTGTAGCCAATGAAGCCGAAGAGCACGAGAGCGGCGCTCATCATGCTGGCGAGGACGGGCCGGCGAATCGAGGTGTCCGAAAGTCTCACAGAAGTTCCGGTAGATGGGTCGCCCGTCTAACGGCACGGGGCCCGTTTGCGTGAAAACGAGGTGCCCCGCCCGGCTCAGCCCTCCAGCAGCCGATCCAGGCAGGCGTGGAACCCGGCACGGTCACGCCGGCCCAGCCGGCCGAAGAACTCCTCCTCCACGCGGCCCACCACCTGAATCCCCGAGACGTAGCGCCGCCGCCCTTCGTCGGTCAGCGCCGCCAGCACGCTCCGCCGGTCGTCGGGGTCAGCGATGCGGGCGACGAGACCCTCCGTCTCCAGGCGGTCAACGAGCTGCGTCATGTGCGACTTCCCGCATTCCGTCCGCGCGGCGAGCTGGCCCAGCGGCAAGGCCTTCTCCGCCTCGATCAGGTGCTTGAGCGCGAGAAGCGTCGGGACCGAGAGCCCGACCTCCCCGAGCGCCGCATCCAGCGCGCCGTGCAGCCGACCCGCCACCCGGAAGAAGCGCTCGGCCAGCTTCCCCGGCCCCCTCCCCTGCCTCGCCCGCCGTCTCCGCGACGCGCCCGCCCGGACTTCGTTCATGGCTGGATAGTACACGCCTAAACGAAACCGGCAAGGGGGCCAGGAGTCGAACGGGTCAACCCGCTAGCGGATCTACGACCTCGAGAAAGGGAAACCGGTGGAAGTCCGCGTCGCGCGTGTAGATCCGCCGTATCCCGTGCTCCCGCATGAGGATCGCCGTTCCGGCATCGTGCAGCAGATTTCCGCGGATTCCCGGCACCTCGTTCCATGTCAGCGCGGCAACCTCCGCATGACGAGCCGTCTGGAGCAGTATTCCCAACCCCGGCGCGGCGAGCAGGGCCGAGACGAACTCCCACGCCCGTTCGATCCTCCAAGGACGCTCGAACACCTGGGGGTGGGTGCTGACGCGCAAGAATTCGTACAGGATCCCCCAGGTGACATACCAGGGGAGGGGGCTTCGCCGCCACGCTTCGACCAGCTCGCGGCAGCGGGCGTGCTCCGGCGCGCTCTCGTCCGCCGCATAGACGAGCACGTTCGTGTCAGCGACGAACACCGCTCCTCAGGGCCCCTCCATCGCCCGATAGAGGGACTCGCGGTTGGCCACGTCCACGTACGCCCGGCCACCGTCGAAGGAGGGGAGCGACGGGAGGTCTTCCGGCTTTTCCTCCCCCTGATCTCTCTCAAGCATCGCTCGGAGCGCAGCCTCGACGAGCTCAGAGATTGTTCGCCCCTGCCGGGCCGCCTCCTCCTTCAGCCGGCGTAGGACGCCTGCGTCGATGCTTAGCGTCGTCTTCATATGGAAAATCATACGTCTTGGACGGTAACCCGTCAAGTAAAGAGCCGCTTGGCTGTCTTGCGTTGTGGTAGAAAGGTAGATATATTCCTCTGAGGTATAGAGGATACCGCGACGGGCAGCGCCATGGGCCTAAACATTAAGAACCCCGAAGTCGAGCGCTTGGCCGCGGAGATCGCCCAGATGACCGGCGAGACCAAGACGGAAGCGATCCGGAGGGCCCTCCTCGAGCGCAAGGGACGCCTCGCATTTCAGGTCGTTCGCCGAAACCGCCGCGAAGAGGTGATGCGGTTCTTGGAAGACGAAGTCTGGCCCAGGCTCCCCGAGTCCCTACGCGCCCGCACCCCCACTCGTGACGACGAGGAAGAACTCCTCGGCTACGGTCACGGCGTATGATCCTCGACACGTCGGCCGTCCTCTCGATCGTCTTCCGCGAGCAAGGCTTCCAGAGTCTGGTAGACAAGATCATCGCCGCCGACCTGGTCGGCATCGGCACGCCCACGCTGTCCGAAACGGGGGGCCTACTTATCGCCAAACTCGGGCCCGAGGGCCGGGGAATTCTCGAGCGCTTCCTCGACGAGTTCAGCATCGTACTCGTCCCCTTCGGCGAGCAGCACTGGCGAACCGCGCTCGATGCGTTCACCCGATTCGGGAAGGGCCGGCACCGCGCTTCCCTGAACCTCGGCGACTGTCTCACCTACGCTACCGCGAAGCTCGCCGGCGCCCCCCTCCTCTACGTCGGGGAACAGTTCTCCTGTACCGACATTGAAGCCGCGTAGGGCACGCGTTGTATCTACCGAAAGGAGTGGCTCCATGAGACGCCTTCGCGCCTTGGCACTTGCCGGGTTCTTCCCCCTCTTGCTGGCCCACGAACGCGCGCCGGAACCGACCCCGGAGCGCGCCGCCGCTACGCGCACGCAGCTCGAGCAGGATCGCCCGCTGGGCACGCTGCGCGAGCAGGCGGAGATCCGGCAGGAATGGCTCCGGCTGCGCCTCGAGCGCGTCCTGCCCCGCCTCATGCGCGAGCACGGCGTGGACATGTGGATTCTCCCGACGCGCGAGTACAACGAGGACCCGGTCTTCTGGTCCCTCGTCTCGCCCACGACCATGGCCGCGCGCCGGCGCACGATCTACGTCTTCTGCGATCGCGGACCCGAGAAGGGACTCGAGCGGATCGCCATCGGCGGCACTTCCCAGGGCGAGCTCTACCGCGTCGTCCGCGACCCAGGGGCACGCGTGGGGGCCGCCGGTGCCGAGCTCCGGCCGGCCGAGCCCTGGGGGCGCGAGCAGTGGAAGCTCCTGCCTCCCATCGTCGAGGAGTGCGACCCGAAGACGATCGCGGTGAACGTCTCCCACGACATCAACTTCTCCGACGGGCTCACGATGGGCGAATGGCAGCAGCTCCAGGCGGCGGTGCCGCCGCGCTACCGGGCGCGGATCGTGCGCCGCGAGCTCCTCCCCCTCCAGTACATCGAGGAGCGGCTGCCCGAGATGCTCAACGTTTACGAGCGGATCATGATGGTCGCCCACGGGATCATAGCACAGGCGTTCTCCGGCGAGGTGATCACACCCGGCGTGACACGCACGGACGATGTCGTGTGGTGGCTCCGCCAGCGGGTAAACGACCTCGGTCTCGATACCTGGTTCCAGCCGACGGTCACCGTGCAGCGGCATGGGGTCGAGATGCCGGACTCGACGAACCCCGTGATCCAGCGGGGCGACGTCCTGCACGTGGACTTCGGAATCACAGCGCTGGGGCTCAAGACCGACACGCAACACATGGGGTACGTCCTGCGCGGGGGCGAGGACTACGCCCCGGCCGGGCTCCAGGCGGCGCTCCGGCGGGCCAACCGGGTCCAGGATATCCTCCTGGAGGAGCTCCAACCTGGCCGTACGGGGAACGAGGTGCTCGAGGCGACGCTCGCCCGCATGCGCGGCGAGGGCATCGGCGGCACCGTCTACACCCACCCCATCGGTGACCACGGGCACGGCGCGGGCCCGCTCATAGGGCTCTGGGACCGGCAGGAGGGTGTGCCCGGACGGGGCGACGTGCCGGTGAGGCCCAACACCTGGTTCTCGATCGAGCTACAGGTGACGACGCCCGTGGCCGAGTGGCGCAGCCAGCGGGTGCGGATCGCGCTGGAGGACGAGGCCTACCTCGACGGGGACGGGGCCCGTCGGTGGGTGCTGGCGCGGCAGGAGCGGTTCCATCTCACCCCGTAGACGCCGCCTGAGCCACCAGCCAGGCCCTCAGCCCCCGAGGGCGCCCACGTGCGGGAGCGCGGGTGCGCGACGGCCCTAAGGCCGGATCTCGAACGCGCCGACGCCCTGGGCACGGAACGTGGAGAATCCGCGGCGGTCGAGCGTGAAGATCGCGCGTGTGTGCATCTCCTCTGCCAGGGCGATCAGTGTGCTGTCCGCCAAGTCCGCCGGCACGTCCGCGTCCCTTTGCATGAGCGTCTTACACCGGACGAGCGACTCCCGAGAGGACGGCACGAGCACGGCGCCCCCTCGGA
>JACQVD010000064.1 GCA_016209945.1 Gemmatimonadota bacterium
CATCTGTGCGCACGAGAATCTGTGGTTCCACGCGGACGCCGCGTTCGGCGGCGGCGCCGCGATGTCAGGCACGCACCGGAAGGTCCTTACGGGGATCGAGCGCGCCGACTCGGTGACGATCGATCCGCACAAGTGGCTCTTCGTTCCGTTCGAGGCCGGCGTCTGCCTCGTGCGAGACGGGGTCGCTCTCCGGCGCGCGTTCGACACGCCCGCGACGTACATCCCCGCGTCGCCGGGTCGTGAGGAGGAGGCGGTGGACTTCCGGAAGTACGGGATCCAGGGCTCGCGCGGATTCCTCGGCCTGAAGATCTGGATGGCTCTCAAGGAGCTGGGCCGCGAGACGTACGAGCGGGCCGTGGACGAGCAGTACCGGCTCGCGCGCTCTCTCGCCGATCGAATCGCGGCGACGCCGGGTTTCGAAGTGGCCGCGCCCCTCGAGATGCCAATTCTGTGCTTCCGGTACCGGCCGCCTTCGTTCAGCGGCAGCGACGCGAAACTGGACGCGGTCCAGGTGAAGCTCCGGGAAGCGCTCATCCGCGACGGTCGTTTCTGGGTCTCCGTCGCGTACCTCAAGGGGGGCGGCTGGATCCGCTTGCATGTGATCAGTTACTTGACGGATGACGAGGTGCTCGATCGTTTCTACCGTCATTGCCTGCAAACCGCCGCACAGATGTGAGGACTCTAACACTCTAGCACAGGAGGTGAGCCATGGCGCAGCCCGTGGTGCATTTCGAGATCCCGGCGGACAACCCCGAGCGACTGAGCCGCTTCTACGCGGATCTCTTCGGCTGGAGAACCGAAACATGGTCCGGCCCCATGCAGTACACGCTCCTCTACACGAAGGATCCAAAGGGCGTGGGAATTGACGGCGGGATGTACAAGCGCACGCTCCCTGACCAGCGGCCCATCAATTATGTCAACGTCCGCTCGGCATCAGAGTACGCGCAGAAGGCCGTTTCGCTCGGAGGGCGCCTGATCGTGCCCAGGACCGAGATCCCGAGTATCGGCTGGTACGCGATCGTCACGGACCCTGAAGGGAACACGATCGGCCTCTTCGAGCCTGCGGTCGAGGCGGCGCAGCCAAAAAAGCGCGCCCGCAGGAAGAAGCCCGCGGCGAAGAAGGCCGCAGCCAGAAAGAAGACGACGCGGAAGGCGAAGCGCGCGCGGGCGCGGAGGTAGGTCCGGCGGACGTCGTGAGTGAACTCCGCAGCGCGCTCGGCCCCTCACAGAAGGCGGGTGATGAGCCCGCCCACCACATAGCCGACGACGGCCACGCCGAGCCCCACGAGGAACATGTCGAAGCCGCTGCGCAGCACGCCACGACCCGTGAAGAAGCTCCGCGCCGCCCCGACCCCGAAGTGCGACGCCATGCTGATCCCGAAGGACATCCAGACCGCGGCACCATGCGGGAGGACGAGGAACGGAAAGATCGGGATGAACGCGCCGAAGGCGGTGGCGACGCCGGTCACCCACCCTTCGCGCAGCGGCGACATCGCCGCCTCGGTGATCCCGAGCTCCTCGCGCGCTTTCTCCGCCAGAGCGCGTTCGGGCTCGCGCATAATCGCCGCGGCCGCCGCCCGCGCGGCCCCGGGCTCGAGCCCCTTCGCCTCGTAGAGGAGCGCCAGCTCCTCCGCTTCCACCTCCGGCATGAGCCGGATCTCCTCGCGCTCCACCGCGATCTCGTGCGCGTACACCTCGCGCTCGCTCTTCGCGGCCAGGTAGCCGCTGGAGCCCATCGACAGCGCGTCCGCGATGAGGCCCGCGAGCCCCGAGATGACGACGATGTGCGGCGCCACCTCGGCGCCTACGACTCCCATGACGAGCCCGAAGTTCGCGGTGAGCCCATCGTTGAACCCGTAGACCACGTTCCGCAGGAAGCCGCCCGACGCCGTTCGATGCCACGGCTCGCCACGAGCGCCCGCGCCGCCCACGAGCGCGCGCAGCGTCTCGGCATGCTGCGCGGATTCCTTCGCCAGACGGAGCGTCGTCTCGCCCGCCTTCCCCTCCGAAGCCTCACGGTACTCGCCCAGGTACCCCTTCATCTCGCGCGCTTCTTCGGAGAGGAGCAACGGGAGGAGAAACTTCGGACCGAGGCGCCGGCCGAGCCACGCGAGCGCGCGCGCCCTGAGACTCGGCCGAAACTCTCCGACGCGGAGGCCATGTTGCTCGAGCAGCTCCCGCCACAGGCGCACGTGGCGATCCTCCACGTCGGCGAGCCGGCGGTAGATGCCGGCGCGCTGCGGGTCGGGCTCCGACTCGGCGAGGACGCGGTACAGGTAGGCGGCGTCGCCTTCATCCCGCCAGTGTCCTTTCCAGAGGCTCGGTTTCACGCCCTAGAACCTCCAGACGTACGTGGCCTTGGCGACGCCGCCGCGGGTGGAGCGCGTCAGCGGATCTCCGTTCTCACCCTCCTGCACCTCCGCAAAGGCCAGGTGGACGGCGCGGCCGGCGGCGAGCTGGTAGGTGAGAAGGAACTCGAAGCTCAGGCGCTCCTCGCTCTCCCCACGCGGCCCGTCCGGATGGTAGAAGTTGCTTCTCCGGTACTCCGTGATCACACGGAGACCCAGCGGAAGGCTGAACTGGTACTCCAGACGGAGCCGCGGGATGATCGCCGTGGCGTACAGGTTGTCCCGCGCGCGCTCGTCGGTTCGACGCCAGACGCGGGACCCGCGGACCGACGGGCGGACCTGGAGCGCGCGCACCGGCCGAATGCGCGCCTCACCGCTCACGGTCCAGTCCCAGCCCGGCTTCGCACCCTCCTCGAGCACGACGTCGTCGAAGATCACCGACTCCCCGAAGTTCACGAACACGTCGAACAGAAACCCCTGCCACGCGTCGGTGTTGAACCACAGACCCCAACCATCCTGGCCGGAAAACCGCCGGCCATCGAAGAGGAGAAAGGCTCGTGATCGCGAGACCCCGGTCTGGGTGTTCCCGGGCAGGGTGAACTCCAGCCCGGCGAGCATGTTCTCCTCCTCGCGGCCTCCCCAGGTCGCAGCGAAGGCCTCGCGGCCCTCGGGGATGGTGTGGTAGCGGTCGAACGAGACGAAGGGAGAGATGCGACGCAAGAACCCGGTGCCCTGGTACAGGTACGCGAACTGCCCTCCGAACCGCCCGTATCCGACGCGATTGAAGAACCCGGTGCGGGATACGAAGTCGGGACCGATGGCCGCGATGTTCGCTCGCCCGCTCCAGTGCCGGCTGTCGAAGTCCAGAGCGACGTTCCACGCCCCGTCGGCACGTCGCTCGCCGTCCAGCTCCGCCAGCTCCTCCGGCAACTCGGCGAACCGGGCCTCCGCCGTGTCGGGATCGGCGTACAGGGCGTTGACGGCGGCCCGCATGGGGCCCGCGAAACCGGGCTCGCGATCCCAGCTGGCGATGACCTGGCCCCGAACGGCGAGCGTGGGCGTGAGACGCAGGCGTGCATCCGCGGAGCCCACGCGATTGTACCCGCCGGCATAGTCCCGACCCGTGTACGTGGCGCCGATGAACCCATCCTCCAGGACGTCCCATTTCACGCGCGCCACGCCGAACCAGGCGCGGTCGTGCGGAAACGGGTGCAGGGCCTGCGGATCCAAACCGTCCGAAAATGGATCGAGACGGATGCGCGCGCTCTCATCCAGCGCGGCGATCACACCCAGGGTGGCTTGGCCGACCTTCCCGGTGAGCTTCCCGCCCCAGACGGGATCTGCGATGCGGCGCGTGTAGACCAGGTTCAGCGGCGTCGCGTCGCCGAACCCGGGATCCCCCTCCGCGGAGCCCAAAAACGCGCCCGCGAACGCGTCGCGCCCTTCCAGGAAAAACGGACGCAGCTCGGGGAAGAAGAGCGCGAACCGGTTGTTGATGTCGAGCTGCCCCGCGTCCGCCTCGACCTGCGAGAAGTCGGGGTTCCACGTGGCGTCGAGGGCGAGGCTCGGTGTCAAGCCGTAGCGGACGTTCAGCCCGAGCCGGCCTTCGAGGCCGCCCGCCACGTACGGGTCGTCGAGGGATTGCCGCGAGGACACGCGCCGGAAGATGATCTCCGGATTGACGTCGAGGTTCAGCCCGGGCGAGATCCCCTCCAGACCCACGAGCTCGCCCATCTGGCATAGGTCGCAAGCCAGGTCTCGGTCCCGACCGGTCCAGCTGTCCTCGCCCCCGCGGATGTAGTGGCGAGAGATCCGGAACCCCCAGTCCTGCACCGCCCGCCTCGGGAAGCGCAGAGTCTTGAACGGGATCTCGAGCTCGACGGTCCAGCCCAGAGAATCGACCCGTCCGGCCGAATAAAAGATCCCGTTCCACTCTGCGAAGTCGCCGCCCTCAATAACGACGCCGTCGCCTTGCTGGCCGATCGGATTCACCGCAAACACGTAGGCACGCCGCCGGTCGTTGAACGTATCCAGGGCCATGCCAATGCGATCCTGCCCGACTTCGAAGACGACGTCGCGCGGATGCACGAGATAGCGCACCGGGTAGGGATCGCGCTCGTACGCGCGCACGGCGATGTAGAGCGCGTCGCTCGTGTAGGTGACGTACGCGACCGTCTCTTCCCAGGGCTCCGCGTTGTCCCCGGGGTCCACCTGGAGGAAGTCGGAGAGGACGGCTGCGCTCGACCAGGCGGGGTCGTCGAGCGTGCCGTCGATCAGCGGCGGCACGTGCGCGCGAGGGACGGGCACCCGTAGGTCGCGAAGGGGCTTTGGCTTCCCGGTCCTCCCCGCGCTCTCCGACTGGCCCGCGGCCGGCAGGACAGCGAGGAGCGAGAGACAAAGGGCGGACGTGGCGCCGCGCCACAGGGTACGACGGGGAGCCCATGGCGACTCCCCGAGCCCCTCCAGTGCTCTCCGAGGCCTCACTGCCTTTCGCTGCCAGACGAGGGGGCTTCCCGCGTGTCGAAACGCTCCACCGGAAAGCCCTACGCTACTGACGGTGGCGCCGCGCTCTCCTGCTCACCCTACGTCCCACGCTGGGCGTCGATGCTGAGCTCGGCGTTCAGCGCGCGCTCGATTCGTGCGCGGCTCTCCTCCAGGTGCGCGCGGGTCATGTCGTCCATCCCCGGGGTCTTCAGCGCCCCGTCGATCCTCCCCGCCAGCTGCTTGAGGTGCATCCGGGCGAGGGAGCGCGCGTCCTCCGGCGTAAACGCTCCGGGTGCCACCATGAGGCCTACCAGCCGATCGAGGTACATGCGCTGGAGGTTGCGCCGGAACGAGTTCACGGCCCGCGGCCGCTGAGGAGGCTCGCCCAGCTCGGTCCAGACCGCCGACGTCAGCGTCCCGAAGAGTTCGCCCAAAGTGTACGGCTCGCTGCCTTTCGGCGTACGCACCTCGTTGTCAAGGATCCGCACAAGCCGCGGTCCGCTCAGCAGCTCGCCGAGCAGCGCCCCCTGCACAAGAGCGACGTAACTATGCACGGGGAAATCCACCGGCACCGGGAAGGGGAAGGTGATCCCGCCCCAGTGCGACCAGCGACTGGGCGCCATCTTGTTGATGAGCTCCGGGTCGAACCGGAACGCGTCCTCCGCGAAGGCGTGGCGGACGAGGAGCTGCACAGCCTCCCGCTGTCTCGCGGCCGGGACCGGCGTGAACGGGAGGCGCGCGTTCGGGTCGCCTTTGTGATCGCGTGCGAAATACAAGCCGCCAACCGCCTTCGTCACGGGCGCGAGCGCGTTCAAGCGCTCAAAGATGAGACTCTGAACCGCACCCCGGAGGCGCTGGTATCCCTCACCCTCCGAGATCAGCCGCCTCTCCAGGTTCGGCCACACGCGCGTGATGACCGCCACGCGGTCCGCTCCGTAGCGGATCGGGTCCGACCCGAGGTCCCAGGCGTTGGTCACGGGGTCCACGGCGAACGAGCCGAGCCAGTTGTCCTCATCGGTGCCGTACGCGTGCAGCGGCTCGGCTGCCTGCGCGGCGATCTTCCGCAGCCCCGTAAGCTCATCCTCGGGGGTTTCCATAACTTGCCCGGATGTGGCGAGCGGGCCGTCGGAGCCCTGCTGGTGGATCGGCGCGTACGCGTACTGGATCGCCCACACGTCGTACGTGCCGACCTCCTTGCTCCAGTAGTGCCCCTGCTTCTTCGGGTCCGGCGCCACGTTGACAGGCGCATAGTCCATCACGGAGAGCGTCAGGCCGTGCTCTTTCGTGAACTGCGTATCGTTCAGCCGGTCGTAGGGAATCCCGGACGAGGCCTTGAAGTTGTGACGAAGTGCCAGCGTATGCCCCACCTCGTGCATCACGAGATCCCGGATCGCGTCGCCCAGGTATTCCTCGGGCATCTCCTTCCCACCCGGGAGAACACCGAGTCCCACGAGCAGGGCGTACTGCACTCCCAACTGGTGCGCCTTGCCCAACTGGGCCAGGCAGACGTACTGGGCGGCTTGCGGTGGCAGATCGCGCTGCCACTCCAGCGCCTGGTGCAACCGCGTCAGCATGTCGTCCGGGCCCGCCAGCTGCTGCCAGTCGAACAGCCACGCGCGCACGAACTCCGAGGAGATCAGGACATCGGCGTTCAGGATCTCGCCCGTGCGCGGATCAACCTGCGAGGGCCCAATCGCATATCCCATGCGGTGGGCCGCCGTCCAGCGAACTGTCGAGTAGCGAACGTCCTCGGCGCTCCAGGTCGTGTCGTCCTCGGGCGCCTCCTTTGCGACGATGGCGTTCTTGAAGCCCGCCTTCTCGAACCCCTTGTTCCAGGCCTCGATCCCCTCCTTCACGTACTTCCGGTACTCTCTGGGGACGGTCCGATCGATGTAGTAGACGATGGGCTGCACCGGCTCCGAGATCTCGGCAGAGGGATCTTTTTTCTCCAGCCGCCAGCGGTTCACGTACCGCACGTAGGACGTCTCCTTGCGGTCGCGGGAGAAGTCCCTGATCGCGGTCAGGAAGTGGCCAACGCGGTCGTCCGCGAGCCGCGGCCGCATCGGCTGGTCCGGGAGCGCGAAGAGAGAGTAACGGACTCCGACGGGGAGGGAGCGGAGGTCCGGCACGCCTTCCCCTCCGAAGGGCGGCGGCTCGCTTGCCTGGAATGTGAGTTCGGCGTCGATCTCCACGTTCTTCGGGAAACCCATCACCTTCCCGACGTAGCTGCGCTTCTTGTCGAAGGTGACCGGCTTGTTCCCAAAGACGAGCTTGAGCCAGCGCCCGACGTCGGCGTAATCGGAGACGAAGAATTCCGTCACGTCCAGCACGAGGTTCTTGGTCTCTTTGTGTTCACTCTTGATCTCGAAAGCGGCGAGGATGGAATGCCCGACGTTCTCCTCCACGGAGACGCGCATTGGCGACTCGGGATCCGCTGTGAACCACGGATTGCGATGGATGAGATACACGTGGTCGCCGACGCGCCGGAAGCGCAGCAGCTCCGACTCGAAGTAGTGGTCGAAGCTCCGGACGATCCGCAGACCTTCGTGAACGTTGAAGTCGCCAAGACCCCGGCTGTAGTGCATGACCATCCCGAAGTCTTTGTCGAGCTGATCGGGCCGGATCTCCAGGAAGAGCGTGTTGTCCCGCTTGAGGTGCAACTTGAAGTAGCCCTCGATCGGGCGGGTGTCCTTGAGGACCTCTTCATACGGCTTGAACGGTTCCTTCTTCTCGTCCTTCGTCTCCGGCGCCTTCGCCTCCTGCGGCCTCGCGGGCGCGGGCTCCTTCGGGGGAGCGTAGACCTGAACGCAGGCGGCCAGGAGCAGTGCCGCCACCGGGAGCAGGGCGAAACGCCTCATCACCAGACCTCCTTCACGAGGGGAGTCGGGGTTGGTACCGCAATCTTCTAAGGTGATGCGGGAAAGCCACTGCCGCAATCGGGTTAGACAACGCATGGACGTCCACGGTTGCCCTGGCCTCGCGCCTCCGAGGGGAGCGCCTCAATCAGGCCTCCCTCTTCATCGATGCGAAACTCGACCCCGAGGATCGTCCGAGCCACGTACGCGTTCGACCGCGTATGCCCCGTGATGCGCGAGGCACGCACCCGGCCCCCGGCCACGGCGAGGAACGGGACGAGTTGATCCGCGAGATGGCGATCCACCGCGGCGCCGGCCTCGATCTCGGCGACGAGCGCGCGCGCGGCTTCGGCGCCGACCGCCTCCGCGGATTTCCCGCGCTCCCCGAGCGCGGACGCGCCGAGCGGCGGGGACGACCCTTCGGTCCACAGGACGATCCCCGAGCCCGGCGACGCCGTGTCGGCGTACTCCACGCCCACGGATACGGGCAGACCTGCGCCGGCGAGCTCCTTCTCGGCCGCGTGCGCCTGTCGCTCCGCGACCTCGCGAGCCCGGAGCATCGCCGCAGCGTGGCTCAGTCCGCGCACCGCGGTCACGTGCGGCGCGGCATCGTAGCGAAGTGGCGGCCACGGGCCTGGGTGACCGACCAGTCGCGCCACCACGCGCCCTCCGCCCTTCGGATAGTAGCCGCGGCGCCGCACCTCGAGGGTCGCATCACCGAATGCCCGCACGGACAACAACGTGACGTGCACCAGATAGTCCACGGGCGGGCTCCATGCCGTGTCGGTCCCGCCGACGAGCGTGAACTCGAAGACGCCCGCCGAGCTGAGGGCCGGTAGCAGGATCGCCTGGAGCACAAGCGTGACCGAGCCCGCCGTCCCCACATCCAGCGTCCAGGAGCCCGGCTGGGGCCGGCCCGGTTCGAAGAGAATCTCGCGCGAGCCCAACACGGCGCCTTCCGCGCGCCCGCGGCTCAACAGGATCGCCGCCTCGACCGCCTTCAGGTGCTGCGGCCGGAGCCCGGGCTCGCGGCGCCCC
>JACQVD010000068.1 GCA_016209945.1 Gemmatimonadota bacterium
ACGCCGCTGGAGGGCGGATCGCAGGGGGCGCAGGGGGGGCAGGGGACCGCGCCGGGCCAGACGCCGCCGGCCCAGGAGGCGCCCGGGCAACGGCAGGAGGAGGCGGGAAGGAATCGGTGAGCGGCTCGAACGGGCCGCTTTTTTGTGGCGCGCTACTGCGCTCCGCCCGACTGGCGCCGTGCGGCCCGTGGCGTGGTGAGATCCGGGGGTGCCGCGGGCGGGGCCGCGTCGGGAATGAAGGGCTCGCCCGGTGCCATGTCCTGGAAGTCGAGGAAGCGGCCGCGCCTCTGTTCCCCTTTCAGCCAGTCGCCGAAGCCCGACGGGATGAGCCCGCGGCTATCGAGCTGCCGCTCCGCCGCTCGGATCGCGAGCCGGTTCACGTACTCGTTCTTCGCGTGGCCCGCGTGACCGCGAACCCAACGCCACTGGATCTCGTGGCGGCGCGCGACCTCGACGAGCGCGTGCCAGAGCTCGGCGTTCTCGATCGCGCCGCCCTTGCGCTTCCATCCGCGCGCCGCCCACGCGTGCACCCACTCATGCATTCCCTGGATGAGATACTTGCTGTCGGAGGTGAATGCGATCCGGCTGGGCCGCCGGAAGCGCCTCAGCACCTCGATGGCGCTGCGCAGCGCCATCCGGTTGTTCGTTGTGTTGGGTTCGGAGACGTAGAGATCGCGCCGCACCCAGCCGCGGCGCGGGCGGAAGACCTCCACCAGCCCGGCGGCGCCGCCCGGTGTTGCGCGGTCGCGGAACTGGTTGCCGAGGCACGATTCGTCCGCGTAGACGTAGACGACGTCGGAAGAGGAGGGAAGCTTCATGCGCGCGGGCTCCACTGAAGATCGGGAGCGCTCCGGAGAGCGCGCCCCTGCCGTCCTCATGCTCGAGGACGGCGCGGCCTTTCGGGGCCGCTCCATCGGCGCCCCGGGTGCCGCGTTCGGTGAGGTCGTCTTCACCACGAACCTCAGCGGCTATCAGGAGGTCCTAACCGACCCGTCGTACGCCGGACAGATCGTCGTCATGACGGCGCCGCAGATCGGCAACTACGGTGTCACGCCCGAAGACGAGGAGTCCCTCCAGCCGTGGGTCACCGGGTTCGTCGTCCGCGAGCTCTCGCCCATCGCGTCCAACTGGCGCGCCCACGACTCGCTGGACGCCTATCTGCGGGCCTGGAAGATCGCCGCGATCGAGGGCGTGGACACGCGCGCCGTGACCCGGCACATCCGGTCGGAGGGGGCGATGCGCGGAGCGATCGCACCCGCCGACCTGGACCTGGACGGCCTCCTGAAGCAGATCCAGGCCCAGCCGAGCATGACCGGGCTCGACTTGACGGGCGTGGTCACGCCGAAGGAGCCCTACACGCTGCCGGCGCAGGGCCAGCGGCGTTACCGGGTCGCCGTGTACGACTTCGGGGTGAAGCGCCGTAGCCTGTCGCTCCTGACGCGGCGCGGGTGCGAGCTCGTCGTCTTCCCCTCGACAACACCCGTTTCCGAGGTCCTGGACGGAGACTTCGACGGCGTCTTCCTCTCCAACGGGCCGGGCGATCCGGCACCGGTCCCCGGGGCCCGGGAGGCGATCCGCACGATCGCGGGCCGTGACATCCCCATCTTCGGGATCTGCCTCGGCCACCAGCTCCTGGGCCTCGCGTTCGGGGGCGAGACCTACAAGCTCCCCTACGGGCACCGGGGTGGAAACCATCCGGTCCGCAACCTGGTCACGGGCCAGGTGGAGATCACGTCCCAGAACCACGGGTTCGCGGTTCGGGCCGAGGCCGATGCGATCCCCGGCGCGCCCGAGCTTGTGCCGACCCACGTTAACCTAAACGATGGGACCCTGGAAGGCTTGCGGCACACGAGGCTCCCGATCTTCGGCGTGCAGTACCACCCCGAAGGGGCGCCCGGGCCCCACGACAGCCGCTACCTCTTCGACCGCTTCATGGAGGCGATCGCGGCCCGCAAACGTGCTTGACAGCCCGTCGGGATCGTCTGTACCTTAGGCGCCCACCTTCCCCGAAGTTCATGTCCGACAAGTGCGGCAGTCACCGGTGAGGACGCGCAGCCTGCTGTGGGGCATCGCGGCAGCGGCGGCGGGCTTTGCCTTGCTCGGAACTCTGCTCCTCGCGATGATCGTCGTGGCGCGGGGTGAGCCGGTGCGCCTGTGGCCGCGTGGGGCGATCGCCGTCGTCCCCCTGCGGGGTCTCATCGCCGAGGACGCGGCCCTCATCCGCCAGCTTCGACACTACAAGCGCGATCGCTCGATCAAGGGTTTCGTCATCTACATCGACTCGCCGGGTGGTGCCGTGGCGCCGTCCCAGAGCCTGTATCACGAGTTCAGGAAGACGCGCGAGGAAGACGGCTATCCGGTGGTGGCGGTGATCGGGTCGGTGGGCGCGTCCGGCGCGTACTATGTGGCCCTGGGCGCCGACAGCGTCTTCGCCATGCCCGGGTCGCTCACCGGGTCCGTGGGCGCGCTCATGGAGCTTCCGAACGCGGAGCGCCTGCTCGGCAAGGTCGGGCTCTCCGTGCAGGTGGTGAAGAGCGCCGAGCACAAGGACGCGGGGAGCCCGTTCCGCAAGCTCGAGGAAGGCGACCGCCTCATCCTCCAGGGCGTCGTAGACGAGGTCTACCGCCAGTTCCTGGACGTGGTCGCGGAGGAGCGGGGGCTCGGCGATGCGGCCCTCTCGGAGGTCGCCGACGGACGGGTGCTCACGGGTCGCCGGGCGCTGGAGCTGGGCCTCATCGATGCGGAGGGGAATCTCGCCGATGCCATCGCCGCGGCCGGCCGCATGGCCGGGCTCGGGCCCGACCCCGCCGTCGTCGTGCGCGAGGAGAGGCGGCCGAGGTGGTGGGAGTGGCTCACGGGCAAGGCGACGGCTCAGGCGCTCATGACGTGGCTCAAGGAGATACAACCGGATCTCGTCCCGTGGCGTGAGGGCTGGCGCCCCGGCACACCCGGCCTCTACTACGTCCTGCCGTGAGCGGGAGCGACCCCGGTCGCGGTCGAAGCAGGCGCGTTCGAGGAGGCACGCATGACAAAAGCGGATCTCGTTGAGCAGGTGGCCCAGGCGATCGGGCCTGGGATCACCAAGAAGGACTGCGCGGCCGTCGTGGATGGATTCCTCAACGCCATCAAGCTCGCCCTGATCAAGCAGCAGAACATAGAGATCCGCGGGTTCGGGACCTTCAAGGTCCGCAAGCGCAGGCCGCGTGTGGCGCGGAACCCCCGAACCGGCGACGCGGTGGAGGTGCCGGCGCGTCCCGTGCCGGTCTTCAAGCCCTCGAAGAACTTCCGGGAGGAGGTCGCGAGCGGGGTCGGCTCCACCGGCGTCGGCTCCGGCGTCTAACCGCGAGCGCATGACCCGCGAAGTCTGGACCGACATTCCGCCCTTGCAGGTTCTGGCTCGAGCTCGGCAGTTCTTCGCCGGGCCCGACTCGGGGTACGCCGGTGCGGTGGACGGCGAGGGCGACGGGTTCGTTCGCTTTCGCACGTTCCGCGGGACGATCGCCGTGTCCGCCATCGCGGAGCCGGACGGCCGGACGCGGGTTCGGGTCTCCACTCTGCGAAACCATCCTTCGATTCCCGTCTTCCTGACGCTGCTCAGGGGCGCGCGGGTCTGAGTTGTCGCGGGCGCTCCCCGCGCGTAACTTGTCCTGTGCCATGCGGGTGCGCGCGCTCTTCTTCGCTTCGTATCGGGAGTGGGCCGGCACGGACGCCCTGGAGCTCCGTCTCGGGGAGGGCGCGACCGTGGCGGACGCGGTGACGTTGGTGCGCCGGCGGCCGGGGCTGGAGCGGATCCCCGAGTCGGCGGTCGTCGCCGTCAACGAGGAGTACGCGCCGTCCGAGACGGCTCTCCGGGACGGGGACGAGGTGGCTTTCATCCCACCGGTGTCGGGAGGATGACGTACGTCGCGATTGTGGACCGGCCGATCGACCCCGCGGCCCTCGTGCGGCGCGTGGGCGGTGAGGGCGACGGCGCCGTCGTTCTCTTTCTCGGCACGGTCCGGAGCCGGAACGAAGGGCGCACCGTCACGGCGATCGAGTACGAGGCGTACCGCTCGATGGCGGAGCGCGTGCTCTGCGAGATCGCCCTGGACGCGTGCCGCTCGTACATCGTGAGCGACGTAGCGATCGAGCACCGCGTGGGGCGCCTGGCCGTGGGCGACGTGAGCGTCGCGATCGCCGTGGCGGCCCCCCACCGCGACGACGCCTACCGCGCGTCGCGTGTTGTCATCGACCGGCTGAAGCGCGAGGCGCCGATCTGGAAGAAGGAGGAGTACGCCGAGGGCGAGGCCACGTGGCTCTCGGGCGTGACACCGGCCGCCACCGGCACGTCCGCCGGCACGTCGGCCACGGCCCAGGGGACTGACGGCCCAGGGGACTGAATGACGATGCGGGATCGCTTCGGCCGGCAGATCAACTACCTCCGGATCTCGGTCACGGACAAGTGCAACCTCCGGTGCGTCTACTGCATGCCGGTCGAGGGCCTCCCCTGGATCCCGAAAGAGGAGCTCCTGACCGACGACGAGATTGTCGCCGTCGTCGGGGCGTTCGCGCGCCTGGGGGTGGAGCGGCTGCGCATCACGGGCGGCGAGCCGACCGTTCGGCCGGGGCTCGTGGACCTCGTGCGCCGGCTCCGCGCGATCCCGGGGATCTGGGACGTGGCGCTTTCCACCAACGGGGTGCTCCTCCCGTCTATGGCCGAGGACCTGAAGCGCGCCGGGATCAACCGGGTCAACATCAGCCTGGACACGCTGCGCGAGGATCGCTTCGAGCGCATCGCACGGCGCCCCGTGCGTTTCTATCGCCAGATCCTCGAGGGGATCGCCGTCGCGGAAGCGGTGGGCTTCGACCCGCTCAAGATCAACGTGGTCGTGATGCGCGGGATCAACGACGATGAGATCCCTGACTTGGCAGAGATCACGCGCGAGCGGGCCTGGCACGTGCGCTTCATCGAGGTCATGCCCGTGGGCGCGAACCTCGACCTGGCCGAGGCGTTCATCTCGTCGGATGAGATGCTGGAGCGCGTGCGGAGCCTCGGCGAGACCGAGCCCGTCCCGGGCCCGATCGGGAACGGGCCCGCACGCTACTACAGGTTCCCGGGCGCGCCCGGGACGCTCGGCGTGATCACGCCGCTCACGCACAACTACTGCATGCGGTGCAACCGCGTGCGGCTGCTCGCCGATGGGCAGGTGCGCACGTGCCTCTTCGGTACGCACCAGGTGGACCTGCGCGCGGCCGTGCGGACGGGCGAGCCCATCGAGCCGCTCATCCTTCAGGCCCTCGCCGAAAAGCCGGAGCGGCACTACCTCCAACCCGGGTCGGACGTGGGGAGCGGAGGGCTCCGCGCTCTCTCGGAGGTCGGAGGCTAAGGAGATCCGATGCTGAGCAAGATCACGGTCGTGGGCGCTGGCCACGTGGGCGCGACCACCGCGCAGCGGCTGGCGGAGATGGAGCTCGCCCGCGAGATCGTCCTTGTGGACATCCTCGAGGGGATCCCCCAGGGGAAGGCGCTGGATGAGTGGGAAGCGGGGCCGATCCTCGGCTTCGACACCCGCGTCCTCGGGACGAGCGGCTACGAGGAGACGAGGGGGAGCGACCTCGTGGTGATCACGGCGGGTGTCGCCCGGAAGCCCGGGATGAGCCGCGAGGACCTTCTCACCACGAACGCCGGGATCGTGCGGCAGGTGGCCTCCAGGGTGAAGGGGACCTCACCGGACGCGATCGTCCTCGTGGTCTCGAATCCCCTGGACGCGATGTGCGAGGTCGCGAAGCGCGTCACGGGCTTCCCGCGCGAACGCGTCTTCGGCATGGCGGGCGTGCTGGACACCGCACGGTTTCGGACCTTCATCGCGGACGCGGTGTGCGTCAGCGTGGAGGACGTGCAGGCGCTCGTCCTCGGCGGGCACGGCGACACGATGGTGCCGCTCGTCTCCTACACCACGGTGAGCGGCGTCCCGGTGCGCGAGTTCCTCGATGACGCGACCGTCCAGAGGATCGTCCGGCGCACGCGCGACGGGGGCGCGGAGATCGTGAAGTATCTCAAGGAGGGGAGCGCGTACTACGCGCCCTCCGCGGCGGTCGCCCAGATGGTGGAGGCCATAGCGCGGGACAAGAAGCGGCTCCTGCCGTGCGCGGCCTGGCTCGAAGGCGAATACGGGCAGCGCGATGTCTACCTGGGCGTCCCGTGCAAGTTGGGGCGCGGGGGCGTCGAGGCGATCGTCGAGGTCCCGCTCACGGGCGATGAGCGTCGCGCCCTCGAGCGCTCCGCGGACGCCGTGCGAGGCCAGATCGAGTTCCTCCGGCGGGCCCCGGCGCAGGCCCGCTCGTCCTAGCCCTCCTCGAGGTGATCGCGGCGTCCGTCGCGCGCTACGCCGAGCGCTTCCCGCGGCGATGAGCTATTTCGAATTCCTCATTCAGTGGTACAACTGGCCGTACGTGGCTGCGGCGCTCATCGCGAGCCTGGCCGCCTGGCGACCGGCGGCGGCGGAGGCGTGGGGTCGCTGGCTCGCCCACCGCCTCCGGCTGGAGACGCTCTCCGGCCGCTTCGTGTTCGGTACCTTCTGGACCTCTCTGACGCTCGTCGGGCTGACGTTGAACGGCGCGATCCACGATTATTTCCCGGCATGGCTCAACCGCGGCTTCGGGCCGGTCCTCGTCCTGACGGCCGCGCTCTCCGTGCTCCTGACGCGCTGGGTGGTCCGGCTGCGCGACCGCTACTTCCCGCCGATCCATGCCGTGTCGTTCGGGGCCACGAACCTCTCGGGCGCCGCGGGCCGCGTGGTGAGCCGGGAGGTGGCGACAGGGCAGCCGGGCGGCCGCGTCCAGATCGTCACGCCGGACGGCGTCTTGCACATCGTCCGGGTGAAGACGCGCGGCGAGCGCCTTCGCTTCGGCCGGCGCGTCGTGCTCCTCGAGTACGACGAGCGCGACGGCCACTACTTCGTCGTCTCCGAGAGCGGCCAGGTGGTCCGAACGTGAGCGCCGGCTCGCGCGCGCCGATGGAGCCCGCGTGATCGCGCTCGGCGGCCAGGCCCGCGAGGACTCGCTTGAGGGGGTCGATCGGATGCTCGCGCGTCCCCTCGAGATCGCCGGGCTCGTCCGCGCGCTGCGTGAGCTCTCTTCGCTCTAGCTCGGTATGGGCAGAGCGCGCGCGGCGGGCCGGTAGCGGAACGCGGCCACGAAAGCGCCCGCGTAGAGTGCGCCGAGCACCCCGAACGCGACCGGCAGGTTGACCCACTCCGCCAGCCAGCCCAGCGAGAAGCTCATCATCACCTGGAGCAGGGTCGAGAGGAAAGAGAACGCGGCCTGGGTCCGTCCCATGAGGCCGCGCGGCACGATCGACATGATCGAGGATTGCGTCACGACGCCCGCCAGGGCGCGGCAGATTCCGAACGCGGCGTTCATGCCGACCGCCACCGCGAGATGGGGCGCGTACGGAAAGAGAACATGGCCCGCGGCCAGCGTCGCAAGCGAGGCCAGCAGGATCCGCCGCGGCTCGGCCCGTTGGGTCAGGATCCCGGTCGCGAAGCCGCCCGTGATCGCGCCCAGCGCCCAGGCGCCCTCCATGTATCCGTATCCCCGCGGGCCCGCTCCGAGGACATCGCGCGCCAGCGCCACGATGAGGACGCTGGAGCTGATCACACCCGCCATCATGCTGGAGTACACGAGCCCCATCGCCAGCACATGATGCTCCCCGCGCAGGTAGCGGAACCCCTCCCTGAGCTCGGCGACGAAGCCGGACACGAGACCCGGCGCGCCCACGGGCACGAGGAGCGGCCCGGTCTCGCTCGCCGGCGGCGGCCCCTCGAGCGCGGGGGGAGCGGCTGGGGGAGCCGGGACGCGACCCGTCGCGGGAGTCGCCAGGGCCGGGCTCGCCGGCCGGGCGCGCGGCGGAAGATGGCCGCGGCGCATCCGGAAGAGGGCCAGCGTCGCGGCGAGGTACGTGGCAGCGTCGATGGCGAGGATGCCCGCGATGCCGGCGCGCTCGTAGAAGAAGCCCACGACGGCGCCGGCCGTCAGCATCCCGGTCTGCACGGCCACGAGGACCGCCGCGTTCCCCGCCACGAGCTGCCTCGGCGGCGCCACCTCCTGCACGAGCGCGTTCGCCGTGGACCAGTAGAAGGAGAACCCGACGCCGAGCAGGAAGTTCATGGCGTACACGACCCAGAGGCCCGTCTCGCCGAAATAGATCAGCGCTCCGGTCCCAAACACGATCATCCCGCGCGCGAGGTCGAGCACGATCCCGAGGTGGCGCCGGTCCACCCGATCGATGAGGACGCCCGCGAACGGGGGGACCACGAGCCCCGGCAGCGTGGTGAGGATGGTCGCGAGACTGACGGCGACCGTGGAATCCGTCCGCTCCAGGATGTACCAGGTGACTCCGGCGAAGTTGAGTCCGGAGCCGAAGAGCGAGATGAAGATCGCGGCGAAGAGGTAGCGGAAGCCCCTCTGTGAGAAGAGGGTCGTCCAATCGGCGGCGTGCTGAGCGGCAAGGCCGCGGGCCTTCATGTCTTCATATGTGGCTCGCCCCCGCCCGAGGGGCCAGTGGAGCGCGCCTTGACACACCCGGGACCCCACCAGAAAGTGCTCCGGTCCGATCGTCGGCGGTGAGGCTTCCGAGAGCGAATCCGGGAGGAACGATGCGTCGCTGGCTCGGCTGTGTGGTGGCCCTGGGGGCCCTGGGGGCCCTGGGGGCCCTTTCCTGCGCCAGGGAGGACCCTGTGGAGCGGGCCCTCGAGGCGATCCAGCCGCAGGTTCTGGATGCCCACGTGCGGTTCCTCGCCGGCGATCTCTTGGAGGGGCGGGCGCCGGGGACGCGGGGGATCGAGCTCGCCGCGGAATACATCGTCTCGCAGTTCCGGCGCGCGGGCCTTCGTCCTGCGGTGGGCGACACGAGCTACTTCCAGCGCGTAACGTTCGTGGGGATGCGGCCCGATGCGCGCCTCGTCTTGCAGGCGCGGGGTCAGAGGTTCGATCTCCGGGCCGGTGAGGAGTTCGTGGCCTGGGCCGGGATCCAGGAGCCGGAGGTATCGGTCAGCGGCGACGTCGTGTTCGTGGGGTACGGGATCACGGCGCCCGAGCACAATTGGGACGACTACAAGGACGTCGATGTCTCCGGGAAGGTTCTCCTCGTCCTTGTGAACGATCCCGGGAAGACACAGGCCGGCCGATTCCGCGGAGACACCCTCACCTACTACGGCCGCTGGACGTACAAGTACGAGGAGGCCGCACGCCGCGGCGCCGCCGGCGCCATCGTGATCCACACGAACGAGCTGGCGGGCTACCCGTGGGGCGTCGTCGGCGCGTCCCCCGGACGCGAGCGCTTCGAGCTCGAGCAGGGCCCGGGCGAGACGCGGCTCCCGGTGAAGAGCTGGGTGCCGTGGGCCGTGGCGGCGCAGGCGCTCGCCGCCGCCGGGAAGGATCTCGACTCGCTCTTCGCCGCGGCGGGTTCACCGGATTTCCGCCCGGTGGACACCGGGCTCAGGGCCTCGGCGACCATTCGCAGCCGGATCCGCCGGGTCGCGTCGTCGAACGTGGCGGCGATCCTGCCCGGCCGAACCAAACCGGACGAGGCGGTCGTCTTCACCTCGCACTACGATCACCTCGGGATCGGCACGCCCGAGGACGGGGATTCGATCTACAACGGAGCGTACGACAACGCGTCGGGGACGGCCCTGCTGCTTGCCGTCGGCGACGCCTTCGCCCGGCTCCGGGAGGCGCCGGCCCGCTCGATCCTTCTCGTCGCCGTGACGGCGGAAGAGTACGGCCTCCTTGGCTCCGAGTACTACGCCCGGAACCCGCTCATCCCGCTCACGCGCACGGCGGCCAACATCAACGTGGACGGCGGCAACCTCTGGGGGCCCACGCAAGACGTGATCTCGATCGGGACGGATCGTTCGACGCTCGGCGCCGTCGTTCAGGAAGCGGGCCGGGCTGAGGGTCTGCGCGCGGCAGGCGACGAGTTCCCGGAGCAGGGGTACTTCTTTCGTTCGGACCAGTTCTCGTTCGTGCGGCTCGGCGTGCCGGCGGCGTACATCGAGCACGGCTACGACTACGTGGACCGGCCGGATGGTTGGGGGAGGGAGCGGCGCAAGCAGTATGACGACCAGGACTATCACCAGCCGAGCGACGAGTACCGCCCCGACTTCGATTACAGGGGCGCCGTGCAGCAGGCGCGCGTCGCCTTCCGGGTCGGGTATCTCGTCGCGCAGGCCCCGGACTTGCCGGACTGGCTCCCCGGTGCAGAGTTTAAGGCGATCCGCGACTCGATGATGGCGGCGGCACGGGCGTCCCCGTGAGCGGCCCCCGCGGCCCCCGCGCCCCCCGCGCCC
>JACQVD010000066.1 GCA_016209945.1 Gemmatimonadota bacterium
GGACGGCCCGCGCCACCGCCGGAGGGCGCGCGCCCTGGCTGAGCCCTACTCGAGCCGCCGTTCCGTGAACGGCGTCACCTTCGCGATCGTCTCGAAGTGTGCGTCGAGGTGCCAGAGTCCGTAGCCGTGTTCCAGGGCGACCGCTGCGATGATGAGGTCGGTCGCGGGGACGGGCTCCCCCCGGCGGCGAAGGTCGCACCCGAACCGACCGGCGGTCTCTGAGGTGTGCTGTGTGATGTCGAGCCAGTGGAGGGCCGCGGAGGGCCGCGAAGTCCTCGCGAAGCGCTTCGTAGTCTTCAGCGGTGCTCGCGCCCTGAAGGATCTCGGTCACGATCATCGCCGTTGTGGCCACCCTGTCCCGGGCGAGCGCCTCCCGAATGGCTTCGCGGCGATCTCTCCGGCCTCCCGGTCGGTAGTAGTCGATCCAGACCGAGCTATCGAGGAGCAGCTTCGCGGCCGCCCTCACTCCTCTACGCGAGCTCTCAAGAGGTCCTCGAGCGAGAGCGCGAGTTCCACTTTGCCCGCTCGCGCGATCATGCGTTCGAGGCGCCGATGTCGCACGAGTTCCTTCAGCGCCGCCTCAATCGCCTCCCGCTTCGAGCGGGCGCCGGAAAGATGAACGGCCTCGTCGAGCAGCTCTGGATCGACGGTCACGCTGAGCCGCATGGCACCTCCCTTTGGCAAGGTGCCGACCCGCCGGGCCGGGCCGGGTCGCGCCGGGCCGGGCCGCGCCGACCGCGGGGAGGAACCGTGCTCGCCCTCTAACCTGACCCGCCCCCGAAGCTCCGCCGCAGGATCAGCTTGAAGGCCCGCGCCTGTAGCGGGGTCAGGAAGCGCTCCAATTCGCCCGTGACGCGGTTCTCGTTGAAGGTGCCGAAGACGGCCTTTGCGGAGTCGAAGAGGTTCGTCACGACCGCGGAGAGCCCCCAGCCCAGACCCGTCCACTGGAGCCGCGCGTCGGCCGTGACGTAGCCATCCAGCGGCCGCGTCTCGTTCGCCTCGTCTCCGCGCAGCCACTGGCGGCCTGTGTAGCGCGCGTCGATCCCGACATCGAGGTCCCCCAGGAGAGCGGCGAGAGCGCCAGCACGCACCTGATGATCGGGCACGAGCGGCAGCCGGCTTCCGGTCTCGACGTCGTTCGCGCCGAACCACGGGCTCTGGCGGAACTCCTCGTCCGAGCGGACGGAGAAGATCTCCGCCCCGGTGCGGTACGTGGCGCGGGTGTAGGCGTAGTTCGCGTAGAGCATGTGGCCGCCCGCGAGCGGGATCTCCGCGCCGAACTCGACGCCTTCGCGCCGCGTGCGCCCGATGTTCGCGAAAAAGCCCTCGAAGAGCGCTTCCTCGGAGGCGAGGAACCCGATGTCGTCTTCGACATCCGTGCGATACACGGCCGCGTTGAGGAGCGCTGGGCCCACCGTCCAGCGGGCGCCGACCTCGTACGTCGTCGCGACCACCGGATCGAGCGGTGGATCCTCGCCCAGCGCGAACGGGAGCGGGCAGGCCGCCTCGGGATCGGCGCACGCCAGCTCCAGGATGACGGGCGCCCGGAAGCTCTGGCCCACGGACGAGTAGATGGACGCCGCGCGACCCACCTGCACGCTCAGCCCGCCCCGAGGGCTCAGCCTGCGGAACGTGTGCGCGGTGTCACTGGCCGGATCGAGCTGGTCCTCCAACGGCACGCGGATCACGTCGTAGCGGAAGCCGCCGGAGACGGTGAGCCTGCCGACCAGAAGATCGGCCAGCGCGTAGCCAGCGAGGTCCCAGCTCGGGCTCTCCGCGTCGGTCGTGAGATCGCGGGCCTCCCCCTCGCCCTCCTCGAAGAGCCGGATCCGCACGGAGTGCGCGGCGCCGTCGATCCCCGCCCTGAGCGAGAGCTCGCCGTTCGACCTCGCCTTCGTCCATCGCCAGTCGAGGTTCCCGCCGAAGGTGCGGTTGCGGCTGAAGCCGCGCACGTCGGGGTCCGGGCGCTGGTTCACGTTGAACCGCTCGGCGTCGTGGCGGCGGTAGTAGACGGTGAACGACCCGCGTCCGGGCCCGAGGGGCGCGTACCCCGAGAGGGCGACCTGTAGGACGTCGAGATCCTCGAAGTCGCCGGCCGTAAAATTCGTGCGGGGCGCCGTGCGAAAGACGCTCTCGGGAAGGGAGCCCGCGGTCTCCGCCTTCGACTTCGTGCCGAACGCCTGAAAGCGGATCCCGCTCCGAGCGAGGCGCCTCCCCAGGTTGAGAAAGCCATTGTAGTTCTGCGCGCCCGTCACCCGCCGCCAGCCGTCCGACCTCTCGTAGCCCCCGGCGGCGTAGGTGTCCCACCCGCGGTACAGGCCCGCGATCGAGCCCTCGGCGCTGGCGGTCCCGAAGGAGCCGCCCGAGACCTCCAGCTCCGCCTCGGGTTCCGCGCCGGGCTCGCCCCCGCCGCGCCGCGTGATGAGGTTCACGGCGCCGCCCAGGGAATTGGATCCGAGGAGCGAGCCGGTCCCGCCCAGGAACTCGATCCGCTCGACATGCTCCAGCGGGAGCAGATCGAAATTCACGTGCGCCGCGTCCGGCTCGTTCTGCCGCACGCCGTCGAGGAAGACCGAGACACCGGGCGGGAGGCCCACGACGGGGCCGACGTTAAAGCCGCGGATGCTGAGATTGATCTTGTAGGGGGAGCCCAGGTCGTCGTAGAAGGAGATGCCAGCCTGAGTGGCGAGCGCGTCGGCGAGCGTGCGTGGCTCCCAGGCCTCGATCTGCCTGCGGCCGATGATGGAGATGCGGGCCGGGATCCCGGAACCGATCACGGGGCCGGCGGTGGGCGCGATCGAGGCGGTGACCTCGATGGGCGGGAGCGGGACGGCGACGGTGTCCTGCGTTTTCGCAGTATCTGACTGCTGGGCCGCCGCCGCGCCCGCCATGGCGAAGAGCGCCGCGAAGCTCCACAGAGCGCAATCACCCTTGAGGACCACTCCCGGGCCCCCCTGGATCACTGCGCGAGCCTGCCGCCGACGTATCGGACCACGCTCCGGGGCGTGAGCTTGCGGGCGCCGTCCGTGTCCTCGTAGACGATCACCATCGCCACCTGCTCCCTCGGGCCGCTCAGCGTGAAGAGGCCGTCGTCAGGCGGACCTCCGCCGTCGAGCCAGGCACCCAGCGCGCCTTCACGCGGATGACTCGTTCCTTGGAACATCTTGACCACGCTCCTTCAACCGCTCGTATCGCAGGACGAATCGCCGCTCGGCGCACATCCGCGCGCGCGGCATCGCGCGCCAGATTCGCCGCCACCGCGTACAGCCACGCCCGCGGGCCGCGCGGCCGGCGTTCGATAAGGCGGACAAACGCTTCCTGCGCCAGCTCCTCCGCCTGGTCGCGATCACCCAGCCGCCGGTACAGGAAGCGCACGAGCGGCGGAAGGCGAGGCCTCACGGGATCTGGGGCCCACAGAACGGGATCCCCAGCCCAGAGGGGAGACGTTCGACGGGCTCCGGTTGAGACACGACGCCCGGGCCGGGGCTACTGGTCCGCCGGCGGCGCCTTGCGCCTGTCGCTCAGGCCCACGCCGACGACGAAGCCGAGGAGCCCAACGAGCGCGAAGATCAGGATCGGCACGAAGACCGTTTCGTACACGGCCCCTAGACGCGCGCCGCCAGCACGATTCCGCGCTCCCGGGCGCGGCGCGCGAGCGGCACCTCCTCCGCTTCCTCCCCGGTGTAGCAGAAAAGTTCCACACCAACGCCGCACCGCCGGAAGTACGGCTGGAACTCGAGCGGGCGGTCGAGCCAGCGCCGCGACGAGTCGCTCAGCAAGATCAGAACGTCCGCGTCACTTCCCGGGACGGCGCGGCCTTCCGCTAGGGATCCGAAAAGGTAAACCGCGACGACGTCGCCCCTGCCCTGCACGAGCCCCCTGGCCGCGTCTCTCAGCCTGCGTAGAGCTTCATCCCTGTCCAGCCAGAAGACCGTCACAGAACCGTAGGATTCTTTCTGCACAAGCGATGGCACGATCCGCGTCCTCCGCTGTGTAGTAGTTCTTCGGGGCGCCTTCGGCCCAGCTGCTCGGGTCGCGCGCCGGAACGTAGAAGCGGTCCAGCGCCTTCCCGCACTCCTCGAGCTCCTCTGCGACCTGCACTCGGCTCCGGAGCCCCTCCAGAAGCGCGGCCACAGAGTGGCCCCACGCGTCGCCGCCCAGCTTCTGATACACCGCCTTCACCGCTTTCTCCGCCGCCTGCTGAGCGACGAAGCAAGCCCACTCGTGGAACCCGCCCTTCGCGTCCCAGCGTGCGTTCTCCAAATCCCGAGCGGCTTGCTCAAACCAGTCCCGGCTGCGTTCAGCCATGAGTCCCCCAGTCTGGGGCCTCCCATGCCACGTGGCGAAAAGTCGCGTGCACAATACAAACGGCGCTCGGCACCGAGCCAGGGGGGGGCGGGGGGCACGCACCCGCACGCGCGGATTCAGCGAAGCGGTAGAGCGCTCGGCCGCGGCCGGCGCCCTGCTAGCGCGCGATGCTCCGCACCCAGGGCGCGAGCGCGTCGGGCTCCGCGACCATCGCCGCCACGAGCCTGGGCAACGCCTCCTCGAACGAGAGGCGGAGCTCGCCCGGTGTCAGCCTCGCCAGGCGCCGGGTGTGCTCGGCCAGGTACCTCGAGTCGGAGTACCCGAGCCGCCGCGCCACATCGTCCACGGTGAAACCCGGATCCTGGAGCATGCGGCCGGCGAGGAGGACGCGGGCGGCCGTGATGACACGGTGCGGTGTGGCCAGCCGGCCGCGCCGGAACCAGCGGAACACCGTCCTGGTATCGACGTCGGCGCGGCGGCCGAGCTCCTCCGCCGTCCGGATCTCTGACGGGGCGTTAAAGATCTCACGCAGCGCCCAGCGGAGCCGCGCGGGGGCGCCCGCCCCCAGCTGCTGAATCACGAGATCCAGGGTCCGGGAGTAGACGCCCTCGGACATCTTCTCGGCCACGGCGGCCCCGATGATGCGGGAGTCGTTGTCGTACCCCCGGAGGAGCACCGTGGCGATCCCCATAGCCCCGCACTGCACGAGCCCCTTCGCGACGTCGTGGTCTAGGGACACCCACAGGAACACCGAGACCGAGGGGAACATGACCCTCAGCTGGCGGAGCTTGGCCACGTCCGGCCTCCCCTCGATGCAGAGGTCGGCCGCCAGCACAGCCACGGGATACTGGCGGATGTGGGCCTCGCCCTCGACCCAGCTGTCGGCGAAACGGACCCTGTAACGGGGAGCGAGGGACCTGTGGAAGAGGGGTCTATCCAGCGCTGGAAGGAGGCCCAGAACGTCCATGGTGTCGCGAATTGCCCCCCAAAATGTCGCGAATTCCCCGTACCGCGGGGTCGCCTGGGGGGCGAGGTTTTAGGGTGGTCGTTGACCGGGTGTTGACCCGGTCGGCCCTGTCTGGACCGAACCCTAACATCTAAGGAGGCTTGCTATGCGTCGGCTTCTCTCCCTCATCTCCCTGCTGGTGTTCGTCGCGGCCTTCGGGGTCGCCTGTTCCGACCCGCTTTCGCCCGAGTGCGTGAACCCGACCGCCAGCTGCGCAGCCACGAACGGCGACGGCGGCGCCATCGGCTCGAACAACTGAGGCGCTTAGACTGCCACCTTCTGACGCCACAAACCCTCCACAGCCGCGCTGACCAGGCCGACGGTGGGGTTCGATATCGCCGTCGGCCTGTGCACCTGCGGCGCCTCCTCGAGCGTCTTCTCGGCCAACAGCAGCCACTCGTTCAACCGGTACGTCCGGCACTCCGAGATCGCTCGCTCGAGTAGCCGCTGGCCGAGCTCCTCGCGTCCTAGCGACCGCTGATACTGCGCCGCATGGATCCACGCCTCTGCGCGAAGCCTCGGGGAGGCGGCCTGTAGACGAGGCTCCAATTCGGACCACCCACGCCTGAAGAGCAGCTCGTCCGCCGTCTCTGACGCGATCCTGATGAGATTCTTGAGACAGAAAAGTTCAATTTCCGGATCCCGGGAATCGCGGCGCAGGATCTCGAAAGCCTTTCTGCTCGGCTCATACGCTCTTACGTCGCACAGCGTCACGGCGACGTCAAAGAGCGCGCGCGTTCGATCTCCCTGGTCTTCGTAGGCCTCGTAAGCCTGCCACAAAACACGAAGGGCGTTCGCCGAATCGCGCTGCATCTCCACGACACCCATCTCGTGGAGGATCGAGCCGCGGGCATGGGGCGAGAGCGGAACGTCCACGAAGTCGCGGTGGATCTCGTCGAGGATCTTCTGGGCCTTCGGATAGTTGCCGCGCTCCATCGCGAGGCGCGCCAGGCCGACGCGGGCGGACACTTCGAGATCCGGAAGCCCCGCATCGTGGGCGCGCTCGCACGCCTTCCGGTACCAGCCTTCGGCCTCGTCGATCGCCCCCTGCTTTCGGAGGGCCCGGCCGCAGCCCAGCAGCGCAGACACGTACGACGCGTCCCCGCACAACTCCGCAGCGCCGGGCTGCTCGTGCACCTCGCCGAGCGACCGGAAGACATCCCCGGCCTCCGCGTATCTCCCTTCCCGCTCGAGGGCTTCGCCCAACTCCGACAGGCGCACGGCGACCAGATCCCAGGAGCCGCCCCGGCGCAGCGCTTCCACAAGCGCTACGTACTTCCTCTTACACGCGCACCCGTCCGGCAACTCCAGCGCTTCCGTGAGCACCCTCGTCGCGACATGCCGCGGCGGGATGGAATCGAGGCCGAACTGAAGCGCTCGATCCAGCGCATGGAGGGCCAGGTACCCGATGATCGGGTCGAGGCCTAAGGGGTCGCCGGTGCCTCGGCGGCTTGCCTCCTCCAGAAAAGACTCGTAGCGCAGCATCCAGCGTTCCTCCGGGGAGCGGGGGTGGGCTCCTACGCGTCGCGGTTCGGAGCCGAAGATAGCAACTTTCGCCCGGATAAGCCAGCCAGGATTCCCCCATCCCTCTGCGATCCCCGCGGAAACGACCGCTCCCTGCAAATGGCAGCCCACGCGGTCGCCCCGGGGATAGGCCGCCCCGGCGGAAGGCCGCCCCGGCCACCATCGCTTGCGGAAAGGGCGGCTCAGGAATCTATTGGGGCGGCCTTTTCTTGCGTGCCATCACCCGAAGCGACGGAGATGCTGCCATGGACGTGATCCCGCTCGTCGGACGGATCCTCATGTCGATGATGTTCGTCATGAGCGGCATCAACCATTTCGCCCAGTACCAGGGGATGGTGCAGTACGCCCAGATGTTCAAGGCGCCCGCTCCAAAGCTCACGGTGCCTCTCACAGGCGTTATGACCCTGCTGGGAGGGCTCAGCGTCCTCTTCGGATACCGGATGGACGTGGGGCTCTGGCTCCTCGTGGTCTTCCTGATCCCGGCCGCCTTCATCTTCCATAAGTTCTGGGGAGTGGCGGATCCGATGATGAAGGCGAACCAGATGGCGCACTTCATGAAGAACCTGTCGCTTGCGGGCGCCGCGCTCTGGATGTGGTGGGCGCAGCGTGTGGGAGGGCCGGGACCCTTCAGCGTCGGAGGATGATGGGAGCGGCCTGGGTGCGGCTCGGCAGCTCATAGAGCAGCCTGTAGAAAGGACCTCTTATGCAGCGGGCTCCGCTTCTCGTGGAGCTGTACCTGGCCGTGTGGGGAGTGTTGGCGATCCCCATCGTCTTCGCGGCACTCGTATTCCTCGTGCCGGGACTCTATCCACTCATAGGCTCCGCGCTCCTCGCCATCGTAGCCGTGGATCTCGCCTACCTATGGCTCCTGGCGAAGCCCGACCGCCGCGCGTGGACCTTCGGTGTGACGATCCACCTGCTCCTCATCCCCGTGAGCGCGTACTATGTGAAGGCCGGCCCGGTCGGTCTCGCCTTGCCGGCGCTCGTACTGAACGTCCTCTCGGTGCTCGTCCTGGTCGCGTATCGTCGGGTGTGGCTCGGCGAGCAGGTGCAGGAGGCAGCCGCGTAACTGGCCGCCAGCCGTGACCTCGGAGTGAAGGTGAGGAATGCAGAGCGGGCACCGAAAGATCCCGTCCGCCGCTCTACCCCTCTCCGCCTGTGCGATCGTACTCCTGCTGGCGGGCGACGCGCCTCGCAGACCTGAAGGCGGGACCGCGGCAGAACGTGCGCGCAGCCCTGAGGTCGTAGCCAGCGCTCTGGAGGGGGTCGTGCGCCTGGCGGGCGATACCGTGCCTCAGCCGACGCGCGTCCGGAACACGACAGACCCCGGGGTCTGCGGGGAGACGCAGACGCTCCAGGATTGGGTGATCTCGCGGGACAACCGGGGAATCCAGAACGTGATCGTCGCTCTGGCCGACGTGCCGGCGGAGAAGATCCCGCCGCGCCGGAGGGGCCGGTTAACCCTCGACAACAGCGACTGCCGGTTCGTACCGCACGTCAGTGCCCTCACCGTAGGCGACACGATCGAAGCGACCAACAGTGACCCCATCCTCCACAACACGCACCTCTACGGGGCCATGAGCGCGAACATCGCGCTGCCAGTCAAGGGGATGACGGTCCGCCGCATCGCGGGGCGCGCGGGCATGGTCATCGTGAAATGCGACGTGCACGGCTGGATGCAGGCCTTCGTCCGGGTGGACGACCATCCGTTCCAGGCGGTCACCGACGCCGAAGGATCGTTCCGCATCCGGGACATCCCTGCGGGCGTCTACGTCGTGGAATTCTGGCACGAAACGCTCGGCTGGGAGCGCAGGAGAGTACGGCTCGAGCCCGGGCAAACGCAGAGGCTCGAGATCGAATACTCCGTGCGCACCGGCTGAGACAGGAGGAGTCGATCCATGAACAAGGTCGGTCTCACGGCGGCGCTCGCGCTGGCGCTCGTGCCGGGTTGGAAGGGCGGCTCGGCACAGCAGGCCACCCCGCGAAAGCAGCCGGGCGCGGAGATCATGCTCTACGCGCCGGAACAGCACGATCTGTACGATGGGCGGTTCATCCTGTCCGCGGGCCGCCTCTATCAGGTAGGGCGGCTCCTCGACCCTCCCGGGTGGGACCACATGGGCGACGACGCGTCGAACGTCCATCCCGTCCGGGGGACCGTGGAGATCGATGTGAACGAGATCGAGAACACGGGACGGTTCGTGGCGCGACTGGAGATCCCGGAGGGCGATCTCGTCCTGGAGTTTGACCGGTTCCACGAATTCAGCCCCTGCCAGGACGGCGGCGTCGCCGCGTACATCTACGAGCACGGCGACTCGGGCTGCGGAGATGCGAACTGGCCGAAGACCTTCGTCTACGTCGCGGGTTGGGGCTTCGGCCACGCGACCCTCAACGGCAGGCCGCTCCATGAGAATACCGAGATGCACTTCATGGTGACGCAGGGGATGCGCGACCGGACAACGCGGAAGGTGACCTACCCACTTCTGAACAAGAGAACA
>JACQVD010000067.1 GCA_016209945.1 Gemmatimonadota bacterium
CTCGCACCCCTCGCACCCCTCGCACCCCGTCCCGCGAGCGCAGGTACTCCTGGAGCCCCGAGAGATCGCGGACGCCGCGCTCCCGCAGCCGCTCTAGGAGCCGCAGGAAGATGAGCGCCGTGGCCTGCGCGTCGTCGCCCGCGCGATGCCGCGAGCCCACCGAGACGCCGAAATGCCAGGCCAGCGCGTCCAGGCTCCGGCGGTCGAGCTCGGGGACCAGCCGGCGCGCCAGGCGCAGCGTGCAGAGCCGCGTTCCCTCCAACCGCAGCCCGGACGCGCGGCGGCTCTCCGCGTCCAAGAACTTCCAATCGAACGCGGCGTTGTGGGCGACGAAGATCGTCCCGGAGACGAAGCTCTGGAGCGCTGCGAGAACTTCGGCGAACCGCGGCGCAACGGCGACCATATCGTCCGTGATCCCTGTGAGCCGGCGCACGAAGGGCGGGATCGCCCGCTCCGGGTTGACCAGGGTGACGAACCGGTCCACCGCGCGACCCTCGCGCACCTTCACCGCTCCGATCTCCGTCACCCGGTGACCGTTCCACGGGTTGCCGCCCGTGGTCTCGAAATCGACCACGCAGAAGCTGGCGCGATCGAGCGCCAGCGGGGGCAAGAGCGGCGTCGGCGGCCGGTAGCGCCACAGCCCGGCGGAATCGATGCGGAAGCCCGGGTCGCCGGCGAGGGCTTCCCCGACGAGCCGGTCGGCGAGCCAGCGGGGAGCCCTCCGGATACCGAAGAGGCGCGCCGCCAGCATATCGCTGGTCAACGCACCCGCCGCCAGAAGGCGCGCGGCTCGATCCCTGATCGGCGACGTCTCGCGAAAGCGCAGCCCCGGCCCGATCAACCCGGCTCCTACACGGCGAGCACGCGCCCGCTCGTCATGGCGAAGCTCAGGCCCTCGAGTTCGAGCGCCATGTTCACATTGCGCAGGGCGATCTCGGCGGGAACGTCGAGCTTCACGGGCGCGAAATTCAGGAACGCCCTCACTCCGGCAGCAACGGCGCGGTCCACGAGCGCCTGTGCCGCCCCGGCGGGCGTCGCCACAATCGCGATGTCGATCAACTCCTGTTGCACGATCCGCTCAAGGTCCGCCACGTCGCGAACCGGTACGCCACCGGAGGCCCCGCCGATCTTCGACCGGTCATTGTCTACGAGCGCGACCACCCGAAAGCCCTGCCGCGCGAAGTCCGGATACCCGGCCAGCGCCGTCCCGATGCGGCCGGCGCCGAGAACCAGCACGCGCCACTCCCGGCCGAGGCCGAGGATGGCGCGGATCTTGGTGATGAGCTCCGGAACGAAGTACCCAAGCCCCCTCTTCCCGAAGGAGCCGAAAAAGGAGAGGTCCTTGCGCACCTGGGCCGGTGTCGTCCCCGTGCCGTGCGCCAGTTCCTGGCTCGACACGGTCTTCAGGCCGCGCCGCTGAAACTCCTCCAGGTAGCGCAGGTAGAGGGAGAGCCGCCGAACCGTGGAGTCGGATACCCTTCTGGTATTTGTGAAATGCTTCACATACCATTCATACCTGCCCGGGAGGAGCACGTCAACCGAGGCGCGCCGGCGCGAAGCCGTCACGTCCCCGCTCCCCCGCGGTGAGCCCCCCGCGCCATAGCCTCGGCGCCGATGGCACCGGCCTTGAGGGACGGGCCTCCTGCCCGCACGCGGGCCAGCAGGAGCCCGCCCACCACGTAGAAAGCGAGGACGGAGAGGATGGCAATCCGTTGGTTGCCGCCCGTCTGGCTGGAGACGATCCCGAACAAGAGCGGTCCGAAGATCGACGCCGACTTCCCGCAGAGCGCGTAGAACCCGAAGAACTCCCCCGCCTTCCCATGCGGGATGAGCGATGCCATGAACGCCCGCGAAGCCGCCTGCACAGCACCCAGCCCGGTCCCCGCGAGCGCCGCCAGCAGAAGGAACTGCGTCTTCGTCTGCACGAAGTAGGCGAGCGTCACGACGACGGACCACTGCACGAGCATCGCCATGACCACCAACTTCGGCCCGAGGCGATCCGTGGGCTTCGCCCACGCCCACGCACCCGCGAGAGCGCTCACCTGGACGATCGCGAAGAGCGCAAGGAGCTCCGTCAGAGCGAAGCCGAGCGTCTTGGCCGCGAACAGGCCCGCCATGTTGATGACCGTGATCACCCCGTCCTCGTAGAAGAGGTACGACAAGAGGAAGCCGCGGAGCTGCGGAATCTTGAGGACCGCGCGGAATGTCTCCACGGTGCCGCGGAATCCGCCCGCCGCCGCTTGCGTGATGCTGAGACGACCCGGACGATCCGCGGGGAGCCAGAGGAACCCCGGGAGCGCGAACAGGAGAAAGCCCAGCGCCACGGCTAGAAACGCCGCCCCGTACCGGTCCGCCCGGATGAGCGGCAGCGCGATAAGGAGCCCCGCGAACGATCCGGCATACCCGACCGCGAATCCCCAGCCCGAAACGCGGCCCTGGTGGTCCGGTGGCGCGATCTCCGGCAGGTACGCGTTGTAAAAGACGATCCCGCCCTCGAACCCGATGTAGGAGATGAGCGACAGGGCAAACCCGAGGAAGATCATCCCGGGCTCGACGGTCGCCAGGAGGGCGGTGGCTCCGACGGAAACCAGCGTGTAGGTGATGAGAAGGCGCTTGCGCAGCCCGGCGTAGTCGGCCACGGCGCCCAGGATGGGCGACGTCACGGCCACGAAGACCATCGTCGCGGACACGACGCGGCTCCACCACAGGTCGCCCAAGCCGGTGGCGTTCCCAACGATCACCGTGGCGTAGTAGGGGCCCCAGACGGCCGTCGGGATCGTCGCCACGTAGATCGAGTTGGCGAAGTCGTACAGGCACCAGACGGTGATCGTCTTGCGGTTCACCGGGTCGCGAGGCTCGTTCTCAGGCCGTGAGCGGCGGGGGGAGCGCTGGCCGGCCTCGGCGACGGAGGGCACGGGCGAGTTCCACAAACGTCTCCGGTGCCAGCGTCTCGGGTCGCGCCGACTCCGCGATGCCCAGACCCGAGAGCGTCTCGCGCGCCTCGGCGGCCGAGAGCGCGTAGGCCGGGTGCTTCCTCAGGATCGTCTGAAGCTGCTTTCTGCGGCGACCGAACGCGGCCCGCGTGAGCGCGCGGAGATCCTGCTCCTCGCCGGGCGTGAGCCTGGGAGGCGCGTGCGGCAGGATCCGAACCACGGCCGAATCGACCTTCGGGATCGGTCGAAAAGCGCCCCTCGGAATGGCCCACAGCACCTGCACGTCGGCGACGGCGCGGACCCCGACCGTGAGCGCTCCGTACGTCTTTCCGCCCGGTGGCGCGGCCAGCCGTTCGGCGACCTCCTTCTGGAGAGTGAAGACGATCTCGGCCGGGCGCGGTCGCCAGCCCAGCAGGCGCGAGAGGAGCGGGGAGGTGATCCGGTACGGGATGTTCCCCACGGCCTTCGCACGCTCCCACGCCGCCACGAGACCGGGGAGGTCGAGACGGAGGACGTCGCCCCGGACGACCTCGACGCCCGGAACGCCGCCGAACCTGTGCTCCAGCTCGGCCGCGAAGCCCGCGTCCAGCTCGACGAGCACAAGCCTGCGCACGCGTCCCGCGACGTGCTGGGTCAACGCACCCGTCCCGGGCCCGATCTCGACGATCTCGTCCGCCGGCTCAAGCCGGATCGCTTCGACGATCCTCCTCTGGTGAGACGGATCCACCAGAAGATGTTGCCCGAGGGACTTCCTCAGCCGCACCCTGCGGCCACCCGCACGAGTTCTGCTCGGGCGCTGCCTCTCCGGAATCTTAGAAATCTTCGGGCGCGGTCTCCTGCGAGTCGGCGATCCTGAAGACGCCGTCGAGCCTCGCGAGTTGGAAGTAGCTGCGCAGGTCCTCGCTCAGGTTGGCCAGGCGGAGACCACCGCCCTCCTCCCGGATCCTCTTCCAGAGATTGACGAGCACGCTCAGCCCGGAGGAGTCGATGTAGCGCGTCTTCAGGAAATCGATGAC
>JACQVD010000070.1 GCA_016209945.1 Gemmatimonadota bacterium
GCGATGGCGGGAAGGGGATCGACCGCGCCCGAGCTCGTCGTCCCGGCGGTCGCGACGACACAGAAGGGGTGGAGACCCGCGCGCCGGTCCTGTTGGATCACCCGGGTGAGCGCCTCCGCGCTCATGCGGTAACGCTCGTCGGTCGGGACGGGGCGCAACTGATCGCGGCCGAGCCCGAGGATGTCAACCGCCTTCGGGATCGAGAAGTGCGATTCCTCGGAGGCGTACACGACGGGCACCTTGCCGAGCCGCGTGAGTCCTTTCGTGGCGGCGTCCGGGAAGATCGCTGTGAGCCCGGCCTTGAGGCCCACGAGGTTCGCCGCCGAGCCTCCGTTCGCGATGATCCCGAACGTGCCGTCGGGCATGCCGAGGAGCTGGGCGAGCCACCGGATCACCCTCTTCTCCAGCGCGGTGGCCGCCGGCCCATGGTGCCACGCCGCCACGTTCTGGTTCAGGGCCGCGGCGAGCGCCTCGGCGAACACGGCGATCGGGACCGGCGTGGGGTTCATGAGCCCGAAGTAGCCGGGGTGCGTGAGCGTGAACGAGTTGGGCGCCACCTTCTCCTCGAAGGCGCGGAGAACGTCCGCGGCCTTCGACGGGCGCTCGGGGAGCGGCTCGTCGAAGAGGCGGTCGGTCTCGGCGAGGCTCACCTCGGGGGTGATTCGCTTCTCCGGCAACGTGGCGAAATGGCGCGCCACCCAGTCGGCGACCCACCCTCCAAGATCGCGAATTTCGGAATCGGACCAGTGCAGAATCGGCATGGCTCCCCCACGGCGAGACACGAGGCAGAATACGCGTCCCGTAAAGGGCTGCGCTATATTGCCGGCCCGCACAGTACCGCAAGGGGTGTCGGCGCAGCCGAAAGGACGGCGGCCGCTTCCCCGGCGAGCTCTGACGGCCGGCCCGCGGACGTGGCGCGCCGCGCGGCGCCGGCAACTCGCGGAGTCCCTGTGGCGCCAGTAGTTTGCCGGTGTGACAGCACATTGGCAGGAGATCGAGAAGGCGATCCGGCGCGCGCTACAGGCCGGCGGGGCGAAGGCGCGCGAGGCGTATATGACGCGCGACTTCCGCGTGGCCCGCAAACCCGACGGCACGTCGGTGACGACTGCGGACATCGATGTGCAGGGGATCGTGACGTCGGAGCTGCGCGCGGCACTCTCCGATGTCCCGATCGTCGCGGAGGAGTCGGCACCGTCCCCGGAATTGGACGCCGCGGGGCGTTTCCTTGCCGTCGATCCGATCGACGGGACCACGAACTTCGTGCGCGGGGTCCCGCTCTTCAGTATCACGTGCGCCTATCTGGAGGACGGCGAGGCACTCGTGGGCGGCGTCTACGATCCGATCCACGACGACTACTTCCGCGCGATCCGCGGGGGCGGCGCCTTCTGGAACGACCGGCCGATCGCTCCGGATCCCGTGCGCGAGTTGCCACGCGCCGACGTGAGTCTCCCCGTGGACACGCTGGGCGATGGAGACGTGCGGGCGCGCGTCCTCGAGGGCATCGTCCCGCGGGTTCGCAAAGTGCGGGCGCTTCGAGCGGCGGCGCTCGAGGTCTGCGGGGTCGCGTGCGGCCGTCTGCACGCCGCCGTTCACGGCCGGGTCGCCGTGTGGGACGTGGCCGCGGCGACGCTCATCGTCGAGGAAGCGGGCGGCGTCTGGTCGTCGCTCGAAGGCTCGGCCAGGTTCGCCGAGCGCGGGCGCTTCACGACAGTCGCCGCGGCGACGCCCGAACTGCACGCGACGCTGCTCGACCTGCTCCAGCCCGTGAAGGACGTCGTCGCGTGTGCGGTGTACCGCGGCGGCGGCCGCGACGAGGTCCTCGCCGTGCTCCGCCCGGAGGACGATCCCGATCTTCCGGGCATCTGGGGACTGCCCGCGGCATCGAAAAAGGCGGACGAGTTGTGGGAGGAGGTCGTGGCACGGGTGGGGAGGGAGAAGCTCGGGGTTTCGCTGGCCGCCGGCGCCCTCCTCGCGGAAGGCGAGGATCGGAGAGCGGGCCGCCGGATTCGCATGCGAGTCTACGAGGCCCGGTGCACGGACGGTGAACCCCGGGTGCCTCAGCCCGTGACCGGCGTGACGCAGTATCGGTCGTGGCGCTGGGCCCGGGCGGCGGAGTTGGAGCCCGGTGCTCGGGCCGGCTCCCTCTGCTGCCGGCTCTTCCTGGAGGCCGGCCGGGGGCCCGGGCGGTCGTGAGCGCCGGCGTCCCGGAGTGCGGGCCACTGCCGTGAACGCGCCGCGGCTCCTGCGTGCGCTCCAGTGCCAGCCTGTGGATCGGGTTCCGATCTGGCTCATGCGGCAGGCGGGACGCTACCTGCCGGAGTACCGGGCCCTGCGCGCGCAGCATTCGATCCTCGAACTGGCGCGCGATGCGCGGCTCGCGGCCGAGGTCACGATGATGCCGCTCCGGCGCTTCGATCTCGACGCCGCCATCATCTTCGCGGACATCCTCCTGCCGCTCTCCACGCTGGGCGTCGCCTTCCGGTTCGCGGAAGGGGAGGGCCCGGTGATCGAGACCCGAATCGAGGAGCCGCGCGATGTGGATCGGCTCGACGTCGCGGACCCGCGCGCGGCCGTCGCGCCGACCCTCGAGGCGATCTCCCGGGTGCGGGCGGTGCTTCCGCAGGACAAGGCGCTCATCGGCTTCGCCGGCGCGCCGTTCACCCTCGCCTCGTACTTGACCGAGGGCGGCTCGTCGAGGGATTGCGCGCGGACGAAGACCTTCATGTTCCGCCACCCGGAGGCCTGGGACCGATTGATGCAGGCGCTCCGGAGCGTGGCCCTGGAGGCTCTCGCGGCGCAGATCGCGGCCGGGGCGGACGCCGTTCAGCTTTTCGATTCCTGGGTCGGCACGCTGGCGCCCGACGACTGCCGCGCCTTCGTGCTGCCTCACATACGGTTCATCATCCGTGAGCTCAAGGCTCGCCATGCCGGCACTCCGGTGATCCTCTTCGGGACGGGGACGGCCACGTTGCTGCCGGCGATGGCGGAGGCCGGAGCCGATGCGATCTCGGTGGACTGGCGCGTGCCGCTTCGGGACGCCGGCGCCATCGTGGGGGCGGGCACGGCACTCCAGGGGAACCTCGATCCGGCGCTCCTGGCCGCCGGGCCCATGGAGCGGCTGCGCGAAACGACCCGAGCCGTGGTGAGCGAAGGGAGCCGGCATCCGGGTTACGTCTTCAATCTCGGACATGGGGTTCTTCCGCACACGCCGGTCGAGCACGTGGCGGTCGTGGTCGAGGAGGTTCGACGCTACGAGCCGGGGCGGGGTCAGCGAACGTGATGGCGAGCACCTCGGGGGTGGGCCTCCTCGTCATGGCCTACGGGTCTCCGGAGGATTCCACGGACGATCGGCAGCTCGAGGCGTACCTCCATCACATCCTGAACGAGTACGCGCCGCCCGGGCGCACGGTCGAGCGTGTGCCGCCACCCGCCATCGCGGATCTCAAGCGGCGCTACGCGGCGATCGGCTCGTTCTCGCCGCTCGCGGAGATCACAAGCCGCCAGGCGAGAGCGCTGGAGGCGAGACTCAACGCCACGGGCGGGCTCGGTGGGAGGCCCGTGCGCGCGGCGGTCGGGATGAAGCACTTCCCGCCCTGGATCGCGGACGCCGTCGCGGAGCTCGCGCAGGAGGGCGTGCAGGACGCCGTAGCGCTCGTGATGGCCCCGCATTTCTCGCGCATGAGCGTGGGCGGCTATCTCCGAGCCGTCCGCGAGGCGAACGAGCGGCTCACGGCACCGCTGCGGGTTCGGGAGATCGAGTCATGGCACACGGAGGCGAGATTTATCGAGCTCCTCACCGCCCGTGTGCGTGCGGCCCTGGAGTCCGCCGGATGGAGCCTCGACGAGGCCGCGATCGTGTTCAGCGCCCACAGCCTGCCGGAGCGCATTCGCGAGTGGGACGACCCGTACCCGGAGCAGCTTCTGGAGTCGGCGGCGCTCATCGCGCGGAGACTCGGGAATCCTTCGTGGGTCGTGGCATACCAGAGCGAGGGACGCGGATACGAGCCGTGGCTCGGGCCGTCGCTGGCGAAGACGATCGAGGCGCTGGCCCTGGACGGCGTACGGCGCGTGCTCGTGTGCCCGGCGGGCTTCGTCGCCGACCATCTGGAGATCCTCTACGACCTCGACATCGAGTGCCAGAACGTCGCGAAGCGCAACGGGATCGAGCTCCGGCGAACCGCGTCGCTGAACGACGACCCGGACTTCATCGATGCGCTGGCCCAGATCGTGCGGAACGCGTGGGCCGCTGGAGGAAGGCACCCGTCGCCCAGCGCATGATTCGAGACGCGAAACGGCAGGAGGAGACGATGCGATCTTTTCGCCAGGGTGCGCTCGCCGTCACCGCGGGCTGTGTCGCGTGGCTCGGGTGTGAAAAGCGTGGACCGGATGCGCAGGCCATCATCGGCGCCCTCTTCTCCGGTGCATCGGCCGAGTGGATTGACATGAGCCATCCCTTCGACGCGACGACGATCTACTGGCCGACGTCGCAGCCCTTCCAGCTCCAGGTGGTGGCCGCGGGGATGACGCCCGCGGGGTTCTACTACGCGGCCAACAACTTCTGCACGGCGGAGCACGGAGGAACGCACCTGGATGCCCCGATCCACTTTGCCGAGGGGCGGCACACGGCCGACCGGATTCCCGTCGATCAATTCGTCGGTCCGGCCGTCGTCGTCGATGTGAGCGCCAGGACGGAGGGCGACCCGGACTACCGGGTGACGGTCGCCGATCTGGAGGTCTGGGAGTCGCGCAACGGCCGCATCCCCGATGGCGCGATCGTTCTGTTCCGCACGGGGTGGGGGCGGTACTGGCCGGACCGCGCGCGCTATCTCGGGACGACGCTGACCGGGGAAGCGGCGGTGCCTGAGCTCCACTTCCCGGGCCTGCACCCCGACGCGGCCCGCTGGCTCGCCGCCGAGCGGAAGATCGATGCCGTGGGGATCGACACGCCGAGCATCGACTTCGGGCAGTCGGTGCGCTTCGAGTCGCATCAGATCCTTTTCGCGGCGAACATCCCGGCGTTCGAGAACGTGGCCTCGCTCGACCGCCTGCCCGAGACGGGCGCGTATGTGGTGGCGCTCCCGATGAAGATCGGCGGCGGCACCGGGGGCCCGCTCCGCATGGTCGGGATCGTGCCTCGGTCGAGCGGCGCGAGGGCGCAGACCGCGGGCGGCGCAGGCTAGACCGGCCTCGCGCCCACCGAAGATGCCCAGCGTCGCAATCGTCGGCGGTGGCAGCACGGGCCTCGCGGCCGCGTATCATCTCGAGCGGTCCGCGAGCCTCGATCGGCTCGCTCTCTTCGAGACGGCGGATCGGCTCGGCGGTGTGATTCGGACGGAGGAGCGGGACGGCTTCGTGCTGGACGTGGGGCCGGATTCGATCCTGGCTGAGCCTCCGGCGGCGCTCGAGCTGTGCCGTGAGCTGGGCCTCGAGGGCGA
>JACQVD010000072.1 GCA_016209945.1 Gemmatimonadota bacterium
CTTCGACTCGGCGAACGACGCGGACCAGATCTGGGGCGAGTTCCGGGCGATCGAGAACCTCTTCGTGCCGGGGAGCGTCGTGATCGTGGACGACAGCGTGCCACCGTCCAACAAGGGCCGGAGGATCAAGCCGTACCTGCACGGCCACCGGTCGTGGGAGACGTGGCTCCTCTACGCGGGGAGAGGAGTCCTGGTGGCCCTGAGGCGCGAGGGCGGACGCCGGCAACTCTAGCACTGGGGGACCGGCGCCGCATCCGGGGAGGAGATGAACGAAGTGTCCGACGTGTTCGTCTCGGGGTTCTCCATCGTCCGAAACGCGGTGAGGTACCGGTATCCGGTCGAGGCGGCGCTCCGCTCGATCGCGCCGCTCTGCGACGAGATCATCGTGAACGCCGGCGACTCGGACGACGAGACCCTTGAGGTCGTGAGGGGGATCGGTGACCCCAAGATCCGGGTCTTTGAGAGCGTCTGGGGAGATGAGGTGACGGTCGGCAACCTGATGCACTCGCTCCAGACGAACCTCGCCCTCGACCGCTGCCGCGGCACCTGGTGCTTTTACATCCAGGCGGACGAGGTTCTGCACGAGGACGACGTGTCGGAGGCGCGGGCGGCCATGGAGCAGCACGCGGAGGACCCTCGCGTGGAGGCGCTCGTCTTCGACTACCTCCATTTCTACGGGTCCTTCGACTGGATCGGGACCGGCCGCCGGTGGTATCGCCGGGAGGTGCGCATCGTGAAGAAGGCGACCGGCATCCGCTCGGTGGCCGGCGCGCAGGGGTTCCGCGTGGACGGGAGGAAGCCGCGAGCGGTTCTCTCGGGCGCCCGCATCTTCCACTACGGGTGGGCGAAGCGCCCGGAGGTCGCCGGGCAGAAGGTCCTCCAGTGGTACCGGTTCCGCCGCGATCCGGAGTGGCAGAAGCGGACGCGGTACTCGTTCCGGAGGATCCCCGGGCTGCGCCGTTTCGAGGGCTCGCATCCGGGCGTCATGCGGGGGTGGATCGAGCGGGACCGCTGGGACTTCGAGCCCCGAGACTATCCGCGCGACTGGAGCTGGAAGTCGGTGAAGGCGATCCTCTCGGACGCCGTCGAGCGCGCCAGCGGGTGGCGGCCGTTCGAGCACCGGAACTACGTGCGGGTCGGCTGAGCCGTGCGGGTCGCGATTGTCACGCACCACAAGCTTCCCGTGCGGGGGTATGGCGGCACGCAGCGCGTCCTCGTGTGGCTTGCCCGGGGGCTCCGGGAGCTCGGTCACGAGGTCCTTGTGGTCGCCCGGGCGGGGAGCCGCGTGGACGGCGTCCCCGTCGTCGGCGCGAGCCGGCGCGAGTTCGAGCATCTCTACGGGGATCCGGACTACGACCCGGCGCGCCTCATACCGGCAGACGCGGACGCGGTCCACTTCGTCCAGCCCGTGGCTGCGCGGGTCTCGAAGCCACACCTGGTCATGATTCAGGGGAACGAGCGGGGGCCGCTGCCGCCCAACAGCGTCTTCGTGTCGAGGGACCACATGACCCGCATGGGCGGCAGGTTCTTCGTATACAACGGCGTGGACCCCGCGGAGTACGCGTTCCGCGCCCAGAAGGACGCGCACTACCTCTTTCTGGGAAAGGCGAGCCGCCGGGTGAAGGGCGTCTCGACGGCGGAGCGCGTCGCGCGTCGCGCCGGGGTCCGGCTCGTCGTCGCAGGGGGCTGGCGGTGGCGCTGGGGTCGGAGGATCCGATGGGTGGGCAGCGTGGGAGGCGCGCGAAAGGCGGGACTCCTGGCCGGCGCCCGGGCCCTTCTCTTCCCGATCGAATGGGAGGAACCCTTCGGGCTCGTGGTCGTCGAGGCGTGGATCAGCGGGACGCCGGTCCTGGCGTCGCCTCGCGGGTCGATGCCGGAGCTTTTGCGCCCGGACATGGGATGCCTGTGCGAGGGCGAAGACGCGTTCGTGGAAGCCGTGGCCGCTCTGGAACGCGGCGGGCTCCGCTACGATCCGCACGCCTGCCGCGCGTACGCCCTGGAGAACTTCACGCACGTCCGCATGGCCCGCGAGTACGTGACGCTGTACGAGCGGGCGATCGAGGAGCGCTGGGGATGCCGTTGACGGCGCGACCTTGGCGGATGATCCCTTGGGCGCATCGTGCGTAGGCTGCGCCACTGGCTCGAGTACGGCGCCCTGCGAGGCGTTCTCGAGCCGCTCTCGCGATGTCCGCCGTCGCTCGCCGATCGCGCGGCGGCCTGCGTCGGCTGGATGCTCTTTCAGATCGTTCGCGTGAGACGGCGGGTGGTCGAGCCACAGATCGCCGCCGCGTACCCCAACGCGTCGCGAGACTGGGTTCGGCGGCTCGCGCGCGCGACCTACGTCCATGTCGTGCGGGAAGCCGTGGCGACGATCGCGTTCTCGCGTCAGGGCCCGCAGGCGCTTAGCGGGGACGTCGAGTATCGGGGCCTGGAGCCGCTGCGTCGGGCTGCGGAGCGGGGCGGCGCGCTCGTCGTCACGGGCCACTTCGGGAACTGGGAGCTGTCGGCCGCCTCCCTCGCCGCTGCGGGAGTCAAGATGTACGGCGTCTTCCGCCCGCAGCGGAACGCGCCGCTGGACCGGTATCTCCGCCGGGTGCGCGAGCGGCTGGGGATCCGACTCGTGCCCCGCGCGGAGGTCGCTCGTTCCGCGCGCGCGATCCTGGGTCAGGGCGGCGTCCTGGGTTTCGTCGCCGATCAGCACGCCGCGGATCGCCGGGTCGTCGTCCCGTTCCTGGGACGGCCGGCCTTCACGCACCGCGGGCCCGCGGCACTCGCGCTCGCCCTGCGGGTACCCCTCTTCGTCGGTGCCCTGCGCCGTGTGGGCCCCGGGCGCCGTTACCTGTGCGAGATCGAGGAGGTTTCCGTGCCGTCGGTATCCCCGGCGACCGAAGCGTCTCGTGAGCCGGCGGCGCGGGACGACGCCGTGCGCGCGCTCACCGCACAGTGGACGGCGCACTTCGAACGATTCGTTCGGCTTTCCCCGGAGCAGTACTATTGGCATCATAGGCGCTGGAAACCGGCGCCGCCCAGCTCGCCGGCGAAAGAGGAGTCGCGCGCGACCGGCGCACGGCGGATCGGCCCGGAGAGGCGGGAACCGTGATCTACATCTGCATCCCGGCGTACAACGAGGCGGGCACCGCCGGCGTGCTCCTCTGGAAGATTCGGGAGGTCATGTCGGAGTTTGCGCGCGACTACGCCATCCTTCTGCTCGACGACGCCTCCACGGACGCCACCGCGGAGGCCGTGGCGCCGTACGCCCGCGTGCTGCCGCTCACGGTCGTGCGCCATCGGGAGCGCCTCGGGTACGGCGCCTCGCTGGAGGAGCTTCTCCGGCTGGCGCTCTCGAAGTGCACGCATCCGAAGCGGGACGTGGCGGTCACGATGCAGGCGGACTTCAGCGAGGATCCCGCCCTTCTCCCCGCGCTCGTGAAGACGATCGAGGGCGGCGCCGACCTCGTCATCGCCGTGATGGCCGGCGGGGAGGGCGTTCCCCGCACGCTCGCGTGGCTGCGGCGCGCGCGGCGGTGGCTCGGCCGGCGCCTCAAGATCCCGGCCCACATCTCCGATCCCTTCTCGGGCTACCGGGCCGTCCGGCTGGTGACCGTGAAGCGGGCGTACGAGTCCGCGGGCGGAGGGCCGCTCGTGCGGCATCGCGGATGGGTGGCGAACCTCGAGTGGCTGGCGCGCGTCGCCCCGCTCTGCCGTCGGATCGAGGAGCAGTCGGGTGCGCTCCGGCGCGACCGCCTCCAGCGTCCCGGTCGTTTCCGCCCCTGGGCGCTCTTCGGGGATCTCGTGCGACTCCTGGCACGGCCGCCGCGACCGAGCCGAGCGGTTTTGCCCGGGCCGCCATCCGGGATGCGGGTTCGGCCGGCCGTGCGGGCGGGTGATGACGGGCGCCGCACAGAGAGGATGAAGGGGAGCGGGCGGGGGAGGGTGCGACGGTGACCCGGCGAGCGCTGTGTCTCTTCCCTCTCCTCGGCGGTCTCGCCCTCGCGCCCGGGGGTGCGGCGGGTGCGGGGGGTGCGGAGAGCGGGCCGTCGCGGTCGCAGGATGGGCCGCGGACCTGTCTCGCGGCTGTCCCGTTCGGTGTCGGCGAGCGCCTGACATACGACGTCAAGTTCGGGCCCTTCGGCGTGGGCGCGGCCGAGATGCGCGTCGTAGGGATCGACACGCTCGATGGGTCGCCGACGTACCACGTGCGGTTCACGATTCGGGGCGGCCTCCCCTTCTACCGCGTGGACGACGAGCAGGAATCGTGGATCGATGTGCGCGGGCTCTTCTCGCGAAAGTTCCGGCAGAGCCTCCGCCAGGGCGACTACATCCGCAATCGCGAGTACGTCTTCGACGTGCAGCGCGGGCTGTCGCTGCGAAACGATGGGCGGATGGACACGATCCCGCCGGAGCCGCTGGACGACGCGTCGTTCCTGTATTTCCTGCGGGCGCTGCCGCTCGAGGTGGGAGCGCGCTACGAGTTCCACCGCTACTACCGGTCCGACCGAAACCCGGTGATCCTGGAGGTGCTGCGCCGCGAGACGGTGGATGTCCCCGCCGGCCGGTTCGAGACCGTCGTGGTGCGCCCCATCGTGAAGGCCGGCGGCGTCTACGGCGAAGGCGGGGAATCCGAGGTGTTCGTGAGCGACGATGCGGACCGGATCGTCGTGCTCACGCGATCAAAGGCGATGGTGGGCTCGCTGAGCCTGCACCTCAAGGCGCGCCGGCGGGGCGCTCCCCTGTCCACGCTCCCCGGGTTTCAGGGATCCGGTTGCTGACGCGTCCCCAAAAGTCCTCCAGCAAGCGCGCGAGCTCCGCGGGCCGGTCTGCCGGCACGATGTGACCGGCGCCGCGCAGGGTCTCGAGACGCGCGCCCGGAATCGAACGGGCCATATCGCTCCCCGCCTCCGAGGGGAGCAAGCGGTCCTTCTCGCCCCAGACGACGAGCGTGGGAACCGCGATGGCCGGCAGCGCGGGCCGGATGTCGTACACCAGGAGGCGCCGGATTCCAACGGCGAGGCGCAGCGGCCGCGTCCGGATGACATCCGACACGAGGGTCGGGATGAAGGAAGGCCGGCACCACGACCACGGTTGCGCGAGCCTGCCCAGGTAGTGCGGAAAGGCTCGGAACGGCCGGCCCGCGGAATCCACCAGCACGAGGCTCACGACGCGCTCCGGATACCGCGCGGCCAGCTCGGCGGAGACGGCGCCTCCCATGGAGTGGCCCACCACGTGGGCCGCGGCGATCCCGAGGTGATCCAGGGTCGCGGCGAGGATCCGCGCCTGATCAGGGATCGGACACGGAAGGCCGGGCGAGCCTCCGAAGCCCGGGAGATCCGGCAAGAGGATCTCGCGGCCGCGGCCGAGGTGCGGGAGGACCGGGCGCCACCATCGCCAGGAGGCGGCGAGCGCGTGCACGAGGAGCACGGGCGGCGACGCCGGTGGCGTGGAGGCGGCGCGGCGGCGCCGTACGACGACGCGACGGCCGGCGGCCACGAGCCGGGTCTTCTCGACCTGCGCGCTCGGGGCGTCGGCGCATGTCACGTCTCGGGCGCCCCCCATCCTCCGCCGCCGGGCGTTCGAACGCTGAGGACCTCTCCGGGCTGGAGATCCCACGTGCCCTTGCCGGGCAACTCGTGCCATCGCCCGTCCCGCCAGAGAGCGTTCTCGCCGCGCGCTCCGGCGCTTCCACCGCGCGCGCCGCAGGGCGCGAACTTGCGGCGCTCGCTGAGCACGCTCACGCGGGCCGGAACGAGGCACGCGAGGTCGCGGCGCAGGCCGTCGCCGCCGCGGTGCCGACCTGCGCCGCCGGTCCCGTGCCGCAGCGCGTAGCGTCGCACCCGGATCGGCACGCTGTGCTCGAGCGCTTCGATCGGGGTGTTCAGCGAGTTCGTCATGTGCGTGTGCACGCCGGAGAGGCCGGGGCCCCTCGGCCCCGCACCCATCCCGCCCGCCACGGTCTCGTAGTACGCGAAGGGCGCGCCCCTGCGCGGGTCCATTCCGCCCAGCGTGATGTTGTTCATGGTGCCGCTCGAGCACCCGGGGATGAGGTCCGGCAGTGCCTCGCCGAGTGCCTGGAACACGACGTCCACGATGCGCTGCGAGGTCTCCACGTTCCCGGCGGCGACCGCCGCCGGCGGGCGCGCGGCCACGACGCTCCCCTGCGGAAGGGCGAGCGTGACCGCGCGGAAGGCACCGCCGCCGGCGGGAAGGGCGACGCCCAGCAGCGCCTCGGCGGCGCAGCGGAGACAGTACCGCACTGCGGACTCGGTGATCGCCGCCACGGCGTTCACGCCTCCGCGGCATTGCGGTCCGGAGCCGGCGAAGTCCACCCGCATCGTCGAGCCGTGCACCTCGAGGCGGATACGGATCGGCACCGGGTTCGGATCGACGCCGTCGTCGTCGAGAACGTCCTCGGCGGAGGTGACCCCGTCGGGGATCGCGCGAATCGCCGCGCGCAGCAGCCGATCGCCGTACGCCACGAGCTCCGACAGGGCGCGGCGGAACTCCGCGAGGCCCCGTCGCCGCACGAGCGCCGTCACCCGGCGCACGCCCGTGTCCAGAGCCGCCAGCTGCGCGTGCAGGTCGCCTTCCCGCTCCTCGGGCGTGCGGACGTTGGCGAGGAGAACGCGCCACACGTCGCCGTCAATCCGGCCGCGACGCACGAGCCGCACGGGCGGGATGCGGAGGCCCTCCTGGTAGATCTCCTGGGCGAGCGGCATCGAGCCGGGAGCGATGCCGCCCACGTCGGCATGGTGCGCGCGGGCGGCGACGTAGGCCACGGGTTCCCGCCGCCGGCCCGCGGGCACGGCACGCACGGCCGTGATGTCGGGGAGGTGCGTCCCACCCTCGAAGGGGTCGTTCAGGACGACCACGTCCCCCGGCCGGAGACGGACGGCACGGATCGCCGCTTCGACGCTGCGAGGCATGGCGCCCAGATGCACGGGCATGTGATCCGCGAGCGCGACGGGCACGGCCATGCGGTCGAAGAGCGCGCAGCTGTAGTCTCGCCGCTCCCGGATGTTCGGCGAGTGGGCGCTGCGGCGCAGGGCGGCGCCCATCTCCTCGGCGATCCCCGTGAGGAGAGCCCGGTCGATCTCGAGATCTGCGGGACCCAGACGCTGCCGCGCGGTTTGCAACGGTTCCCCCGGACGCGCTATATTAGGCACTGGTTTCCGGGGACGATTCTAGCGGGAGGAGGAGATATTGGGCAAACGCCGCGTCGTGAAGCGGGAACCAACTCTGTCGGAGCGGGCGCGGGACGAGCTCTTCAGTCACATCCGCCGCTGCGGCGTCTTGGAGGCCACGGCGGAACAGCAGGAGGAGTGGATCCGGGATACCATGGGGTACATGGCGGAGCGGTACCCTCAACTGGACCGGACGGAGCTCGAGGAGTTGGAGACGCTCGGCCGGCGTTACTGCAAGCCGATCATCCCGCACGGCGTCTAACCTCTCCACGCGGGCCGCGGCCGGTGGCGGCTGAGCCGGTCGGCGGCGACACCCCATGTCATCGCTCGAAGTTCTGCTGAAACTGCTCGCGGTCCTTCTTCTCGTCGGCGCCAACGCGTTCTTCGTCGCCGCGGAGTTCGCCCTTGTCAGCGCCCGGCCCACGAAGGTGCGTCCGGATGCGGAGCGCGGCGATCGCCTGGCGAAGAGCGTCCTGGCGGCGCAGCGGAAGCTCAACTACTACCTGTCCTCCTGCCAGGTCGGGATCACGCTCGCCTCCCTCGGCCTCGGATGGATGGGCGAGCCCTTCCTGGCGAAGACGTTCATCCTCCTCTTCGGCGGCCTCGGCCGCCCGTGGGACCTCATTGGGGGGCACGTGGTCGCGGCGTCGATCGCGTTCGGCATCATCGCCCTGCTGCACGTCGTGCTCGGGGAGCTCGCGCCGAAGGCGCTCGCGATCTTCAAGCCGGAGCCCGTCGCCCGCGTGGTCGTGTGGCCGCTCGTCCTCTTCACCCGCGTCGGCGCTCCCGTCATCTGGATCCTCAACGAGTCCGCGAACGCGTTTCTGCGCCTCGTGCGCCTGCGAGTCCCTCAGGTCTTCGAGCGCGTGCACAGCCCCGAGGAGCTGGAGATGCTGCTGCACCAGAGCCGCGAGCGCGGTATGGTCGGTCCTCAGGCGGTGGAGATGATCGAGGGCGTGTTCGCCCTTCCGCGGACCGTGATTCGCGAGGTGATGACGCCGCGCCGGGACATGGTGGCCGTTCCCGCGGACATGGGGCTCGAGGACCTCGTGGCGGTGGTCCGGGAGTCGGGGTACTCCCGCATCCCGGTGTACGAGGGGAGCGTGGATCGGATCGTGGGCGTCCTCCTGGTGAAGGATCTGCTGGACCACGCGACGTGGACAGCAAGGCAGGGCTTCGATCTCCGGGCGGTCATGCGGGAGCCGTACTTCGTGCCGGACAGGAAGCCCGTGGCCGATTGCCTGCGCGAGTTCCGGGAGAAGAAGATCCACCAGGCGATCGTGGTGGACGAATTCGGCGGCACGTTCGGGCTCGTCACGCTGGAGGATCTCGTGGAGGAGATCGTGGGCGAGATCTACGACGAGTACGAGGTAGCGGAGCCCGCGATCCGGATGACGGGCCAGGGCGACGTGCTCCTCGGCGGGGCGACGCCCATCCACGACGTGAACGAGCGGTTCGGGCTGCGGCTGCCGACGGATCACTACCACACGCTGGCGGGCTTCATTCTGGGCGAGCTGGGCCGGCTGCCCGTCGTCGGCGATCGGGTCACCGCCGGCGAGGGCGTCGTCTTCGTCGTCGAGGATGTCGAGAATCGGCGCGTGAAGCTCCTGCGCATGACGCGGCCCAAGGCGACGCGAGCGGCGGCCTCGGAGCGCTCGGGCGCTCGGGCATGATGAGCGCCGCTCCGTCCGACCCGGAGAAGCGGATCGAGGCGGTCCTGGCCGCGGTCGCCCGCGCGCGTCACGCGGTGAACAACTCGCTCACGGCGATGTTGACCCAGCTCGACCTCCTGCAGATGGACGTGCCGGATCTGGCGCCGGAGCAGCGCGCGTACCTGACCACGATCCGCGAGATGGCGCTCCGCATCCGGCAGGCGATGCAGGAGCTCGAACGGCTGAAGGAGGCGTCATAGACTCCACGGGAACCCGCGCTCGCCTGCTCGTGGTGGACGACGAGCCGGCCATCACGCAGGCGCTCTCCACGCGGCTCACTCGCGACGGCTACGAGTGCGTGCTGGCCCACTCCGCCGAGGAGGCCCTGCACGCGTTCGGACGGCAGGAGTTCGACCTCGTGCTCACCGATGTGCAGATGCCCGGGCTGTCGGGGATCGAGCTCCTGAAGGAGGTCAAAGCCCGTGATCCCGAGACCCAGGTGATCGTGATGACCGCGCACGCGGAGGTGAACTTCGCCGTGCAGGCCCTGCGCCTCAACGCCGACGACTACATTCTGAAGCCCTTCGACCTGGAGCAACTCTCCCACAGCGTGACCCGCGCCCTGGAGCACCGGCGCCTGCTCCGGGAGAACCGGGCGTACCGGCAGCACCTCGAGCAACGGGTGCAGGAGCAGGCCGAGCGGATCGAGCGGCTGTTCGTCGAAGGCCTGATCGGCCTGTCCTCGGCGATCGAGGCGCGCGATCGGTACACAGCGGGCCACGTGGGCCGGGTGATGGAACTGGCCGTCGCCGTGGGCGCGGAGCTCGGGCTCGACCCGGAGCCGATGCACGGTCTGTGGCTCGGAGCGCTCCTCCACGACATCGGGAAACTGGCGATCCCCGACTCGATCCTGAACAAAGCGGGGCCCCTGACCCCCGAGGAGCGCTCGCTCATGAAGACGCATCCCGAGCGGGGGGTGGAGATCATCCAGGACATCTCCTACCTGCGCCCGGCGATCTCCGGGATCCTGCATCATCAGGAGCGGTGGGACGGGAGCGGCTATCCGGCGGGCCTCCAAGGCGACACGATCTCGATCGAGGGGCGGATCCTTGCCGTGGTGGACGCCTTCGACGCCATGCTGAGCCAGCGGCCGTATCGGAAGGCGCTGTCCGAGGAAGACGCAGCCCGGGAAGTGCAGCGGGGTGCCGGCGTGCAATTCGATCGGCAAGTCGTCGAGGCCTTCCTGCGTGCGCGGGCCCGTGGCTTCCGCCTGGAAGGAGTCCAACGCTTCCCGCGGCTGGTTCAGAAGGCGGGCTAGCGGGGCGAGATGGTCGGGTCCATCCTCCTTGTGGACGACGACCCGGAGATCCTCTCAGGGCTGGGGAAATTGTTCGAACGCCTGAACTGGGAGGTGCTGCGCGCCGGGACCGGGCGGGAAGCGTTGGATCTGTACGATGCCCGGCGGCCGGACGTCGTGCTCCTGGATCTCTACCTCCCGGACATCACAGGCCTCGACCTGCTCCAGGTGCTCAGCGGGCGAGGCGCGACCGTCGTGATGCTCACGGGGCACGCCGATGTCCCCACGGCGGTCGAGGCGGTGAAAGCCGGCGCCGAGAACTTTCTCGCGAAGCCGGTGGATCTCGCGCACCTCCAGCTCACGATGGAGCGCGCCCTGGAGCAGTCGCGGCGGCGCGAGCGGGACCGCTACTTCCGCGAGCGCAGCGGCGCGGAAGACCTGGCGGCCGGGCTCGGCGTCTCGCCGGTCATGCGGGAGATCGCGGAACAGGCGCTGCGGGTGGCGGAAGCGGACCGGACGACCGTTCTGCTCCTCGGCGAGAGCGGGACCGGGAAGGGCTGGCTCGCCGAGCGGATCCACAGCCACTCCCCGCGCGCCAAGGGGCCGTTCGTCACTGTCAACTGCGCGAGCCTGACCGGCGACTTCCTGGCCAGCGAGCTCTTCGGCCACGAGAAGGGTGCCTTCACGGGGGCCAAGACGCTGAAGCGCGGGTTGCTCGAGATCGCGCACGGCGGCACGCTCTTGCTCGACCAGATCGCCGAGCTGGACCCGGGCCTCCAGCCGCGGCTCCTCAACGTCCTCGAGACCCGGACCTTCCGCCGGCTCGGTGGCACGCAGGAGATCGAGGTGGACGTGCGCCTCATCGGCTCGAGCAACCGGAACCTCCAGGCGGACGTCGGCGCCGGCCGTTTCCGCGAGGATCTGTTCTACCGGCTGAACGTCGTCACGATCGAGCTGCCTCCTCTTCGCCGCCGCGGACCCGAGGACATCGCCGACCTGGCGCAGCGCCTCCTGGCGGAACTCGAGCGTGAGATGCCCCGGGGGCCGGCGCAGCTGCACCCCCAGGCGGGGGCGGCGCTCCAGCGCCACTCCTGGCCGGGAAACGTGCGCGAGCTCAGGAACGTTCTGGAACGTGCCCGCATCCTCGCGGGCGATGCCGAGCTCATTCGATTGGAGCACCTTCCGGCGGAGATCCGTGCCCTGCCGCTCCTGGAGGGAGGCGACGCACGGGACGCCCACGAGCTCGCGAACCTCGAGGAGATCGAGCGGCGGCACATCCGGGTCGTACTGGAGCGCGCGGGTGGCAATCGCACGCGGGCCGCCGCGATCCTGGGGATCTCGCGGGCGACTCTGCACAGCAAGATCAAGCGATACGGCCTCGAGACCGTAGGGCTCGAGGCCGCGAGATGATCCTCGGCGGGAGGGCAAACCGGTGGGCACGACACGCAGGGAGTTTCTGAAGAGCGCCGCCTTCGGGCTCGGTGGCTTGCGTCTTTCCCGCGTCCCGTTCGAGCGGGGCTCGGAGCGGCTGCCGGGCGCGAGCCGGCCGGTCGTCGTCTCGAGCGCGAACGGGCTGCGCGCCACGGAGCGGGCGATGGAGATGATCCGTGGTGGGGCGGACGCGCTGGAGGCAGTGGTGGCGGGGGTCAACCTGGTGGAGGAGGACCCCGAGGACACGAGCGTCGGCTACGGCGGCCTGCCGAACGCCCTGGGGGTCGTGCAGCTCGATGCGTCGGTCATGCACGGGCCGACCCGGGGCGCCGGGGCCGTCGCCGCCCTGGAGGGGATCCGGTACCCGTCGAGGGTGGCGCTGGCGGTCATGCGGTACACCGACCACGTCCTTCTCGTGGCCGAAGGGGCGAAACGCTTCGCCCTCGAATTCGGTTTCAAGGAGGAGAACCTGCTGACCGATCGCGCGCGAACCGCGTGGCTTGAGTGGAGGGCGAGTCTGTCGGCGGACGACGACTACCTCACGCCCGAGGAGTCGGGCGAGCCGATCCGGGGCTTCGGGCTCACGGACGCGTGGGACGGGACGCGAACGTACGGGACGATCCACTGCGCCGCGGTGGACGCCGCGGGCAACGTCTCCGGGGTCACGACGACGAGCGGGCTGGCCTTCAAGGTGCCGGGGCGCGTCGGCGACAGCCCGCTCATAGGGGCGGGCCTGTACGTGGACAACGACGTGGGCGCCTGCGGGTCCACGGGCCGCGGGGAGGCGGTGATGAAGGTCTGCGGATCGATGCTCGTGGTGGAGAACATGCGCCGCGGGATGCCGCCGACGGACGCGTGCCTCGACGCGCTCGGACGGATCGTGAGGAACACCGTCGAGAAGCGCCTGCTGGACGCCGGCGGGCGGCCGAACTTCAACGTGAACTTCTACGCGCTGAACCGCCGCGGCGAGCACGGGGCGGCGGCGATCTGGAGCGGTTCACGATTCGCCGTTCACGACGGCGAGCGCAGCGAGATCCGGGAGAGCGCGTATCTCTCCCGGGGAGGGCGAGGCTGAGGAGCCGGCCAGGGGTGGCACGACGAGCCGGTCTGTATATACATTACCCGGTGTCGTCTCGTCCCCCCGCCGAGAGCTTGCCACCAGTTCCTTCGCTGGGCCCGTCATGGTGACCGGGGAGGGTGTGTATGGGGATGGCGTTCCAGAGCAGCGAAGAGTACGGCGAACACGCTCACCGCTTCTACAGCCGCGGGGAGTACGACCGCGCGGTGGACGTCCTGCGCGAGGGCCTCGCGCTGTACCCGTCGGCGACGGAGCTCCACGTCGGCCTCGGGTACGCCTACCTGGCCCGCGAGGACTACGCGTGGGCGCGCCGCGCGTTCGAGAAGGCGCTCGCCCTCGATCAGGACCAGGAGGATGCCCTCGTCGGTCTCGGTGAGACGCTGCTCAAGCTCGGGGAGCGACCGGCGGCGGTGCGGGCGTTCCAGCGCGTCCTCGAGCTCGGCTACAAGGACGATGTGGAGGTCGTCCTCTCCATGGGGCGCGCGTTGTTCCGGGAGGGGCTCATCGAGCGCGCGGCGAGGCTCTTCCGGATCGCGACGCGAGTCCAGCCGGAGTCGAGCGAGGCGGCGGCCGCGCTCGGGTTCGCGCTCCATCGCCTCGGTCGCGACAGTCGGGCCGTCCGCTGGCTGCGCAAGGCGCTGGAGCTCGACCCCGAATGCCACGAGGCGCGGGTGTACCTGGGAAACCTGTACTTCGAGCGCGGCGACCCCGAACGGGCCCTCGAACAGTTCGAGGCGATCCCGCTCGAGCAGCAGATGGAGCCCGGCTTCGTCCGCAAAGTCCTCGACCTGAAGCAATCGGTCCGCGGGCTGCCCGAGGGGCACGCCTCCCTGGCGCCGTACCGTCGCCGGCTGCGGGAGCTGGAGGAGGAACGCGACGCGATCGACCGTCTTCTGGCGGAGGTCACCCCTCCGGGCGATTCCGCGATCGAAGATCCCGATCAGCTGGATCTCTTCAAAGGCTCGTCGGCGGTACCCGCGAGGCCCAAGGGGCCGAGCCTCGAGGATCTGAGGCTCCACCGCGCGTACACGGGCGACGGACGGTGCTACGTGGGGCGCTGGAGCGCCATCGTCGCGGCCATGCGCGATCGCACCGCCCCCGAGCTGACCGTCGCGGAGTTCATGCAGGTCCAGGCGGAGCGGTGGGCTCGGGCGACGGGAGAGCCGATCCCCTGGGAGAGCGCCACGCTCTTCCTCAAGGCGGCGGCGCGCGCGGGCCTCGTGGAGCTGGATCCCTGAGGATCGCAACCGCTTCGCGTTTTCCGCTCACGCGGCCCGCTTGACGCGCCTCCGGGCTGGCCCCCAATTATCCGCGCGTTGTTCGCTGGATGCGTGGAGCCCTCGACCTTGTGTGAAGGTCGGACCCTTACATTCGAGGAGAACGGTGATGAGCTTTCATCGGCACGCCTGGGTGACCGCCGCGTGCGTTGTCACCCTCGCCGGGTGCGGCGGTGAGCAGGCCCAGCAGCAGCCCGCGGAAGAGCCGCCTGCCGCAGCGCAGCCCGCGCCGGCGACGCCGGGTCTCGCGATCCCGGCCACGCTCCCGCCGGGAGTGACGGCCGACATGGTGCGGCAGGGCGATGAGATCTTCCACGGCGCCGGGATCTGCTTCACCTGCCACGGCGCGGACGCGAAAGGGCTGCCCAACCTCGGCACTGACCTGACGGACCCGCAGTGGATCCACGTGGACGGCTCGTACGAGTCGATGGTGAACCAGATCATGGCAGGGACCCCTGCGGAGAAGTCCACGACGGGGACGCCGATGCCGCCGCGCGGAGGGAGCACGATCACGGACGACCAGGTGAAGGCGGTCGCCGCGTACGTCTGGGCGCTGAGCCACCCCGGCGGGATGTGAGAGCTGAGCTGGACTCGTGTGGGAGTGAGCCGGCGCGTGCCGGCTCTCTTTTTTTGGGGGATTTTCGGGGAACGCCCCTCCTCCTAGCGCTTGTCCCCCGCACGATGACGGGGCGGCCGGCGCTTTTGAGCTTTTGATATGTGCGATCCCACGCCCTAGGTTCTGCGACGTATGGGACAGCGGAAGCGAATCGCGGTGATCCCGGGTGACGGGATCGGCCCCGAGGTCGTGCGCCAGGCCCTGAAGGTGCTGTCGGCGATGCGCGATGCGGGGGCCGCGCCGTGCGAGTGGGACGAGCTCCCCTACGGCGCCGACCACTACCTTCAGACGGGGATCGCCCTCCCGCCGGACGAGCCCGCGCGACTGTCCCGGGAGTACGACGCGCTCCTCGTGGGCGCCTTCGGCGATCCCCGCATCCCCGACGAGTTGCATGCTCGGGGCATCCTTCTGCGCCTGCGGACGGAGCTCGACCTGTACATCAACTTCAGGCCCGCGCGGCTTCTCGCACGCAGGATCTCACCGCTGCGCACCGTGGACGACCGGGGCGTGGATCTCGTGATCTTCCGCGAGAACACCGAAGGCGCGTACTCGGGGCTGGGTGCGACGTATCGGCCGGGGGCGCCGGAGGAGGTCGGGATCGTCGTGGACGTGAACACGCGCCGATGCGTGGAGCGCCTCATCCGCGCGGCGTTCGAGTGGGCGCGGAGCCGCGGGCGCAGGCGCGTGACCCTGGCCGACAAAGCCAACGCCATGCCGGAGGCCCACGGCGTCTGGCGGCGCAGGTTCGCGGAGATCGCCGAGGAGTACGCCGATCTCGAGAGCGAGCACCGCTATGTGGACGCGCTGTGCATGGAGCTCGTGCGCGAGCCCGGCCGGTTCGACGTGATCGTGGCGCCCAACCTCGTCGGCGACATCCTCTCCGATCTCGCCGCCGAGATCGTCGGAGGCCCGGGCCTGGCCCCCTCCGCAAACCTGCACCCGGGGCGAACGGGGCTGTTCGAGCCGGTGCACGGCAGCGCGCCCGCCCTGGCCGGGAGGGACCTCGCCAATCCGTTCGCTGCGATCCTCTCCGCGGCGCTCATGCTGGACGAGCTCGGCTGGCCCGACGCGGCGGAGACCGCTCGGGCGGCCATTGCCGACGCGATCGCCGCCAGAAAGACGACGCGCGACCTCGGGGGTGAGCTGGGCACCGAGGCCGCGGGCGATTGGGTGGCCGCGCGCGTCCGCCAGCGGCTCGGAGCGTGAGCCGGGCCGGCGCCGGGGAACTCCACCCCGCGCGGAACCCTTCAGGCGATGCGGGGTTGTCACGCTACGGCGGTCGCCGTCGTGTCCGTCGCGGTGTAAATTCCCGACGGCGCACTGTGGGGAGTGGAGGAGGAATCTCAGTATGGCGAAATCCAGGAACGATCCGCGCGAGGTCGTTTTTCTCTCCGGGAAGCGCACGGTCTTCGGAACGTTCGGCGGCGCCCTCAGGGACAAGAGCGCCATCGACCTGGCGGTGACGGCCGCGAAGGCGGCGTTGGACGCGTCGGGCGTGGACGCCCGGGACGTGGACCACGTCATCTTCGGGAACGTCATGCAGACGTCTCCCGACGCGGCGTACCTGGCCCGGCACGTGGGGCTCAAGGCCGGCTGCCCCGTAGAGACCCCTGCCGTGACCGTGAACCGGCTCTGCGGCTCCGGCTTCGAGGCGATCGTCCAGGGAGCCCAGAGGATCCTGCTCGGCGAGACCGAGGTGTGCCTTGTGGGCGGGACGGAGTCGATGAGCCAGGCGCCGCACGTGGTCTGGGGCGCGCGCTGGGGCCTCCGGTTCGGCCCGGGGCCGGAGTTTCAAGATCTCCTCTGGGCCGCGCTCCTCGACTCCTACTGCGGCTACAAGATGGCGGAGACGGCCGAGAACCTCGCCAAGCGGTACGGGATCACCCGCGAGGAGGCGGACCGCTACGCGGAGCGCAGCCAGCGCTGCGCCTGGTTGGCGTGGGAGGAGGGGCGGTTCGCTGACGAGGCGGTCCCGGTCACGTACCGGGCGAAGAAGGGTGAGGCGGCGCTGGAGCGTGATGAGCACATGCGGCCGGAGACGACCCTCGAGAAGCTGGCCCAGCTGCCGCCCGCGTTCGCGAAGGATGGGATCGTGACGGCGGGGAACGCGAGCGGGATCGGCGACGGGGCGGCCGCCCTCGTGATCGCGTCCGCCGAGTACGCGAGCCGCAAGGGGCTGAAGCCGATGGGTCGCCTCGTCTCCTGGGGTGTGGCGGGCGTGCCGCCGGAGATCATGGGGATCGGGCCGGCCCCGGCGAGCCGGCAGGCGCTCGAGCGCGCTGGCCTCGGGTTCGGCGACATGGGCCTCATCGAGGTGAACGAGGCGTTTGCACCTCAGTACGTCGCCGTGGAGAAGGAGCTGGGGCTCGACCGCGAGAAGGTCAACGTGGACGGCGGTGCCATCTCGCTCACGCATCCGCTGGGCGCCTCCGGCGCGCGCATCACCGTGCATCTCCTGCACGCGCTGCGACACCGCGGCCTCCGCTACGGCCTCGGGTCCGCGTGTATCGGCGGCGGACAGGGGATGGCCGTGATCGTCGAATCGGTCCCGTAGGGGGCGCTACGGGGCGAGTGGCGCGGCCTCGACTGCGGGCTTCCGTGCGGCGTGCGATCGGGTGTCTCGTGGCCCTGCACGCCACGCTTTCCTCCGCTCTCGCGCAAACCCCTCTCACACCTCCGGGCACGGGCTCGTGGCGCGTGCGCACGTCGCCACAGGTGGACCTGTGGTACCACGGCCTGGCCGTGCTGGGCTACGGCGCCGCTCCCCCCGGCGCGCCGCTCCCCCCACTCCCTCTGTACGACTCGCTGTACGTGGTCCAGGTGCGTGAGCGGTCGGCTCTGACGGGGCAACGCGCTCTCACGGAGACGTTCTCTAGGGACACCGCGTACGAGTTCCTGCACTTCGTCCCCCTGTACTTCCTCGACGCGGACCCGATCGCGATGCTGGACGCGGTGGAAGCGGTCGCCCGCACGGAGCCCGGGGCGGCACCGCGCCTGCGGGACGTTCGGCTCCAAATCGGCGCCGCCGTGCTGGCCGCGGCGCTCCCGAGGGCCAGGCAGCGGGCGCCGCTGCGCGAGTTCGCGCAGGCGCTCCGGCGCGAGTGGGAGGGTTTCTTCCGCGCGCACTGGGATTCGGCAGTCGCGGCGCGGCGGGCCGTGCTGGACTCCGCGCAAATCCTCTGGGACTCCACGTTCGCGCCGCGACTCAAGCCCCTCCTCTTCGCCGCGAAGCTGGACGAGGGGATGGTGCTCGTCTCGCTCCCGCTCGGGCCCGAGGGCCGGCTCGTGACGGGCGACAGGCGCCTTAACGTCGCCGCCGTGCGGTTCGCGGCATCGCCGCAGGAGATCCTGTACGCGGCCGTGCGCGAGATGTGCTTCGAGTGGGGGCGCGGTGTCGTGCAGGATTACGTGGCACCGGTCGAGAGGCGCGGCAGGGAACGCGAGCTCGAAGCCTACGCGGCGGTCCGGTGCGGCGCCCTGGTCATGGACCGAGTGCTTCGCGAGTATGCCAACGGCTACCGGGCGGCCTACGCCGTCCCAGCGGGCGCCTCGTTCGAGCAGGCGTATCCGATCCCCGAGCCGGTCCTCCGCGGCCTGGGCGAGCGGCTCGATTTCCTGCTGGGCGGGCTTTGAAGAGGGGGAACGGCCAGGAGGTTTCATCGATGGATGCGATTCGCAAGGTGGGCGTCCTCGGGTGCGGGCTCATGGGGAGTGGGATCGCGGAGGCCTGCGCGACGGC
>JACQVD010000073.1 GCA_016209945.1 Gemmatimonadota bacterium
CCCGTGGGATCCTTCAAGGTGCGGGGCGGGCTCGTGTACATGGCGGAGCTCAAGCGAACGCAGCCAAATGTGGAAGGCGTCGTGGCCGCCACGCGCGGCAACCACGGCCAGAGCGTGGCGTTTTCCGCCCGGCGACACGGACTGAAGGCCGGGATTCTCGTGCCGCACGGAAATAGCGCCGAGAAGAACTCCGCCATGGCTGCGCTTGGGGCGGAGCTCATCGAGCACGGGCGCGACTTCCAGGACGCGTACGAGCATGCGCCGAAACTTGCCGCGGAACGCGGCTGGCACCTCGTCCCGTCCTACCACCCGATCCTCTCGTGCGGGATCGCCTCCTACGCCCTGGAACTCTTCCGCGCCGTTCCCGAGGTCCACACGGTCTACGTCCCCATCGGGCTGGGCTCGGGCATCTGCGGGGTGATCGCCGCCCGAGACGCGCTCGGGATCCGCACCCGAATCGTGGGAGTGGTCTCGGAACGGATCCCCGCCTACGCCGTCTCCTTCGCCGCGCGGAAGCCCGTCTCCACACCTCGAGCCGACACGATCGCGGACGGCCTCGACTGCCGGGTGCCGGACCCCGAGGCGCTCGACGCGATCCTGAAGGGCGTTGAGCGGATCGTGACGATTTCCGAGGACGAGATCCGGGCGGCGATGCGCCACTACTTCACCGACACCCACAACGTGGCGGAGGGCGCGGGTGCCGCCCCCCTCGCGGCCCTCCTCAACGAGCGCGAGCTCATGCGCGGCCGCCGCGTCGCCCTCATCCTCTCGGGCGGGAACGTGGATCGCGCGGTGTACCGACAGGTCCTGGAGGAAGCCTAGCCGGCCGTGGGCATCCCAGTACAGCAAGACGATCAGGGAGCGCTCTTCTGGGTGCATGTGCAGCCGCGGGCGCACCATGCCGGAGTCGCCGGCGCGCACGGGGATGCCCTCAAGGTCCGCGTCGCGGCGGCTCCCCAGGGTGGGAGGGCGAACGAGGAGGTGCGGGAGGTCCTGGCGAGCATCTTGGGCGTGCCGCTCTCGCGCGTGGAGATCCTGTCGGGCGAAAGGAGTCGCCGGAAGCGCGTTCGGGTGTCGGGGATCACGACAGCGGAGATCGCGGCGCTGCTCCCCCGATGACGTCCGCTCACCCGACGGGGTACGTCGGGATCCCCTCCGGCTTCGGCTTGAGATACGTGTCCACCGCGAGCTGAACCTTTTCGAGCACCGCCTCGACGGTCACGCGCGCCATCCCGTCCTTCCTGTACTCCATGCTGCACGGGTAGTCCTCGCCCGGGTAACGCGCGTAGCCATCCACCACGAGCTCCGTGTACTTGCGGTAAGGCCCGGTGCGCTTGGGATTCGTGTAGCCGTAGAGCCCGATCACCGGGACGTCGAGCGCGCGGGCGATATGGAGCGGACCCGTGTCGGGGCTGATCACGAAACGGCAGCCCGCCACCAGGCATACGAGCCGGCGCACGTCGTCGCCCAGCGCGTTGAGTGGCCTGGCGTTCGCAAGCCGCGCAATCTGCTCCGCCGCCGCGCGCTCCTCGGGTGCCGGGCCGCCCAGGAGCACGGTCGCGAACCCGAAATCGCGCTCGAGGGCATCGATCACCTGGGCGTAACGGTCCGGTCGCCAGTTCTTCTCGGACTTGGTGCTGCCCACGACGACGCCGCAGGCCGGCCGGTCCGACCTTTCGAAGAACTCGCGCTGTCGCCGCCGCTCTTCCTCCGTGAGCATGATCCCCCACTCCACGGGCTCCGGGTCTACGCCGAGAACCCCGAGGAACTCGAAGTACTGGTCCTGGACGTGTTGCGGCGGATGCCTCGGGATCCTTCGACTGGTGAATAGGCGGTTGAGATCGCGAGCGCGGGCGCGATCGAACCCCAGCTTCACAGGCGCGCGGGCGAACGCGGTGATGAGCCCCGCTTTCAGGTAGACCTGGGGATCGATGACGAGATCAAACCGCCGGCTGCGGAGGGCGCGCAAGAAGTCTCGGAGGGTGCCGAGGCGGTTGGAATCAACCGGGCGCGGGAAAAGGAGGAAATCGTCTACGGCGGGATGGTTGTACACCAGACGATAGGGCGTGGGCTGGATGATCCACGTGATCCGGCAGTCGGGACGCGCGCGCTTGAGGGCGTTCACGACGGGGAGCACGTGCACCGCGTCCCCGAGAGCGCTCAGCATGACGATCGCGATCTCGCGGGGCAGCCTAGGGCTACCCATCACCGCTCCCGTACCCGGCGTCGAAGGCTTGCCATTCCGCGGCATCCACGGCGCGCCCGGTGAGCCGGCCCCACCTCTCCACGGATCGCCGGAAGCGCTTCAACATCCCCGCCCTCTGGGCCGCGGTCACCTGATCGGTCAGACGACAGCGGTCGAGATCCAGAATGTGGGCGCCCGGTGGATCGGTGCGAGTCTCGAGCAGGATGTTCTTCAGATTCAGATCTCGGTGGACGAGGCCGCGGGCGTGTAGGGTTCGCACGAGTCGCCCCGCCGCTTCCCAGGCACGCCTGCGCTCCTCGCCTTCCAGGGGCCGAGGCCCGAAGAGGAGCGCGGCGAGGTCGGAGGCATTCGGGATCCAGCGCGTCGCGAGCTCCGCACGGTAGAAAAGGACGCCCGGGTAGACCGCCGCCGCCACGATCTCGGGAGTGGGTACGCCGCGTGTTCGGGCCCCCGCGCTCGCCGCGAGCTCCGCAAGAGGGCGGGGCAGCTGGCGGGGGAGCTGGCGGGGGAGCTGGCGGGAGAGCCCCGCCCGCAGGTAGCGGTCGCCCAATCGAGCGAGCCAGCCGCCCCGCCGGTAGCGCCGCACGACCCAGCGGCCGTCGGGGCCCGGCACGCTGTACAGCGGCCCGCGACCCGACTCGAGGACCTGGCGGTGCGGGTGCGTCTCTGCGTACGCGAAGAGCGAGCCCAGCGACGCTACGGCGTTCCGTGCGAAGGCGAGCGCCTCCGGTCGCGCAACGATCCAGGCACGCCCGACCCGGCGGACCTCGTAGGGATGCGGGACGCTCCCGGGCCCGAGCCTCACGTTCGGCGCACGGGGAAGATGATGTACTGCTTCACGGCGCATTCCACCCGGTCGAGCACGTCCCGCACCGTGATGCGCTCCATGCGCCCGCCTCGCCAGTGGACCCGGCCGGGATCGGGCTCCTCGTCCTCATCCGTGTACCGATCGACCCAGAGGTCCTGGAACTTCCGGTAGGGCCCCACCCGCCACGGATTGCTGTGGCCGTAAAGCCCGATGACAGGGACCTCGAGCGCGCGAGCGATGTGGACCGGGCCCGTGTCGGGGGCGATCACGAGCTGGCTGCCGGCGATGAGCCAGAGGAGGCGCCGGATCCCGCACCCGAGCTCCCACACAGGGTGCGCGCCGGAGCGGTCCACAATCGTCTGCGCGATGCGCGAGTCCCTCGGGCTCGGCCCGCCGAGCAGGAGCACTCGGAACCCGAAATCCGACTCCAGCGCGGCCAGCAGCTCGGCCCAGCGTTCGGCGATCCAATCCTTGGCCGGGTTCGCCGAGGCCGGCACGACCGCCACGACCGGCCGATCGCCCCCGCGCTCCCCCCAGCGCCCCCCCCAGCGCTCGAAGAACTCGGCCTGAGCGCGCCGCTCCTCGTCCGTCAGCGTGAGACGCCACTCGACGGCAACATCCTGGAGCCCGAGGAACTGCAGGAATTCCAGGAAGATGTCCTGCGTGTGCTGCCACGGGCGGGGCGGGAGCGGGTGGGTCGAGAAGAGCCAGACGACGTCTCGGGCACGGGCCCGGTCGATCCCGACTCGGACCGGGGCATCGGAGAAGACCGTCGGGAAGACGCTCTTGAAGTAGATGTTCAGGTTGAGCGTGAGATCGAAACGGCGATCACGCATCGCGCGCCAGAGATCGTGCACGCCGCGCCATCCCCGCGCCCTCTCGAAGACGATCGCCTCGTCCACGGCGGGATGCGGCCGCAGGAGCCAGGAGGGCGTCGGCTCCACGACCCAGGTGATGTGGCGCCGGGGATCGTCTCTCTTCAGCGCGTTGACGACCGCAAGGCCGTGTACGACGTCGCCCACGCCCGAGAGGAGGACGACGCAGACCCTGTCAGCGGCGAACCGGAGTTCTGTGGCCATTCGGATTTCGCGGGGTCGGACCTGGCGGGCGAACGTACGGGGCTGGAGTTGCCCCGTCAACGCAGGCTCGTGGCGGCTTCAGGGGAACCGCGGTGGGCCGGGTGGGGGGCGAGGGGGCGAGGCGTCTCCTATCCGGGCTTCGGAAAGACGCGCGTCTTCGCCAACATCTCTTTCGCTTTCTCGCCCGCCACCCGCTCCGCTTCCTCGCGGGTCTTCCCCTGACCGCGCGCGAGGACCGCTCCCGGCTGGACGTTGTCCACCTTGCAATGGTACGTATCGCCCAGTCGGTAACTCTCGATGTTGATCTCGAACGCGCCGACCTTCGTCCGGCGGCTCCGGTACTCCTCCGCCTTGGGAGTCATCGTGCGAGAGTTACGTCTTCTCGACCGGGGCGCCCACCAGGTTGCCCCACTCCGTCCAGCTTCCGTCGTAGTTCGTGACGTCCCTGTATCCGAGGAGGTACCGCAGCACGAACCACGTGTGGCTCGAGCGCTCGCCGATCCGGCAGTAGGCGATGACGGGTTTCTTCGCCGTAATCCCTTCACCTTCGTAGAGCGTCTTCAGCTCGTTGAAGTTCTTGAACGTGCCGTCCTCGTTGCACGCTTTTCCCCACGGGATGTTGCGCGCGCCGGGAATGTGGCCGCCGCGCTGGCAGGTCTCGGGAAGGCCGGGTGGGGCGAGGATCTCGCCCGTGAACTCCTGCGGGCTGCGCACGTCCACGAGCTCAACCGCCTTCTCCCTCACGGCCCGCTGCACCTCCGGCAGGTACGCGCGGATCGAGAAGTCCGGATCCTTCAGCGCGTAGTTCGTGGGCGGGTACTTGGGGACCTCCTTCGAGAGCTCGCGCCCGTCGGCGAGCCACTTCTTGCGGCCGCCGTCCATGATGCGCACGTCCTGGTGACCGTAGATCTTGAGCTGCCAGAACGCCCAGGCCGCGAACCAATTGTTGTTGTCGCCGTAGAGGACGACGGTCGTGTCGGGGCCGATGCCGGAGTCCCGAAGCAGCCTCTCGAACTGGGCCTTGGGTACGATATCGCGTATGAGCGTGTCGCAGAGCTGGCGATCCCACGCCCAGCCGATGGCGCCCGGGATATGGCCCTCCTCGTAGGCCTTGGTGTCCACGTCCACCTCGACGACCCGGACGTTCGGATCCTCCAGGTGATCGGCGAGCCACTGGGTCGTGACCAGGATCTCGGGGAGAGCGTATCCGCGGACCTGGATTTC
>JACQVD010000006.1 GCA_016209945.1 Gemmatimonadota bacterium
GAAGGGGACGGGGCTGGGGCTGGCGACGGTGTACGGGATCGTGAAGCAGAGCGAGGGCTACGTCTGGGTGTACAGCGAGGTGGGTCGCGGGACGACGTTCAAGATCTATCTGCCGACGGTGGACGGGCCGGCTGAGCCGTTGCCGACGCGCCAGGAGCCCGAGGTCGCGCGGGGAGGGACGGAGACGGTGCTCGTGGTGGAGGATGAGGCCGCCGTGCGGGAACTGGCCGCCCGGGTGCTTCGGGACCGGGGGTACACGGTGCTGGAGGCTTCGACGGCGGAGCAAGCGCTGCGCACGGCTGAGGTGTATCGGGAGGGGATACATCTGCTGCTCGTCGACGTAGTGCTGCCTGGGATGGGCGGGAAAGAACTCTTCGAGCGCATACGGACGACACGGCCGGCGATCAAAGCGCTGTACATGTCGGGCTACACGTGCAATGCAGTTGTGCGTCAGGGCATCTTGGAGCCAGGCGTGTTCTTGCTGGAGAAGCCGTTCACGTCGAATGTGCTCATCCGGAAAGTTCGCGAAGTACTATGAAGTACTATATGGTCCCCTCCAGGGCTAGCGACTTGCTCGTCCCGAATCGGCAAGCCACGTGAGGGGGTGCGAGGGAGCACCATATCCGAACTCCTGCGAACTCGAAAACAGAGGGAAGACCGATAGACCCCGAGGCCACGCGAGCGAGGATCCTCGTGGTGGACGACGAGCCGTCCGTCACGCTTACCTTGTCCACCAAGTTGCAACGGGCCGGCTATGACTGCCTGACCGCCAGCTCCGCGGAGGAGGCGCTCGCACAGCTTGCCCGTCGTGTGTTCGATCTCGTGGTCACGGACGTGCGGATGCCTGGGATCTCGGGGATTGATCTACTGAAGCAGATCAAGGACCGAGACGCGGAGATGCAGGTCATCGTCATGACCGCCTACGCCGACGCGGACTTCGCTGTGCAGGCTCTGCGCCTCAGCGCGGACGACTACCTGCTCAAGCCCTTCGACTTGGACGACCTGATACGTGGCGTCAGGCGGGCCCTTGAGCATCGGCGCCTCCTTCGGGAGAACCGCGCGTACCGGCAGCATCTCGAGTGGCAGGTCGGTGAGCAAGCGGAACAGATCGGGCGGCTCTTTCTTGGGGGTCTCGTGGCCCTCGCACGTGCCATCGAAGCACGCGACCCATGCACGGGGAGCCATCTTGAGCGGGTCACCGAACTCGCTCTCGCCGTGGGGACCGAACTCGACCTCGGCCTTGATGTGCTGCGGACCCTGTGGCTTGCAGCGCTCCTGCACGATGTGGGGAAACTGGCCATCCCTGACTCCGTTCTGAGCAAGCCCGGTCCCCTTACGCTGGAGGAGTATGAGCTCATGAAGAGCCACCCGGAGCGGGGGGCCAAGATCCTTGAGGACGTCTGGTACCTCCAACCTGCTGTCCCTGCGATTCTCCATCATCACGAGCGTTGGGAGGGTACGGGCTATCCTGCGGGGCTCAAGGGGGAGGAGATCCCGTTGGAGGGCCGCATCCTGGCTGTCGTCGACGCCTGGGACGCTATGCTGGGCGATCGCCCGTATCGAAGGGCGTTGGCGGAGGCAGAGGCGATCGCGGAGTTGGAGCGGGGTGCGGGGACCCAGTTCGACCCCGGGGTGGTAGCCGCGTTTCTCAAGAGCCGGGCCAAGGGGTTCCGAGCCCAGGCCCCCAGAACGCCGGGCCTTCACGACCGCGTGCTCCAGCTACGACGGAGCCTGCCCGAGGTGACGATTGGGCCGTTGAGGCCTGGGTTGGCCACTGTGGCGGGTCAGCTTACGGGCGGAGGGGAGGGGGCGGCAGCCGCTGCGGCTGCGTCGGAAAGGGATCGGTCTCGAGTCGTGCGGTCAAGGGTTCGGCTTTGCCCCCGGCAGCGAGCGCCAATGGGACGCTGTCCACGGAGTGTGGCGAGCCTCGAATCATCGGCTTTGCCTCGCCCTTCGACTCGATCTGTACGGGTACGTTCGCAGCGTGGGAGTGGCAGAGGTCAGCGAGTTCCAAGACCGCAGGCGCGTCGCACGGCCCGGCGGTCTCCCGCCCCCCGAACAGCTCTCGTCGTCAGTGTTCGGACCCGACCTGCACGTTCGCGGAGGTGCTTGATGGGCTTGCCGGCACGGCCCACTTTCGCGGGATCGGTGCCGTGCACGCGCTGCCGGACCTAGGCTGCGATATGCCGGTCCGTGCCTCTAGGAAGGGGCCTTCAAGCGAGCGATCCAGCAGTACTTGCAGAACCCACTCGCCTTGCGGATCCTGGAGGGTGAGTTGGGGCAGGGCGATACGGTGCTGGCGGAGCGGGACGCGACCGTCACATCCAACCGACCGCACATGGCGCGTGCAGGGCGGCTGGCCGTTTTCGCATTCGTAGGGATCGCGGCCGGGTGTGTGGAGGGCCGCGAGCGGCCCGTCTTTGAGCCGACGGCGCCGGACCTAAACCCCGAGGTGACGATCCTGAGCCCGGAGACGGGCCAGGTGGTTCAGACGCCCGGGCCGCTCCTCGTCCGTGTTCGCGTCATGAAGACGTTTGGACTCCTGAACGCTCTTTCCGTGAAGGTGATCCGCTTCGCGAACCGCCAGGTGGTGGCCGAAACGGATACCGCATTCAACCCGACGCTGGCTGACACGGCCGTGACGTTCATCGTCACGCTCAACACCCTCCCGAACAGCACACAGCTCGATGTGACGGCGATGGCGGCGGTCGGCGATCGGACCGTGGATTCGGAGCCCGTCTCCGTGATCGCGATCGACTGTAGCCAGCCGCAGCCGTTCTGCCGCTAGGGCGTGGCGCCTGCCCTGGCCGTGATCTCACGGACGACGACCGTGAGGGCGGCCAGGCTCACGCGGTCGGCCTGTCGCACTTCGGCGATGAGGTTCTGGAGAGGTGCGAGCGCGTCGCGCCGCTCGTCGCGGAACCGGGCGAGACTCTCCTCGACGGTCGCGCCCTCGCGGACCTGCTCGAGCGCCTGTGTGACGAGCCGGCGGCGCGCCTGGCGCAGGTCCCGGGTGAGCGTTTGGAGGGCGCGGCGGGCCCATGCGTCTTCGTCCGGGAGCCGCTCCAGCTGCAGGTTGAGCCAGGGGAAATCCACGTCCTCTGCCACCCGGTAGTAGGCTCGGGCCACGGCCTCGGGGTCGAGCCCCAGGTCCCGGGCGATGAGCGTGATCTCCAGCAGCTCGTCCACATAGCGAAGCGCAGCCAGCGACCGCGCGAGCGCGCGGTCCGGGCCGCCCTCGCCCTGGAGAGCCGCCTCGAGGATCCGGCGCTGCGACGGTGCGAGGGTGTCCTGGAGACACTCGCGGAGTCGCGTCACCGGCGCGCGATAGGACTCCACGATCGTGCGAACCAAGGCCGCATCGGAGAGGCTCTCGGCGGCCCAGCGCGTGGCGCGCTCGAGCGCCTCCTCCAGGGCGAGGAACGAGCGGGACTCCAGGGCGGGGTCGAGCTCCGGCTCGAGTTCTCGGATGCGCGCGAGCAGTTGCGGGACCCCGGCGATCTCCGCGGCCGCAAACCATCCGCGTACGATGGCGGACGGCGGTGCTCCCGTGTCGCGGGCGACGCGAAAGACGAACGTGGAGCCCATGAGGTCGAGCACGCGGTTCGTGAGGACGGTGGCGATGATCTGGCGGCGCAGGGGATGCTGCTCGACGCTCTGGGGCCCCACACGCCCCAGGACGACCTCGGGGAAGTAGTCGCGGAGGAGCGAAACGAGCGCCGGATCCTCAGGGAGCGTGGAGCCGAGGATCTCCTGCTTGAGGTCGAGCTTGGCGTAGGCGAAGAGCACGGCCAGCTCGGCCCGCGTGAGGCTCTGGCCGGCCTGTTGGCGCTCGCGCAGCTCCTCGGAGTCCGGTAGGTGCTCCAGCGCCCGGTCGAGCCCCCGGCGCCGCTGGAGGTGGAGGATGAGGTCGCGGAAGTCCGGGAGCCTGCGCTGCGCCCGCCGGAGCTCGAGGGAGAGAGCACGGCTCTGGCTGTGGTTGTCCGCCAGGACCTCCCGGACGATGTCGTCCGCCGCTTCTTCCAGAAGCCGATCCCGTTCGGTCCGCGCGATCGTGCCCGCCTCCAGCAGAGGCTGCAACAGAATCTTGAGGTTCACCTCGTGGTCCGAGAGGTCCACGCCGGCGGAGTTGTCGATGAAGTCCGCGTTGCAGCGACCGCCGGCTGTGAGACTGTACTCCACGCGGGCGAGCTGCGTGAAGCCCAGGTTCCCGCCTTCGCCGATGACGCGGGCGCGCACCTCCGCCGCGTCCACGCGGACCGCGTCGTTCGTGGGGTCGCCGACCTCCGCGTGCGTCTCCCGGGACGCCTTCGCGTAGCTCCCGATCCCTCCGTTCCACACGAGGTCCACGGGGGCCCGGAGCACGGCTTTGATCAGCGTCTCGCCGTTCACCACCGACTCCTCGATCCCGAGGAGGGCGCGGACCTCGGGCGAGAGCTTGATCTTCTTGGCACCGCGCTTGTACACCCCGCCGCCCCGGCTCAGGAGCTCGCGCTTGTAGTCCTCCCAGGACGAGCCCGGCTTCTCGAAGAGCCGCTTCCGCTCGCCGTACGAGGTCTCCGGGTCGGGATCGGGATCGAGGAAGATGTGCCGGTGGTCGAACGCCGCGACGAGCTTCAGGGTTCGGCTCAGGAGCAGCCCGTTGCCAAAGACGTCGCCGCTCATGTCGCCGATCCCGACGACGGTGATGGGATCGCGCTCGACGTTCTTCCCCATCTCGCGGAGGTGGCGGCGGACTGCTTCCCAGACCCCGCGCGCGGTGATGGCGAGCTTCTTGTGGTCGTAGCCATGGGAGCCGCCGGAGGCGAAGGCATCGCCGGGCCAGGTGCCGTATTCGGCGGCGACCGCGTTGGCGATGTCGGAGAAGGTCGCGGTCCCCTTGTCCGCGGCCACGACGAGGTAGGGATCTTCCCCGTCGTACACGACCGTGTCCGCTGGGTGGACGACGCGACCCTCGACGATGTTGTCGGTGATGTCCAGGAGCCCGCGGATGAAGTCCCGGTACGCCTCCGTCCCCATCCGCGAGAGCGCGGCGCGGTCCGCGGGCGGGTTCCGAAGCGCGAAGGCACCCTTCGCGCCCGCCGGGACGATCACGGCGTTCTTCACGTTCTGCGTCTTGACGAGCCCCAGCGCCTCCGTGCGGAAGTCGTCGAAGCGGTCGCTCCAGCGGATGCCGCCGCGCGCCACCTTCCCCATCCGCAGATGCACGCTCTCGGCGCGCGGGCTGTAGACGTAGACGTCGTAGAGGGGGCGCGGCTTCGGCATCGTCTCCACGGCCGCGCAGTCGAACTTGAGCGCGATCACCGGGAGCGGCCGGGACCGCGCGCGGCTCTGGAAAACATTCGTGCGGACCGTCGCCTGCACGAGGTTGTGCAGCCGGCGCAGGGTCCGGTCGTCCGCGATGCTCTCGACGCTGTCGAGCGACTCGAGGAACTGCGCGTACAGCCTGGCGAGGTCGCGCGAGCGATCGCCCCTCCGCGCGGGATCGAACTTCGTGCGGAAGGCGTCGAAGAGGAGGCGCGCGCTCTCCGGATGGTTCGTGAGCGCGTCCACGATCGCTTTCCGACTCGGGACCGCCTGGATCTGGAAGGCGTACCCGCTGTACGCCAGGAGCACCGCCACCTCGCGCCACTCGAGGAGCGCGGAGACGACGAGGCGATTCAGCGGGTAATCCAGCGCCAGGCCGCCGCGGACGGCCAGGAGCGCGGGGGAGACGAGCGGCTCCAGCCTTTCGATATCGAGGGCCCGGCGCTCCGGACCCTGCACGAGGAAGGTGTGGATCGTGGCGGCCCGCGGGGTTCCGTGCGCCACGTCGATCGCATCCGCCTCGAGGACGCGCAGCCCGAGGTTCTCCAACGTCGGCATGAGGTCCGCGAGGATGAGCTGCCCGTGGGGCGCGAAGATGCGGAGCACGCTCGCGTCTATGTCGCCCGTGTAGGATTCGAGGGCCACCTGAATCCGGCCTGTGGACTCCAACGCTTCCAGGCGCGCGATGTCCGAGACCGCGGCCTCCGGGTCCATGGTGGCCGCGTACTCCGCGGGGAAGGCGCCTGCGAACGTGTCGATCAGCCGGTGCGCTTCCTCGGGCGGGAACCGTTCTTCGAGGATCTCGCACAGCCGGTCCCGCCAGGAGACGACGATGCGCGCGACCCGGCGCTCGAGTTCGGCGAGATCGACTCGCTGGATGCGGTCCGCGGGCGCCGCGATGTAGAAGTGCAGCCGCGACTCTTCGCCATCGCTCAGCGCGACGTGGTCGCCTAGGAGCAGCCCCCCGAAGGCGGTGACCAGCTCCTCGCACACGCGGCGGTGCACCTCGTCGGAGAAGTTTCGCGTCGGGAGAAGAACGAGCGCATTCACTCCACGTCCCAGCGCGTCGCCCCGGACGCGCAGCCGGACCGCCCCCGTCCCCTCCGCCTCCATGATCGCCGCGATCTCGTCGCGCAGATCCTCCACCGTGCCCAGAAAGACCTGCTCCTTGGGCATGCTGTTGAAGAGCGCGACGATCGCCTCGTAGTCGTGGGAACCTTTCGGGACTCGTTCCGCGGCCAGGATCTGTTCGAGCTTGCGCCGGAGGACGGGAATCTGGGCCGCCGGCTCCGCGTACGCCTTTCGCGTAAAGAGCCCGAGGAAACGGTGCTCGCCGATCACCCCTTCGTCCAGCTTCTTGATCCCGATGTAGTCCATCCGGGCGCGGCGGCGGACCCGCGACTCGGCATTCGACTTGGAGACCAGGAGGAGCGGGCCGCCGACCGTCAGAGCCCGCAGATCGGGCGGCAGGACGTCGAGCGCCGTGGGCTCCCAGTGCGTGGATCGTTCCTCGCGTCGCAGGATCCCCAGGCCGGAACCGCGCTCCAGGGCGATCGCCTGTCGCCCGTCGGCAAGCCGGACGATGTTGTAGCCCCGGTACCCGAGGAAGACGAACCCGCGCTCGCGGAGCCACCGAAGGAACTCGAGGACCTCGGCGATCTCGTCCCGCCGGTCCGGCATCCGCGGGGCGGCCTCGCCCAGCCAACCGCCGATCTCCTCTAGCTTGGCCGACATGCGCTCGTAATCGTCCGTGGCGAGCCGCACCTCCTCGAGGCGGCTGCGGATC
>JACQVD010000065.1 GCA_016209945.1 Gemmatimonadota bacterium
CGGCGTGCCGGGTCTCGCAGTTGAGCGCCATCGCGAGGATGCGGGCGGCCGTCGTCTTCCCGACGCCGCGCGGCCCGCAGAAGAGGTACGCGTGCGCGACCCGGCCGCGCTCCACCGCCGTCCGCAGCGTGGCGGAGACATGCTCCTGCGCCGCGATCTCGGAGAAGCGGCGCGGCCGGTAGACTCGGGCTAGCGCCTGCCGGTGCATCATGATCCCAGGTGCCGCGAAGAAGATACTCCGCTCCCAGGGGCGCGAAAAGCCGCGCGCGACGCGGCCGTGCCGGGGCGAAGAGCGTGGTTCACTCTCCCACCCTCCAGGCGTCCTCGACGTGCTCGACCTGCGGGATTCCGCGCGGCCCGAGCGTGACGGCGATGGCGTCGAACCGGTACTCCTCGCCGGGCGCGCCGTGCTTCTGGATCCACGCCCGCGCCACGCGCGCGATCTCCCGCCGCTTTGCGCGCGTGACCGCCTCGAGCGGATGCCCGAACTCCGAGCCCGCGCGCGCCTTCACCTCGACGAACACGACCAGCGGGCCGCGCCGGGCGACGAGGTCGATCTCATTGCGGTGGAAGCGGAAGTTGCGGTGAAGGATCGTGAAGCCGAGACCGCACAGGTGCCGTGCCGCGATCCCCTCGCCCCGCCGGCCGAACTCCGCCCCCCCGGTCACGCGTCAGGGGAGCGGTGCCACGAGGTCGCGGCCGATCGCGCGCGCTATGCTGCGAAGCTCCGTCACGAGTCGCTCAAACTCCTCCGGGTAGAGCGACTGGGCACCGTCGGAGAGGGCGCGCTCCGGATGCGGGTGCACCTCCACCAAGATGCCGTCCGCACCGGCGGCGATCGCGGCGCGCGCCATGGGGATCACCTTTCGGCGGTACCCGGTGCCGTGGCTCGGGTCCACGATGATCGGGAGGTGCGACAGCTCGTGGACCGTGGCGACCGCCGTGATGTCCAGGAGGTTCCGCGCGTGGTCGTCGAAGCTGCGCACGCCGCGCTCGCACAGGATCACGCGGTGCTCCCCCTCGTTCAGGATGTACTCGGCGGCGAGGAGCAGCTCCGTGATCGTGGCGGCCATCCCGCGCTTGAGGAGCACGGGCCGCCCCGCGCGACCGGCAGCGCGAAGGAGCGAGTAGTTGTGCATGTTGCGCGCGCCGACCTGGACGATGTCGGCGTACTCCGCGACGAGGAACGCGCCGTCGGGGTCCAGCGCCTCGGTCACGATCGCCATCCCCGTGACCTCGCGCGCCCGGGCGAGGAGCTCAAGGCCTTCCACGCCCAGCCCCGGGAACGCGTACGGCGAGGTCCGCGGCGTGTAGGCGCCGCCACGCAGCACGGTGGCCCCCATCGTCTTCAAGGTGCCGGCGATGGCGAGGATCTGTTCCTCCGACTCCACGGAGCAGGGGCCCGCCATCAGCACGATCTCGCGGCCGCCGATGACGGTGCCGTTCGCGAGCCCAATGACGGTGGGGTCCTCGCGCCACTCCCGGCTGACCTGCTTGTACGGCTGGCTGACGTGGATGATCTGGAGAACGCCCGGGAGGTTCACCAGCCGCGCCTCGTCCACCTTCCCGTCGTTCCCGATGAGCCCGACGGCGACGCGCTGCTTCCCCGGGATCGGGCGCGCCTCGTACCCCATCGCCTCGATCGTCGCCACGACGCCCGCGATCTCCTCGGGCGTCGCGCTGTGTCGCATTACGATGAGCATCGTGGCGTCATCCCAGGGTCATCCCGTGGCCTCTCCGATCGCGAAGGGCGCGCCGTCCTGCGCCAGCACCACGCGCCCTTCATACCCCGCCCGCCGGATCCCGTCTGCCACGTCGCGCTCCCGGAGTTGAGGATACACGTGGGTGACGACCAGCGTCCCCGGCCGCGCCCGTGTCGCGAGCTTCGCGCATCGAGAGGGAGTGAGATGCTTATCCGCCGCGAGTTCGTCCGGCAAGGAGCACTCGGTCACGAGGATGTCCACGCCCGCGAGAAAGTCAGCCAGCGCGTCGCTCGGCCCCGTGTCCCCTGTGTATCCGAGGGATCCCTCGGGCGCGTCCACCCGGAGCGCTATGCTCTCGTCCGTGTGAGGCGTCGGGTGGATGCGCAGCGTCGCATCGCCCAGCGGGAAGACCTCCTCGGGCGCGAGGCCGCTCACGGAGACCGGGAACCCAGGATCGAGGAGCCAGTCTCCCAGGGCCTTCGCCCACCGCTCCATGAGAGGGCGCATGCCGACCGGGCCGGCGATGTGCAGGGGCGCCGTCCGCGGCGTTGCGAGCCCGTGCCGAAGCGCGAAGACGAGCGCTGGGATGTCGTTGATATGGTCGGTGTGAAAGTGGCTGACGAGGAGGTGGCTCACATCGCCCCAGGGAAGGCCGGCGCGCGCGAGGCCCTGGAGCGCGCCCGTGCCGCAGTCCATCACGATTCGCTCGGTGTCCCGTTCGACCCAGAGACACGCGGACGCACGGCCGGGGTCGGGGACGACAGTTCCCGTCCCCACAGTCACGAGGCGCATCGGTCTGCGGTCCCTGACGCCCTCTCTGGCCCCCTGAGGCCCCCTGAGGCCCCCTCTGGCCCCGCTCTGGCCCCCTCTGGCCCCCGGGCCTCCCTAGGCCACGTTCTCGCGAGCCAGCCCGGCGAACTCCACGCCGACGATCTTCGACACTCCCGGCTCCTCCATCGTGACGCCGTAGACC
>JACQVD010000069.1 GCA_016209945.1 Gemmatimonadota bacterium
CACGAGAACGATCCGCGCGGGCCAGAGGCTGCGGGTAGGTCCGCCGAGCTCCGCGGGGGAGGTGCGCGAGATCACGCATCGGGTGCAGCGGGGCGATACGGTGTGGGCCATCGCGCAGCGCTACTCGGTGAGGCCGGCGGACCTCCTCAAGTGGAACAACCTCGACCGAGATGCCGTGCTCAGACCCGGTGACGATCTGAAGGTGCTGCTGAAGTAGGTCGGCGGCGCGGCGGGCCGCCGCACAGGTCAGGGGGTTGGTAGCCGCAGCGCTCCGGGCCGGGCGGGCAGGGATCCTTCGAGCGCACCGCTGCAGGGTGTATCGCCGCAGACGGCCCGCGCGAAGCCGTTCGCTGGGTCTCGACCGAGGGCGATGAGGTCCGATACCGTGGCCGGTCCGCGGTTGTAAGCCAGGAGCGCGAGCCGCACATCCCCGCGGTACTCCTCCAGGAGATAGCCCAGGTAGCGGAATCCGAGGTGCAGGTTGGTCTCCGGATCGAAGAGATCCTCCTCCTTGACCGTGGGATCCAGCCACCGCGCAGTGCTCGGCAGGAGTTGCGTGTACCCGATCGCACCCTTGGGACTCACGACATCGCGCCGGAACCCAGACTCCACGCGAACGAGGCGGAACCCGAGTTCAGGGTCGAGCCCCTCGAACACCGCTGCGTCGTAGATGAGCGCGGCAAGGTCCGCAGCGATGCGGAACTGGGAAGAGAAGTGCACAATCCGGCCGAGCCGCTCCTTCTCCAGCCGATGTAGCTCCAACTCGCCCTGGAGCTGCCGGATCTGCATCTCCTGAGTCAGCACATGGCCTCGAAGCGCGTCCAGCTTCGCCTGTGGGGTGAAGGGAAGGCCGCTGAGCGATAGGCCCACAAAAAAGGCGCCGGCCGCCACGACGGTTGCGAGCGGCGGCCAGGGGATCCATCGGCCGGAACCGGCGGTCCTATCGCTTGGCAACTTTAGCGGAACGGCCAACGGGCTCATAATCGACGGTTCTCTCACGACTCTAGCCTCACCCCTTCCGTTTCGGACGCCCTTCCAAGCCCGGCCGGCGCCACACCCCGCTGCGCCCTCCGGCCTTCTCGAGGAGCCGCACGGGTCCGATCTCCATTTCCCGGTCGAGCGACTTGCACATGTCGTAGACTGTGAGGAGTGCCGCGCTCGCCCCCACCAGCGCTTCCATCTCGACGCCTGTCCGGGCGACGAGCGACGTCTCGACCTCGACGCGGACGCCCGGAAAATCGTCGTCGAGCGTCAACCGAACATCAACGTGATCGAGCGGGAGCGGGTGGCACAGCGGGATCCACTCGGCCGTCCTTTTCGCCGCCAGGATCCCGGCCACTTCGGCCACGGTCAGAACGCTCCCTTTCTCGACCCGGTTCTCGCGAATGGCTCGCAGCAGATGGGGGCTCATTCGGATCCAGCCCTCCGCGACCGCGCGTCGGCGGGTCGGCCGCTTCGGGCCCACGTCCACCATCCGGGGCCGCCCCTCGGAGTCCAGATGCGTCAGGCTGCGACGGCGGACTCGCGCCACTGGTCACCTCCGCCAGGCCAGGCCCCGGCTTGGGCCTAACGTACCCTCGGGTCGGTGGGTTCCGAGCCAGACAACAATGTCCTGAGACGGCCCAGAAGGGTAGCCACAATAAGTTGGGGGTTCACGTTCCCTTCCGCCATACTTCTTGCGCGGTCAATAGCCAGAATCGCCTGCGCGATTGCGGAAGCGTCTAATTTTTGTACAGAAGGGGACGACACTAGCTTGGCGGCGGTCGCGGCGCCCCTGGCGTCGGTGGCGGCACTCACAGCGACCGCTAGGGCCTCCGAGAGGAGCGCCTGGAGTTCGTCGAGAACCTCCAGGAAGCCCCCCCGGGCGCCGAACGGGCGGTAGCCGTGCGCTGTCTCCAGCGTCCGAAGGGGGTCGGCTACGAGGGCGGCCTCTAGCAGATGCTCGGCTTCCTCGCGGTTCTGCTGCGCCTCCTCCCGGAGCAGTTCCAGGGCTCGTCCGATCGACCCATGCGCTCGCCGGGCCAGGTGCTCCGCCTCGCGCGCCGGTCTCTTCAACTCGGTCCTGAGGAAGTTCGCCACTTCGTCTTCGCTGAGCGGGGGGACCCTCATGGCGAGACAGCGTGAGCGGATGGTGGGAAGGAGAGCGCCGGGGACCGCGGATGTGAGCATGATGAGGGAAGTCAGCGGCGGCTCCTCGAGGAGCTTGAGGAGCGCGTTCGCGGCATCGGGGCTCGCCTCCTGGGGGACGAGCGCCTCGGCGTCGCCGATGATCACGATGGTTCTCCGGCTGGCGGCGGGGCGGGCGGACGCCAGGGAGCGCAAATTCTGCGCCGCTGCGAGGTAAATCCCCACGGGCTCGCCGAGCGAGCGAGTGTAGGTGGGATCAGCCCGGCGCTCCTCCAGTTCCTCGGCGCGGATCTCTTCGATCTTCTCCCGCAGCGCCTCCGGCGAGGTGGCCCGCGGCCGTGCGGTCGGGAAGAACCAGTGGATGTCTGGATGCTCGAGCCGCGCTGCGAGGCGGCAGGACGGGCATCGGCCGCAGGGCTCGTCGTCCGGTCGTTCGCACTGAGCGAGGGCGGCGAACCAGAGGGCCAGACGCTGCTTGCCGACTCCGCGCGGACCGTGCAGCAGGAGCGTCTGCGGGATGCGGCCCTCCCGAAGCGCGCGGGAGAGCGCGCGCTTGATCGCTTCCTGTCCCGTGACGTGCAGGTAGCTCGCGTGACTCACCGGCGACTTCGCAGCCAGCGGAGCGGATCCACGGCCTGTCCTCCGGGCTCGCGCATCTGGAACTCCATGTGCGTGCCTTCCGGGGTTTCCTGGCCGCCCACGGTCCCCACGATCTCGCCCTTGGCGACGCGTTGGCCCTTCTTCACCGTGATCGTGTTCAGGTACAGGTAGAGGGAGTAGTACCCGCCGCCGTGGCTGAGGATCACGGACGGCCCGTAGCCGAAGTAGGGTTCCGCGAAGGCCACGACACCCGTCTCGACGGCTCGGACCGGCGTTCCCGCAGGCGCCCGGATGCCGATACCGTTCCGGCGGATCACGGCGCCGGACGACGTGCTCTGGCGGCCGAACGGGTACAGGATCTCGCCCTCCACCGGCCAGTCGAGGCTTCCCAGGCTGCGAGTCGTGATCGCGCCCGCGCCGGGGGCCGCCGCCCTGCGTTCCGCTTCGCGTCGCTCGCGCTCGAGTCGTTCCACGAGACTGGTGAGTTCGGCTTCGTCGCGCTCCAGCTTGCGGAGCTCGCTCTCGGTGAGCCGGCGCTGCCGCTGGGTGCCGGCGAGCCGGCGTTCCCGCTGGCGCTGGACCGCCTCCAGCGACGAAAGTTCGCCCAGCTTGTCCGATCGCAGGCGCTGGAGCTCGCCCAGATGCCGTCTCAGCGTTCCCTCGCGATCCGCGAGCGCGTTCTGAAGTTCCGAGACCTCGCGCACCAGCAGCCGATCGTGCACGGCGACGAGGTGAAGGTATTTGTAGCGGTTCAGGAGGTCGCCGAAGCTTTCCGCCGCCAGGAGGACCTGCACGTCGGCCAGAGGGCCGCGCTTGTGGATCTCGCGAAGCCGGCGCTCCAGGATGAGCTTCCGGAGAACGAGCAGGTCCTGCGCCTGGAGCATCTCGGCGGTCGTAGCGCGCACGGCCTGCTCGCTCGCCGCGATCTGCAGCTCGAACTCCCGCAACACGTCGTAGGAGATGTCGATCTGCTGGCTCAGGTTCTCGAGTTCGGCCGAGAGCGTGTGCACCCTCGCGACAAGCCTATCCATCTCGCGCCGCAACTCCGCGCGCCGGTTCCGGATCTCCTCCAGCCGCTGGCGGCTCTCCCGGATCTGGCGCTCCACCTGTTCCACCTGCGCGAAGGTGCGGGGCGTGCCGAGGGCGGCCAGCGCGAAGGCCAGCGCGGCGGAGCGGATCGCTGTCCCGATCTCGATCCTCACAACGCCCGGAGGTGTCGGCGGACGGCGGCGCCACTCGAGAGCCAGCCGAGGACGGCGCCGGCGGCCACCTGCGCCGCGACCCAGGTCCTCGGCAGCCAGGCGATGTGGATCAGCGAGCGGTCCACGGCGAGATACGCGAGGAAGCTCAGCCCGAGGGCCAGCAACCCACCTGCCAGGCCCGTCAGCAGGCCCTCGAGGAGGAACGGCCGGCGGATGAGCCCGTCGGCGGCGCCCACGAGTTGCATGATCGCGATCTCATCGCGCCGGGCGAAGACAGCGATCCGGATGGTCGTGCCGATGATGATGACCGCGACCAGTGCGAAGGCCGTGCCGAGGATGGATGCCACGGCGCCGGCGATCCGGCGCAGCCGGTCGAGCTTTTCGACCCAGTCCTGTCCGTAGCGCGCCTCTTCCACGAAGGGGTAGAGTGCGATCCGCTCCGCGACGCGGGCGACCGACTCCGGATCGCGGTACTCGGGGCGCAATCGCACTTCCAGGGAGGCTGGCAGCGGGTTCACGTCGAGATCCGTGAACACATCGCGGAACTCGGGGAGATCGCGCACGGCGTTGCGCATGGCCTCGAACTTCGAGACGAAGCGAATCTCCGTGACCTCGGGGAAGGCGCGCACCTCGTTTTGCAGGACCTCGAGCTGCCCGGCGTCGAGGTCGTCCACCAGGTAGGCGACGATCTCGACCCGCTCCTCCGCCTGCCGGAGCGTGAGCCGCACGTTGTACGCGGCCAGCGCGAAGATCCCGAAGACGAAGAGGCTGAAGCCGATGCTGGCCGCCGAAAGCGCGGCGAGCCCCGGCGCGCGGCGGAACGCGGCGAGCGCTTCGCGGATGCTATACCCCATCGCGCCGCACCGTCTCCGGTTGCGCCGTGTCAGACACGAGCGCGCCCTCGTCCAGCGCGATGACCCGGTACTGCGGGTACCGTCTGGCGAGGTCGAGGTCGTGCGTCGCCATGACGACGCTCATCCCGGTGGCGTGGATCGAGCGGATGAGTTCGACCACGCCGCGGGCCGCGCGCTCATCGAGATTGCCGGTCGGCTCGTCAGCGAGGAGGACTACCGGGTTGTTGGCGAGGGCCCGGGCGATGCCGACCCGCTGCTGCTCGCCGCCGGAGAGCTCGTCGGGATAGGCCCCCGCCTTCGCCGCGAGGCCGACATCGGCGAGGAGCCGCTGGACGCGCGGCCAGATCTGCGAGCGCCTGGTGCTCGTCACCTCCAGGCAGAACGCGATGTTGTCGGCGGCCGTTCGATCTCGGAGCAGTCGAAAGTCCTGGAAGACCATGCCGACCCGGCGCCGCAGCTCGGGGATCTGGCGCCGGCGGATCGTCTGGGACGAGAGGCCCAGGACCCGCACCTCGCCGTCCGTCGGCTCGTCCGCCATGTGGATGAGCCTCAGGACGGTGGATTTCCCGGCGCCGGAAGGGCCGGTGAGAAAGGCGAACTCCCCCTTCTGGATCTGAAAGGAGACGTTCTTCAGGGCGAGCCCGGAACGCGGGTATTCCTTGTAGACGTGCGTGAAGCGGATCACGGAGGCTCAGACGGCCGCGGAGGCCGCCGTCGTGGCGGTGCGTCGGGCGAACGTCACCGCCAGAGCGATGGCACGCGCCATGGACCGCGGGTCGGCCCGGCCGGTCCCGGCGATGTCGAACGCGGTCCCGTGGTCGGGGGAGGTGCGGGGGAACGGGAGCCCCAGCGTGACGTTCACGGCCGCCCCGAAGGCGGCGGTCTTGATGGCGGCCATCCCCACGTCGTGGTACGGCGCCAGGACCGCGTGGAACTCGCCACGGGCCGCGCGCACGAAGACCGTGTCCGCGGGGAGGGGATCCGTGGCGTCCACCCCCAGAGCGCGCAGCGACTCCAGCGCGGGGACGAAGATGCGTTCCTCCTCATCGCCGAAGAGGCCGGCATCAGAGGCGTGAGGGTTCAGTCCGCAAAGCGCGAGGCGTGGCGCATGGCACTCCCAGAACCTGCGTAGCGCGTCCCGCGTGAGGAGCGTCACCTCCACCAGCCGGCTCGGCGTGAGTGCGGATGGGACATCCCGCAGCGGGATGTGTCCCGTCACGAGGACGACCCGGAGCGCGCCGCCGAGGGCGGTCTCCTCCGCGGCCAGGCAGCAGGCTGTGGCGGGCACCCCGGCCAGCTCGCGCAGCATCTCGGTGTGCCCCGGCCACGGGTAGCCCGCCTCGCGGAGCGCGGGCTTGTGCGCGGGTGCCGTGACGATGGCGTCGGCGTGACCATCGAGGACCAGGGCGACCGCCCGCTCCACGGCGCGCCCAGCCAGGGCACCCGCGAGCCTGGCGGACCCCGTCCCGCTCCAGACGCCGACGCTCTCGAACTCGATCCCCTCGGGGCGCGCCACGCCGTCCGGGCCCAGGAGCAGGTACCGGGCCGCGTCGCGGACGGCGGCCTCGGCGAGCGCCTTGGCGACGACTTCGGGCCCGATCCCCCGGGGATCCCCGAGGGTGATCGCGATCCGCGGTTTCCTCACGGTCGCCATCGCCAGCGCTCAGATCCGGATCTCGACGTAGGTTTCCTGACGCAGTTTCCGAACGAGCTTGGCGAGCGCCTTCTCGCGACCGAGCTGTGCGCGGATGGTATCCCGCAGGTCGTCGAGGGTCCACTCGCCCGCGGGTTCGAGGTCCGTGACGTGCAGCACGGCCCATTTCCGGACGTTGCCGGGCGCCTGGATCTCGAGAGGACCCACGACGTCCCCGAGCTGCGCATTCTGGAGCCTCTCCGCGTAGGCAGCGGGCAGTCGGTCGCGAGGAAACTTCTGCACATCGACCTGCTCTTCAGGGTCACCGAAGCGCGCCGCGAGCTCGCTCGCCGCTGCCGTGCCCTCGCGCAGGCTCTGGGCCAGGGAGTCGGCGAGTGCCGCGGCGCGGGCGATGTCCGCGTCGGCGAGGTCGGAGCGGATGAGGATGTGCCGTGCCCGGCGTTCGCCGCTCCGGACCCGCTCCAGTTTGATGATGTGGAAGCCGAAGCTCGTCTCCACGACCCCGCTGAGCTCGCCGGGCCGGAGCCGGTACGCGGCCTCCTCAAACGGCTTCACCATCATCCCCCGGCGGAACCACCCCAGATCGCCGCCTTCGTCGCGGGTGGCGCTGTCATCGGAGTGCCGGCGCGCCAGGACCTCGAAATCGGCGCCGGCCCGCGCCTGAGCGAGCACTTCCTCTGCCTCGGCGCGGGCGCGCGCGCGGGCCTCCTCCGATGGCTGGGGCCGGATCACGATCTGCACGAAAGAGATCGTCGCCGCTTTGGGCCCAAACGCGGCCTTCTGGGTTTCGAAGAACTGCTCGATCTCCCCCGGACTCACGGGCTCGGGGATGAGCTCGGACTGCCGGCTCTCGAGGAAACGCTGGATCAGCCTCTCGTTTCGCGCCCGCTGCCCGAGCTGGAGACGGAACTCTGCCAGCGTGCGACCGGTGGCCTCGAGGGCTCTCAGGAACTCGAACTCCGAGTCGAAGCGCCGCCGGATCCGCGAGAGCTGCTCATCCAGCGCTGCGTCCACCTCGGCGTCCGTGACCGTGATGTTCTCCTCCCGCGCCCGCAGCAGCACGACGAGCTCGTCGATCTTCTGCTCGAGGATCCGCCGTCCGAAGGCCTCCCGGGCCAGCGGGTCCCTGGGCACGTCCACGCCCATGGCCTGGAGCTCGAGGAGCTGCTCTTGGATCTCGCTCTCGAGGATCACCGTGTCCCGGACGACCGCGACCACCCGGTCCACGCGCGTGAGCGTCGTGTCCGGGGAACCCTGGACCAGAAAGAGCGCTGCGACGGCGGCGCGGAGCATGGTGACGACGGCCCGGGGTCAGCTCCTGCGCGGCGGCGCGGTCGCACCCTCGGCGGGCGCCGCGCCCGGTGCCGCCCCAGGCTGCGACGGCTGCGGCACCGGTGCCGCCCCGGACGTCGTGTCCCGGGTTGCGCGCTGCGCTTCGAGTTCGGTCACGACCGCGGCGAAGCGCTCGGGGTAGACCCGCGCCGGGTACCTGGCCCGAAGCACCGACCCGAGCAGACCCAGCGGGCGCAGCGGCCGGCGGCCTTCCAATCCCGCGCGAAGCAGTTGGTCCACCTGCCTCTCGATTGCCGTGTCCGCTGCGCTCATCACGCTGTGGGAGAACCCGGCGGCAGCGAACGCGCTCGCGACCTGATCGCGGCTGAGGCGCTGGATGGAGTCGCGGGCGGCGGAATCGAGGGTCGTGCCGCGGTCGTAGGCCGCGCGGATGAGAAGCTCGTTCCGCACAAGCTCGCGGAGCCCCCTCTGCAATTCTTCCTCGTTCGCCCGGGCGAAATAGTTCCGGATCTGTTCGGGCGCATAGTGCAGGAAGTCCACGAACTCGGCGGCCGTGAGCTCTCCGCCGCGGTACGTGGCCAGCTTCTGTTTGCGGCGCGAGCCCCAGAGCACGAGCAGGGGGCCCGCGTTGGCGATCTCACGAACCGAGGCCACAGCGCCCTCAGGAATCGCGACATCCGCGGCGGCGAACAGGGAGTCGAGGTACTTCTGCTCCAGCTCCTGAACCCTCTGGTCTTCCAGTGACACGCGGAACCGCTCCGCGACCTCGCCGAGAGGCGGACGGCGGCGCTCCAGGAGCTTGATGATGTGCAGGCCGAACTGGCTCTGGACGACCGGGCTCACCTGGTCGGGCTGGAGGGCGAGCACCGCGGCCTCGAACTCCGGCACCGTTCGCCCCTTCCCGAACCATGGCAGCTCGCCGCCCTGGCTCGCGCTCGTGGGGTCGGCGGAGTAGCGGCGCGCGAGGGCGCGGAAATCCTCCCCGGCGGTCGCACGGCTGCGTATCGACTCCGCCAGCGCCCGCACGCTCTCCTGCTTCTCGGGCTCGGGAGGGAGGCGCAGAAGGATGTGCGACGCCCGGAACTCGAGCCCGGGCTGCTCCGTCTCGTACGCGAGGCGAAGCTCCTCGTCGCTCACCTTGGCACGCGGCAGGATCTCCTGGTCGCGGAGCCGCCAGACCAGCCCCTGATCCGTGGGGAACTGTGCGATCGGATCCAGGGGCAGGTCGCTGAACGAGTCCGGGGTCGCGGCCTCCACGGCCAGGAGGGTGTATTCGGTCCAGAGGTTCGCGAAGCGCTCGACCACAGCGAGGTTCGCCGGGGCGGAACCCGGGGAGGCAGCGGCGAGCATTTCGGCCGCTTTCTGGATCGTGAGCCGGTGGCCGGCCGCCTGCGCCACGACCTCCCTGTGGCCCGAGACGGCGTCTCGGAGCGTGTTGCACGCCCAGACGGTGCAGAGCGCCAGCACAACGTGCGCGGTTCGTCGTGTCATTCTCAGCTCGCCGGCTGAAGGTGCCGTTCCTGAGTCGCCAGGAGTTCCAGCGCGCGGACCAGGAACGGAAAGAGAGACTCGGGATGGGGGACTCCGATCATCAGGGAGAGCGGCTGCAGACGTCGGACCTCCACCCCGAGCTCACGGCCCGTGAAGGCGTCCTGCAAAGCGGCGAGCCTGGGGATGATTCCCGGCCGGAAATTGATCCGTGCTTCGCTCTCATGGACTGAGATCTGTTCTGCTCCCACCCGCGCGCCCCAGAGCCGAAGCTCGGCCCCCGAGAGCAGGCGTTCTGCCTCCGGCGGCAGCCGCCCGAACCGGTCGCGTATCTCGGCGCGCAGCTCTTGAAGTTCCTCTGCGTCCGAAAGTCTAGAGATACGCCGGTAAAGGTGCAACTTCTGCCCGGCATCGGGGATGTAGTCGTCCGGCAGGTAGGCGGCCCCGCTCATGGTGACCTCCGGCGGCTCCCATCGCCGGTGGCCGTCTCCTTCCTTCATGGCCCGCACCGTCTCGCCCAGGAGTCGAAGGTAGAGATCGAGCCCGACCGCCTGGGCGAAGCCCCACTGCTCGCGTCCAAGGAGGTTCCCCGCGCCGCGGAGCTCAAGGTCCCGGAGGGCGATCCGGTAGCCGGCGCCGAGCTCGCTGTGCTGCTCCAGAACCCGGAGGCGCGCCTCCGCCTCGGGGTGGACGTTCTCCGGCACGATCAGGTAGCAGTACGCGCGATGGCGGGACCGGCCCACACGTCCGCGCAACTGGTAGAGCTGGGCGAGGCCGAAAAGGTCGGCCCGGTCAACGATCATCGTGTTGGCGTTGGGCACGTCGAGGCCGTTCTCGATGATCGTGGTCGTCATGAGGACCTGGATCTCGCCGCCGACGAAGGCGCCCATCACGCGCTCCAGCTCGCGCTCGGGCATCTGGCCGTGGGCGATGTCCAGCCGGGCCTCCGGCACGAGATGCCGGAGCTGGCGAGCAACGGCGTCGATCGTCTCCACGCGGTTGTGCACGGCGAAGACCTGGCCGCCCCGGTCGAGTTCCAGGCGGATCGCATCCTCGATGAGGTCGTCGTACCAGGGGAGCACGTGGGTGATGATGGGATGGCGGCCGCGCGGCGGCGTCCGGATGAGCGAGAGGTCGCGCAGTCCGCTCAGCGACAGGTAGAGGGTCCGGGGGATCGGCGTTGCGCTCATGGCGAGCACGTCCACCGAGCGCTTCAGCTCCTTCAGGCGCTCCTTCTGGCGGACCCCGAAGCGCTGCTCGTCGTCCACAACGAGGAGTCCGAGATCCTTCAACTGTACGTCGCGGGAGAGCAGCCGGTGCGTGCCGATGAGGATGTCCACCTTGCCCTCGGCGAGATCCTCCAGCAGCCGACGCTGCTCGCTCGGTGGGCGGAACCGCGAGAGGGCCTCCACCCGCACGGGGAAGTCGGCGAGGCGCGCCCGGAAGGTGCGCAGGTGCTGCTCCGCGAGCACGGTGGTCGGCGCCAGCACCGCCACCTGCTTTCCATCCTGCACTGCCTTGAACCCGGCACGGATCGCGACCTCCGTCTTGCCGTAGCCCGCGTCACCGACCAGGAGGCGATCCATCGGGCGCGCGCTCTCCATGTCACGCTTGACCTCCTCCGTCGCCTGGATCTGGTCGCGCGTCTCCTCGTAGGGGAACGCCGACTCCATCTCGCGTTGCCACCGGGTGTCGCGGGAGAAGGCGTGACCGGTGGCGACGCGCCGGCTCGCGTAGAGCTGGAGGAGCTCCGCCGTGAGCGTCTCGATGGAGTTCTGCACCCGGCGCCGCAGGCGCGCCCACTGCCGGCCGCCCAGCCTGTGCAGCCTCGGGAGCGGCGCCTCGCCGTCGTCCGCCTGTGCGGCCCAGCGCTCGACGAGGTCCGCGCGATAGTGGGGCACACGCAGGATCTCCCCATCGGCGTACTCCAGGACGAGCGTCTCCAGCGCCTGGCCGGCCACCTCCACCTTCTCGAGGCCGAGGAAGCGCCCGATCCCGTGGTCCACGTGCACGACGTAGTCGCCCGGTCGCAGCGCGGCGATCGACTCGAGAGCCGTGGCCGTTGCCGGGCGCCGCGGCACGAAGCGGCGGGCGCGGCGGAAGATCTCGTGGTCGGTGAAGACGTGGAGCGGCGGCCGCGCGTTCTCGAGGACGAACCCACCCGCGAGCGGCCCGAGGGCGAGGGTGACGCGCTCCAGGAGCCGCGGGCCGCGCACTTCCTCGAGGATCTCCTCCAGCCGCTGGATCTGCCCGTCGTTGTCGCACAGGATCCACACCCGTGCGCCGACAGAGTCGGCCTGCTCGATGACCTGTGCCAGGCGCCGGAGGTCGCGATTGATGACGGCCGGCGGTCGCGTGCGGAAGACGATCGCATCCGCGCCCCCCGCGCCCCCCGCGCCCGCCGCGCCCCCCGCGCCCTCGGTCATCTCGATGCGGGCCTGCTCGGTGAGAAGGGCCTCGACATCCTCCGGCGGGATCTCGTATTGCTCGGGGTGCTCGCTCCGGTGCGCCAGTTCGGCCCAGCCCTTGCGCCGGTCCTCCGCTTCCCGAGCGGGCCAGAGACGGATCGTGAGCGCGGACTCCGGGACGAGTTCCACGAGCGCGCGCTGCACGGGCGCTGCGGGATGCGCCTTTCCCGGTGGCGTCGCCTCGTCCGCGAGCGCGTCGAAGCGTACGGGCAGGATCTCTGCGGACTCGCGCGCCGCGGTGGACCGCTGGTCGAACGGATCGAACGTCCGGATCGACTCGATGCGCTCGTCGTAGAACTCGATGCGCAGCGGGTCGGGCGTCGTCACGGGGAAGACGTCCACGATCCCGCCCCGCACCGAGGTGTCGCCCAGCGCCTCCACGAGCGGAACGCGCACGTAGCCCATCGCCTCGAGTCGCCTCTGGAACTCTCCCATGGGGATCGAATCGCCTACGCGGACTTCCCAGCGCAGCGACGTGAGCTCGCGTGGAAGGGGGAAGCGTTCGCCCACGGCGCGGGCAGTCGTGACGAGGATCCTCGTCCGCCCGGAGAGAAAGGCCTCCAGCGCTTCGACTCTGCGGGCGGCGATCTCCAGGTGCGGTTCGTCCGTCTCGAAGCTCAACGCCTCGCGCTGCGGGAAGACCCGTACCGGGAGGTCCGACAGCGCGGCCAGGTCCGCCTCGAGGTCGTCGGCCTCCGCCGCGCTGGGTGCTACGGCGATGAGCGGCCGTGTGCGGGTCGACTCGAGGAGCCCGGCGATGAGGACCGACCCGGCGGATCCGGCGAGCCCGCTGACGCGGAGGAGGGTGCCGCGGTTCTCCGGGAGCCGGGCAACCAGCCCTTGGAACTCCGGCGTTTCCGTGAACGCGTCGAGAATCGGGGGATGGGCCATGCCGCTTCAGCTCTTACCCCGCCGCGGCAGGCGGAAGACGGCGCCCGGCGCTGCCAGCCCGGACTCCGCCAGGACGAGAGCGAGCAGCGTAGCCAGGAGCGGGGCCGTCAACTCGCGGCCGCGGCGCGCGCGGTAGATGGCCGCGCGCCACTTCGACTCGGAGCCCCCGATCACGAGAATCGGGGATGTGCGCCAGCGCCGCCGCGCGTCCTCCTCGGTCGCGCGCACGAGGTCCGACTCGGACGCCGGCGGGTTGACGGCGAACGCACCCATCAGCGAGTCGCCCGCCAAGACCCGGTACACGCCGGCCTCGTCCAGATCGCGGAATCGAGAGCCGCCTTCGACGGGACGCCGCCTCCCTGAAGGGAGCTCCACCCTCGTCGCGCGCGCCGGAAGCACGACGCCGCCCTGCGGTTCGCCGCTCGGACCCGGTTCAGCGTCACCCGGCCACCCGTTCACGAGGGCGTCGAGGAACGGGATCATCGCCGGATCGGTCACGAGGTCCGTGGACCGTTCGGTCAGAGGGCTGGCGAGGAGGATGGCCGTGCCGAGCCCCGGCGGCTGAGCGGCCACGACCCAAGGCGCGCCGGTTTCCAGCCGAACCCAGACGCGAGCGTCGGGGCTCCCGACGGGTTCCAGGCGGTATGCTTTTCGAACGCGCCGGCCCCGCAAGCCGGGGACCGCCTCCGCACCGGCGCCCAGCAGGGTGAAGCCCGACTCCTGCTCGTGCCGGTATCGCCACGGCACGCCCGCGCGCTCGAGCCGAGCGTTCAGCGCGGGAATGCTCAGCGGCTCCTCGCCTGGCACGACCACGGCGCGCTGTCCATCGCGCAGCGCCTCGACGAGCCCTTCGCCCTGGGCGGCCCATACGACGTCCGCGGACGACCGTGCTGCGACTCGCCGGGCTCGCGGTCCCGATTCGAGGGCCGATAGGCCCGCTTCCACGAAAGGCCCCGGTACGCCGGCCAGCGCCACGTGCGTCGGAAGGCGCACCGGGACCGCGAAGAAGCGGCGGTCATCCGCCCGCAAACCCGAGGGGTCGATCTCCACGTGGCCTTCGACCCAGCGGCCCGGCGGCGGACGCAGTGTGAGCGCGACCGCGGAGCCGGGTATCCCGCTCCCCAGGCTCACGACGCGGCCCCCCACAACCGCACGCAACGTCAATTCGCGACGAGCCTCCTCCATCGCCGGCGTCACGAACTCCTCGATCTGCACGACCAGGAGGATGTCGTCTCCCTCGGCCGCCGCAACGCGGGCCGGCACCGCGCTCGTGATGGCGACATTCGGCGGCGGATCCCCGCCGGGCGCGAAGACGAGGACAGGCGGCGCAGGGGGCGCAGGGGGCGCAGGGGGCGCAGTAGGGGCAGGCTCGGCCGATGCAGCTGTGCCC
>JACQVD010000079.1 GCA_016209945.1 Gemmatimonadota bacterium
GGTCAAGTCGCTGATCGCGGAGAACCTCTACGAGGAATACGGAAAGGCGATCCTCGGGGAAGACCACCCGTCGCTCTATCGGCGCTTCCTCCGGTCGGCAGGGATACTGGAGGAGCTGGATCTTGACCCGGGAACTCCGGACGAGGAGCTGGCCCGTATCCTAGAACGAGAGATCGTCCTCTTGCCCGAGACGAGGAATTTCATCGAGCAGCACGTGCAGATGGCGCAGAGCTTCCTTTCCGCCCTCGGCGCCCTTGGGCCGGGTCACGAATGGGCCATTCCCGCGATGTTTCTGCCACTCATTGAGGGGCTGAAGCGCTACCGGGAGCGCCAGCGGATATCTCTCGATATCACCTACTTCACGGTGCACCTCGAGGCAGATCAGAAACACGGCGAGCTGCTGCGGAGGGCCCTGTTATTGAGCGCGCGATCGCGGGCCGACCAGGACCGGATCCAGATGGCGGCCGAGCGCTCGCTGGCACTGCGGGCGAAGTTTTGGGAAGCTCTGTACGAGCGCGTCCTGAGCCAGCCCCAGCCACTTGTCGAACGGCGTTGAGGCGTGGTACATCCTCCCTGCGCGGACCCGGAGGGCTCCTGTGGGAGAGACTCGCGTCAACTTGCAGCACCTCCTCGAGGACATTAGGGACACGTACCCGTTTCCCATCGAGGAGGCGATCGTCACCGAGCTGGTGGCGAACGCCCTCGACTCCGGGGCGTCCGAGATCCGGTTCTACACCCGCCCGCCCGACGCGGGTCGCGGAGCGCCCGAGCTTGCGGTGCTGGACGACGGCCGGGGGATGACGCGGGAGGAGCTTCATTCGTATCACGATCTCGCCGCGACGAGCAAGCACCGGGGCGCCGGCATCGGCTTCGCCGGGATCGGCGCCAAGCTCGCGCTCCTGCTCTGCCGGAAGGTGATCACCGAGACCTGGAGGGGCCACTTTCAGGCGGCGACCGAGTGGCGGCTCGCGAGCCCGCGGCGCGCTCCCTGGGACGAGATCGTGGGCCCAGGACTCCTCTCCGCACCGGGCACGGCCGTCGTGCTGAGCCTCAAGAGCGCGCGAACCCCGCTCGTCGATCCCGGGTTCCTCCGGCGCGCCCTCGTCCGCCACTTCTATCCCCCGCTCGACGAGCACTTCGATGAGATCCTGCGGCCCCTGTACCCGCTGGGCGTGCGCTTCTGGATCGATGACCGGCGCGTGACGCTCCCCGCGGAAGCCGACGGGCGACGCTACTTCCGGGTCCGGCTGGGCCGGCGCAGGAACGCGGTGGGGCTGGGCTTCGTCGCCTATGCCCAGGCCGAGCTCGACGATGACCATCGCGGCATCGCCGTCGCCACGTACGGGAAGGTGATCAAGAGGGGATGGGACTGGCTCGCAATCACGCCGCGCAACCCCGAGCGGATTACGGGCGTCGTCGAGGTGCCCGAACTGGTCGGCATCCTGACGACCAACAAGGCCGACTTTCTCCAGGACGGGTCGAGTCTTGCCAGGTACTACAAGTACCGGAAGGCCATCCAAACCGAAGTCGATCGGGTGCTTGCCGAGCTCGGCGAACTGGAGCCGCCGCCCCCGGCCCCCGAAAAGAAGATGCGGCCGCTCGAACGGCAACTCGAGCAGGTGATCCAGGAGATGCTCCCGGAGTTCCCCGAGCTGGCGCCACTCGTGGGGCGGCGCCGCGGGCCGCCCGAGCCGGCGTTCGTGCGGGATCCGGCGTCGGCGCTCGCCGGCGCTCGCGAGGAGGCTCCGGAGCTCTCCCCGGACGCTCCCGGTAGTCCGGGTGGGCTGGCGCGGGAAGCCGATACGGAGGGCTCGGACCGCGGCGCACGACCGCCGCGGCTCCTGGAGGACGCGACCGGCCCGGAGCGCGGCCGCGAGGACGGGTCGAGGAGGGGCAAGCAGGCGAAGCTCACCATCGCGTTCACGGATGCGCCCGGCCGGCCCGACCTCGGGTGGCTGGTCGAGAGCACCATCTGGGTGAATCGCGCACACCAGGCCTACCGGCGCGCCGCGCGCCGGGGATGGGACCCGTATCACGTGATCCTGACGGTTGGGGCCGTCCTCGCCGCCCACCTGGAGCCCGGGCGGCCGCCGCACGGTTTCCTGTCCCGCTTCCTCTCGCTGTGGGGGACGGAACGGTAGAGGGGTCCGCGACCCATGTCTCGTCACCAGCTGCCGCTCGACCGCCTGAGAGACGCGCTCGGGAGGGAAGGCCGTGTACTGTTCGCGTATCTCTTCGGAAGCGCCGCCGGTGGGGAGGTCGCGCCCCGGTCGGACGCTGACGTCGCGGTGTGGCTCCTGGACGGTCGTGAGGGGCGGGAGTGGGCGTACCGAACGCTCCTCCCGGACCTCATGACCGCCGCGGGCACGGAGGCCATCGACCTCACCGTGCTCAACGACGCGCCGCCCGCGCTCCGCTTCGCTGTCCAGAAATCGGGACAGGTGATCTTCGAGTCCGGTCCCGCGGGTCGCGCGGCCCGGCTGGAATTCGAGCAGCGGGCCCGGAAGGACTACTGGGACTTCAAGCCGCGACTCGAGATCTACGCCGCGTTTCTCCGCCAGCGCCTCGAACGGGGTCGCTTTGGCGCCTGACGTGGTGGCCCGCTTCGCGCGGCTGGAGCAGGCACTCCGGCGCCTGAGGGCCCACGCAAGCGTCGGGCTGGACGGGTTCCTCCACGACGCCGACCTGCGCGACATCGTGGATCGCAACTTCCAGATCGCCGTCGAGGCCCTCATCGACCTCGCCAACTACGTCGTGGCGAGCCGCGGACTGCCAAAGCCGGAGACGAGCGCGGATCTCTTCGACGTGCTCCACCGCGCCGCTCTCCTGCCCGAGTGGTTGGCCCGCGCGCTGCGAGGCTGGGTCGGCTTCGGAAACGTTCTCGTCCCCCAATACACCCAGATCGCCTACCAGCTGGTCCACAAGGCGCTGACCGTGGATCTCAAGGAGTTGGACGAGGCCGCCCGCGCCTTCGGAGAGCTGCTCGCCGACGAGCTTGGAGGATGATGAGCCGAAGTGGAGCCGAGGGGACTTGAACCCCTGACCTCCTGAGTGCGATGCGAGCCGGTACGTGGGTCGGATACGACAACAGGTAGTAC
>JACQVD010000075.1 GCA_016209945.1 Gemmatimonadota bacterium
AAGACGACGGTGAGGGAGATTTTGGCGGCGATCCTTCGGGGCGTCGCGTCCACGTATGCCAGCCCCGGCAACTACAACAATCTCGTGGGCGTCCCGCTCTCGGTCCTCGAAGCGCCCGCGGACGCGCGCTTCTGGGTGCTGGAACTCGGGACGAACCAGCCGGGTGAGATCCGCACGCTGGGCGAGATGGTCGAGCCGGACGTCGCGGTGATCGTGTCGGTGGCCGAGGGCCATCTCGAGGGTCTGCGCGACCTCGCCGGTGTCTTGGAGGAGAAGACGTCGCTTCTCGCCACGATCCGGGAAGGAGGGTGGGTCGTGGTGGCCGACGATCCGCCGGAGCTGGCCGGGCGCGCCCGCGAGCTCTTCCCCGCCGTGCGCAGCGCCGGGCTCAGTCCCCTGGCGGACGAGCGGCCGGAGAAGTGGAGCGCGGGGTCGAAGGGCGTGCGCCTGAAGTGGCGTGGGGTCGAGATCCGGGCGCCGCTCCTCGGGAGCCACAACGCGCGCAACCTCATGGTGGCGCTGGCGGCGGCGCGGGTGCTCAACGTGTCGCCCGAGGCGGCGGCGCGTGCGCTGCCCGGCCTCACGGGGCTCCCCATGCGCATGGAGCGGCGCGACCTGGGGTCCCTGACGCTCCTCATCGACTGCTACAACGCGAATCCCGGCTCGTTCGTGGCGGCCATGGAGGCGACGAGGAGGGTGGCGGGGTCCCGCCCGCGAGCGGCGCTCGTGGGCTCGATGCTGGAGCTCGGTCCGGAGAGCCCGGGCCTGCACCGCCGGGTCGCCCGCGCGCTCGTGCAGTCGGGGTACTCCCCCATCGGCGCCAGCGGCGCCTTCGCGCCGGCGTTCCGCGAGTTCCAGGCCGTGCTGCGCGACCGGCTGGTGCTGGGGCGGGATCCCGCGGACGTGTATCCCGAGTTCGCCCGCTGGCTGACGGGCGCAGAGGTCGTGCTTCTGAAAGCGTCGCGGGGTGTGAAGCTCGAGCAGGTCGTTCCCCTGTTCGAGCGGGACTTCCGCGCCGGGTGAGGGAGGGTCGGATCGGCCGTGCTCTATCACCTGCTGTTCCCGCTGGCGGATCGCCACATCCTCTTCAACCTCTTCCAGTACATCACGTTTCGGGCGGCGGGCGCCATGGTGACGGCGCTCGTCCTGGCGTTCCTCGTGGGGCCCATGGTGGTTCGCCGGCTGCGCCAGATGAAGGTCGGCGAGGTGGTGCGCCTGCACGGGCCGCACTCCCATCTCGCGAAGGCAGGCACGCCGACGATGGGCGGCCTCATCATCCTCCTCTCGACCTTGGTCCCGACGCTCGTGTGGGCGCGTCTCGACAACGCGTACGTTCTCGTGGCGGCGGCGATCACGGCCGCGCTCGGCGCGCTCGGGTTCTTCGACGACTACCTGAAGGTCGTGAGGCACCAGCCCCGGGGACTCGTGGGGCGCTACAAGCTGGTCGGCCAGTTCCTGCTGGGCGTGGGGCTCGGCGCGTTTCTCCTGTGGGTCCCGCTGAGCGAGTACGCGCCGAACCACACGACCCTGCCGTTCTTCAAGGATTGGCGGCTCGTGGTGTGGGCGCCGCTCTTCGTACCGTTTGTGGCGCTCGTCCTGACGGCGAGCTCCAACGCGGTCAACCTCTCGGATGGCTTGGACGGGCTCGCGAGCGGTCTGAGCGCGATCGCGGCCGCGACGTTCGGCGTGTTCGCCTACCTCACCGGCCGGGTGGACGCCTCGGCGTACCTGGGGCTCTTCTACCTTCCGGGCTCCGGGGAGCTGACGGTGTTCTGCGCCGCGCTGGCGGGCGCCGGGCTCGGCTTCCTGTGGTTCAACTGCCACCCGGCGCAGGTTTTCATGGGCGATACGGGCTCGCTCGCCCTGGGAGGCGCCCTGGGCGCGGTCGCCGTGCTCCTGAAGGCGGAGTTCCTGCTCGTGATCGTGGGCGGAGTCTTCGTTCTGGAGGCGCTGTCGGTCATCGTTCAGACGAGCTGGTTCAAGGTCACGCGACGGCGCACCGGCCAGGGCCGTCGGATCTTCCGGATGGCGCCGCTGCATCATCACTTCGAGCAGATCGGGTGGCCCGAGTCGAAGGTGGTGGTCCGGTTCTGGATCCTGGGGGTGCTGTGCGCGCTGATCGCACTCAGCACGTTGAAGATTCGCTAGCCGCGCCCTCGGAGTTCGAGGGGGTTCGGGTCGGCGTGCTCGGCCTGGGGCGGAGCGGGGTCGCGGCGGCGAAGCTGCTGGCGGCGCACGGCGCCGAGGTGTACGCCAGCGACGTCGCCGACGCCCCGAAGCTGCGTGCCGCCGCGGACGCGGTGCGCCGCGTGGGCGGGGTTGCGGAGGTTGGCCGTCACGACCTGGCCCGGCTCCGGGCGTGCGACGTCGTCGTGGTGAGCCCCGGGATTCCGCCCTCCGCACCCGTGCTCCAGGCGGCTGAGCTCAAAGGCAAGCCGATCCTCTCGGAGGTCGAGCTCGCCTTCCGGTTCCTCCGTGCGCCCGTGATCGCGGTGACGGGGACGAACGGCAAGACCACAACGGCCGCGTGGATCGGGCATTGCCTGGCGACGGCGGGCCTCCGAGCGGCGGTCGGCGGCAACATCGGCTACGCGCTCTCCGAGATCGCGCTCGCGGGCGCGGCGCTGGACTGGATCGTGGTCGAGGTGAGCTCGTATCAGCTGGCGCACATCGCCCGCTTCAAGCCCGGGGTGGGCGTGCTGCTGAACCTCGCGCCCGACCACCTGGACCGGTACGTGCGTCTCGAGGCCTACTACGCCGACAAGGCGCGTCTCTTCGAGAACGCGGGCGCCGAGAGCCGCTGGGTCTTGAACGGCGAGGACGATGCGGTGCAGGAGATGGCGCGGGCCCGGCCGGGATCGGTGCGCGTCTTCTGTGTTCGGCGACCGCTGGCCGCGGGCGAGGAGGGCGGCTGGCTCCGCCGCGATGGCGTGCTCCTGTTGCGCGTCGAGGAA
>JACQVD010000071.1 GCA_016209945.1 Gemmatimonadota bacterium
CCCCCCCGCCCCCGGCGCGCATGATGTAGTCGCAGACCCAGCGGGCCTCGTCTCTGTCGCGTACGATGAGGTACCGGCCGCCGGGGTACTTCAAGGCCTGGCTGGCCGTCGCGCGGGTCTCGGCGTGTTAGTACTTGCCGTGGCCGATCGCGGGGTAGCCCTCGCGCGCGTACGCCTCGACGCGCTTCCAGACGTTCAACACGGATCCGCAGGTCGTGTCCACGAGGATGCAGCCGAGGCTCTTCAGCCGCTCGAAATCGTGGATCGTGACGCCGAAGGCGGGGAGAATCACGACGTCGTCCGGCGTGATCGCACCGAAGTCGAACCGCCCGCCCTCGCCCGGCATGAGGAACTCGATCCCCATCCCGCGCATCTTCGCGTTCACGTGCGGGTTGTGGATGATCTCCCCGACGAGAACAATGCGGCGGTCCGGGAACTTGTGCCGGGTTTCGTAGGCGTACTCGACGGCCCGGTCAACGCCGTAGCAGAACCCGAACTGCTCTGCCAGGCGCAGGGTGAGATCGCTGACCTGAAGCCGGAAGCCCCGCTCCCGGAAGCGATCCACGAGGAGGCTGTGGTATTCGGCCTCCAGGACCGGAAGGACCTGTTGCTTCAGGCCGAAGCCACGGCGGAAGTATGTCTGCTCCATCGTGGGTACGGTGGCGAATGTGGTGTGAGCGGCACGCGCAACGCAACACGCGCGCCACCGCCGTTCTCGCACCCCGGCGCCACGCCGTACGACCGATACGGCGCCCCGGGCTGCCTAATTGGCGCAAAGGCCGGGGCGCGAGTCTCCAGCCCCCATGCCCGCGCGCCAGCATGGCGCCATTGCGCGGCACGGCGGGTGCAGGGGGAGCGTTTCCGTCGGCACTCGCGTCCCCACGTGGGGTATGCGGGATCGTGGAGCGGCACGGCCGTCCGTGCGGGCGGCCCTGAGGAGAGTGAACTCGCGGATGGCTGAGAGACTGAGACTAGCGGTTCTTCCGCTCCGGGAGACCGTCGTCTTCCCGGGCGTGACGGCTCCGATCGCGGCGGGCCGTGAGAAGACGCTGAGGGCGATCGAGACATCGCTCAAGGCGGACAGCGAGGAGAAGCGGATCTTCGCGGTCACGCAGCGAGAGAGCGGCGACGATCCACAGCCCCGGATCCTCTACAGCGTCGGTGTCATCGCTCGGATCGCCCAGATCCAGCGGTTCCCGGGCGGCCTCCAGCTCGTCCTCGAAGGTGAGCAACGGGCCCGGGCGATCGAGTTCTCCGAGACGGGCGGATACATCGAGGCGGTGATGGCCCCGATGGCCGACATCCCGCCGGCAAACCCGGAGGACGCCGCCTTCCAGGCGCTCTTCCGCGAAGTGCGCGAGCGCGCGGCGGAGTACGGGCGCCGACGTGGCGTACCCGAGGAGATCCTCGAGCGCTTCCTCGCGGGCATGTCCGAGCCGGGCGAGCTGGCCGACCACGTCGCGTTCTACCTCGATCTCGAGACGGCGGACAAGCAGGCGCTCCTCGAGATGCTCTCGGTAGAGGATCGGCTACGGCGCATCCTCATCCATCTGTACCGTCTCATCGGGATTGCCGAGGCGCAGGAGAAGCTGCGCTCACAGGTGCAGGAGGAGATCGGCGAGCGGCAGCGCGAGATCTTCCTGCGCGAGCAGATGAAGGCGATCCGGCGCGAGCTGGGTGAAGAGGACGAGGCGAAGGAGTTCGACGAGCTCCGCGAGCGGCTCGAGAAGCTCGGCCTGCCGGCGGAAGTGTGGGAAGAGGTGAAGAGGGATCTCGCCCGGCTCCAGCGGCTCAGCAGGGAATCGGCGGAGTCGCAAGTCGTCCGCACGTGGCTGGAGTGGCTCGCGGAACTGCCGTGGAGCGTCCGGACGGAAGACCGTCTCGATATCGAGGAGGCGCGCCGCATCCTCGACGAGGACCACTACGGGCTCGAGGACGTGAAGGAGCGCGTGCTGGAGTTTCTCGCCGTTCGGCAGCTGCACGTGCAGAAGGCGGAACGCGAGGAGGACAAGGCGAAGGCCATCTCCCGCGGGCCGATCCTGCTCTTCCTCGGGCCGCCGGGCACGGGGAAGACGTCGATCGCGCAGTCGATCGCGCGGGCGCTCGGTCGCAAGTACATCCGGGTGTCGCTGGGCGGCGCGCGGGACGAGGCGGACATCCGCGGTCACCGGCGGACCTACGTGGGCGCCATGCCCGGCCGAATCATCCAGGGCATGCGCCGCGCAGGCTCAAAGAATCCTGTCTTCGCGCTCGACGAGGTGGACAAGCTCGGCGTGTCGTTCCAGGGCGATCCGGCGGCGGCGCTCCTCGAGGTGCTGGACCCGGCGCAGAACCACAGCTTCGTGGACCACTACCTGGGCGTCCCCTTCGACCTGAGCGAGGTGCTGTTCATCTGCACCGGGAACTTCCGGGAAGGGATCCCCGCGCCGCTCCTCGATCGCATGGAAGTGATCGACTTCCCGGGATACACAGAGCACGAGAAGCTGGAGATCGCGAAGCGCTATCTCCTGCCGCGGCAGAAGAAGGAGAACGGTCTCGCGGAGGCGCAGCTGGAGGTCACCGACGCGGCCATCTCCGCCATCATCGCCGGCTGGACCCGCGAGGCAGGCGTGCGGCAGCTGGAGCGTGAGCTGGGCGGCCTGGCCCGCAAGGCGGCCCGGAAGATCGCGGCGAAAGAGGTGGATCGGGTCGTGGTGGACGAGGCGGATGTGCGCGAGTTCCTGGGCAAGCCGACGGTGCACCCGGAGAAGAGGCTCGAAGGCGACCAGGTGGGCGTTGCCACCGGAATGACCTACACGGAGATGGGTGGCGACATCATCCTCGTCGAGGCGAGCGTCATGCCCGGGAAGGGCGACCTGGTGCTGACGGGCCAGTTGGGCGACGTGATGAAGGAGAGCGCACGGGCGGCGCTCTCCTACGCGAAGGCGCACACCCGGCCGCTCGGCATCCCCGAGGGGTGCCTCAAGGACTGCGAGATCCACATTCACGTGCCCGCAGGAGCGATCCGCAAGGAGGGACCATCCGCGGGCGTCACGATGGCGACGGCGCTCGTGAG
>JACQVD010000012.1 GCA_016209945.1 Gemmatimonadota bacterium
CGGCAACCGCGCCCAACGCACCCAGCACGGTCAAAAGCGGAGCGAGGCAGCAGAGGAGAAGAGCCACGAGTACGAGAACCTCCAGCCTGTTTTTCTTCATGCGATCCCGCCCAGCTCCGTTCCGGCGCACACGCTTCGTTGTCCCGTCAGCCACCTACGGCTGTGACGCGAGCCGCGCGGAGTAGTGGCGGGAGAAGACTGGGTTCGCGAGGATCTTCGTCTCATGCGTCACATCCGGGTCGAATAGGATCTCAGCCTGGCCCGTGCGCCAGTCGATCTCCACCTGCTTCACACCCTCTTCCTTCGAGAGGTGGTTCCGAATCGTGCGAGCGCAGTGCTCGCACGTGATCCCCTTGATCTCGAGTTTGACCCGCTCCATCGCCTCCCTCAGTTCTGTAGACATTTCAGATCGCACAGGACGACCGCCTCCCGATATGCCAGCGGGAGGAGCTGAAGCGCCCCTCTCCCGCCTATCCTCCAAATACCGAGCCGGGTATCTACCGACTTAGACCAACGCGTGCGCTGCCTAGTTCCACGGTGTTCCCTCGCCTCCGACGCGGACCCCGCGGCCTCGGGGATCAGCAGCCGCGGAGTGACGGAGGCCCGGCGGTTAGCCGCTTTCCTCGATGGGGCGAGCCGAGTAACCGAGGGTCCCGATCGCCTCAACGAGTTGCTGCACCTGCACGCTCGCCGGGTCGTACTCCACCCACGCCTTGCCGGTCTCGTAATCCGCTTCGGCCGAGACCACGCCCGGGACACGCTTCAGCACCCGCTTCACCCCGATCTCGCAGCCGGTGCACGTCATGCCCTGAACGGCAAAGACCGCCCTCGCCACGGCCTTCTGCGGCTGCACGGAGTTTACCGAGCGCGCGCCCTTCCCGCCGCGGGCCCCGGCATCACTCCCGCAGCCCGCTGGAACGAGCCCGAGTAGGATCAGAGCGAGACCGGCAACGAAAGCTCGTGAGACGATCATGGGCATCTCCTTCGCTCGCTTTATCCGAGGACGTACGGGCCCCACCACTCGAAGCCGATCGCCGCGCCGGCGATCACTGTAGCGACGACGAGCAGCACCCTTTGGGTCTTTACACGCCCCGGCAGGCGGCACGTCCCGTGCTCGCACACCACAGCCCGCCGGCGCAGGAACGCATCGTAGTATCCAAAGCCAAGTACGATGACGGTAAGCCCAATGAGCCACGGCCGGTACACCCTGACCGCTCCCGCCAGAGCTGCGCTCCCGATTCCTGCGAAGGCCGCTAGCACGGGCAGGATGCAGCACAGCGAGGCTGCGATCCCGGAGAAGAGGCCAGCCACTGACGGCCACACCGAACCCGCGACCGAGTCCTTCCTGGTCTCTAGTATCGACTCCTTATCCATGCATTACCGCCTTTAACCAACGCAGTTCCCTGAGATGCTCATGGCCCGATTTCAACAGCGCCACCCTTCATTCCGCGCAGCACGAGAGTTTCGCCACGTCCCGCGTGAACGCCTGGGCCACGAGCTTCAGCGCTTCCGAGAGCGTCGGGTAGACGTGGATCGTGTCCACGAGGTCCTGCGCTGTGAGCCCGAAGCGCACCGCGAGCGTCGCCTCGTGGATGAGATCCGCCGCCAGAGGCGCCACCATGTGGACCCCCAGGATCCTCTGCGTCTCCTCCTCCACGATCATCTTCACGAGGCCGCGCGTGTCCCGGATCGCCAGCGCCTTCGGCACGAGACTGAGGGGAACAACCTCGGCACGCACCTTGAACCCCCGGGCACGGGCCTCCTCCTCCCGCATCCCTACGCTCGCCACCTGGGGATCGGTGAAGATGGCCGACGGCACCGCGCGAAGATCGACTTTCCTCGCCGTGCCGTTGAGCGCGTTCTGCACGGCGATCGCCGCCGTGTGGGCCGCCGTCGTGACAAGAGCGGGACCGACCGTCGTGCAGTCGCCCGCGGCGTAGATGTGCGGCACGCTCGTCCGCATCTCCTCGTCCACGACGATGGCACCGCGGGCGTCGAGCGCGACCCCTGCGGCATCCGCACCCAGGTCATCCGTGTTCGGCATGATCCCCGCCGCCACGAGCATCGAGTCGGCCCGGAACTCCTCTTCGCGGCCCTCGCCCCTGGCGCGCACCACGACCCCGGCCCCGTCCCGCCTCACGCCCACTACCATCATGCCCGTCCGGATGACGATCCCCTCGGCCTCGAGGTGCCGGGCCAGTTCCGCCGACTGTTCTGGCTCGTGGTTCGCGATGATCCTCGGAAGCATCTCGATGATCGTGACCCGTGAGCCGAAGCGGGCGAACATCTGCGCCAGCTCGACCCCGATGTACCCGCCGCCGATCACCACGAGTCGCGGCGCGACCTTCTCCAGCTCGAGGGCACCGCTGCTTGTCAGATACGGCGCTTCACTCAGCCCGGGGATGGGAGGAATCAAGGGGCGCCCGCCCGTCGCGACGAGAAAGCGATCGGCGGTGTAAACCTCCGCGTCCACCTCCACTTCCAGAGCCGAGCGGAATCGGGCGTGACCCTGGATGAGATCGATCCCGTACTCGGCGAGGAGGTCCTCGTACTTCATCTTCCGGAGGTCGGCCACCAGGTCGCGCTTCTGTTGCACGACGGCCCCGTAGTCCACCAGCTCACCACGCACGCGAATCCCCGGGAACCCCTCGTGGAGCGCCGCACCCGCAAGCTCTGCGGCCCGCAGCAAGTTCTTCGAGGGGATGCACCCGCGGTTTACGCACGTCCCGCCCAGCGTCTTGCGCTCCACGATGGCCACACGGGCACCCAGATCGCGGGCGCGGATCGCGCCGGCGAAGGCTGCGGACCCCGCCCCCAAGACCAGGAGGTCGAACTGCTTCTCCCAACCCTCACCCGAAGAGCCAGACACCGAACCCACGAGCCCCTCCACTTTCCTGTTTTCCGTCATACGATAGGGGGTATGGTAGCGCGGCGAGCGGTCTTCCGCAAGGGGCGGGTATCGGATTTGACCCGGTGCCGTCCCGAGCCCGATCTTAGGCGGCCCGTGAACCGGTTATGGCGACCCGAGAGCGCTGGCACGCCACCGTTCCGCTGGCGCCCCCATCCTGTCCCTGCTACAGCGGCCGGCATAGCCCTGGCCCTGAGCGTCGCCCTTTCCCCGGCGGACGCGACCTGCCAGGACACGGCTTTGGTGGCGCGTGAGATCCACCGCGGCCCCTCCACGTTGTATCGTGTCGCCACCTTCCCCGTGGAGGTCGCAAAGCTCCCGTTCCGCGCCTTCGGGGCGGGGCTCCGAGAGACCCTGGAGTGGATCGAGACGCGACCGCCCGGAGGCCTCTTGCCGCGGATCCAGCTCTGGTTTGCGGTCCACGGGCTCTCCCCCCAGGTCGGGAGCCTCGGAGACCACTCCGGCATCGGTGGCGGGTTCACCATCGAGGTGCCGGATTTCCCGGCGCGGCGGGTGTCCGCCGAAATCTCCGGTGCGATCACGAACAAGTTGTATATGGAGCACAGCGTCGGCCTGCGGTGGCAGCCGGCAGCGCCCGTCGTGGTGTACGGGGGCGCTCGCTTCGACCGAAACACTCGCGACGAGTTCTACGGGATCGGCGACGACGTGCCGCGCTCGCTGCGCTCGGACTACCAGCGCAAGGAGTGGGGAGCGGTCACGAGCGTCCTGGTCACCCCCGCGGCGGGTCTCGCGATCCGCGTCGGCGCGGACTGGCTCTCCACGGAGGTGGACCCCGGGCGAAACGAGGACATCCCAGACACCCATGATCTCTTCTCCGCAGATTCTCTCGCCGGCCTCGTGGGCGTTCAGCGATTCGTCCGTCCGTTCGCGGAGGTGCGCTGGGAGGGGCGGGAGCCGAGCGGGGATCCGTTGGCCGGAGGCTGGGCCGCCCTTCGATACGCCTTCTACGGCGGGACCGGCGAAACGCCGTTCGACTTTCACAAGATCTACGCGGAGGCACGGGGATATCTGCCCCTGGGCGGGCTGCGTCGCGTCCTCGCCCTGCGCGCGATGACCGAGCTCACGCGGCCGAGCGACAAGGGCATCCCCTTCTACGCCCTCTCGAGGCTCGGCGGCGGCTCGACGCTCCGAGGCTTCCGAGCGGGACGCTTCCACGCGCGAGACGCCGTGCTCCTGTCGGCGGAGTATCGCTACCGCGTCTGGAGGGAACACCGCGGCCGCGGAGGGCTGGACATGGTCCTCTTCCTTGATGAAGGCACGGTGATCCAACGTTTCCCTGCGGATGTCTCGGATGCCCGCTTCCATGAGGACTGGGGCATCGGGTTGCAGGCGGCGGTGCGGGACGTGGCACTGGTGCGCCTGGAGCTCGCACGGAGCGACGAGGAAACGCTGGTTCGGATCCAACTAGGCGCGCGGTTCTAATGCTCCCCATGGCCAGGCCCTTCTGCACACTGCTTCGGTCGCCCGGCGCCGTTGCCCTCTGGCTCCTCGGGGCCTGGGGCTGCGCGGCCCGCCCGCGCCTGGAAGTGGCGCTGCCCAATCCTCCGCACAGCGACACCATGCCGATCGCCGAGCCCGGCACCCGCTTCGTCAGCGAAGCCTACGACCTGGTCGAGAACAACTTTTTCGACCCGCTCGCGAATCTCCTCGACGTTCCCGAGCACTTGGGCCGCGCACGCGGCCGACCCCGGGAGGCCGCGAACCTAAACGCCTGGGACGACGTGGAGGACTCGGCGTGGTTCGAGCACCGGAACGGCGTGCGGCCCATGACGCCGGAGGAGATCGTCCGGGGTCCCAACACGGGCACCGGCCCCGACACCTCCGCCCCCTGGACCATCGTCTCGGGGGGCGCCGCCGGGATCACACCGAAGTTCACGATCCGCGACGTCCGTGGAAACCGCTACATCATCAAGTTCGATCCGCCCGATTACCCCGAGCTCGCCAGCGGGGCCGAGATGATCTCGACGAAGCTCTTCTACGCCGCCGGCTACCACACGCCGGAGAACACCCTCGTCTTCTTCGATCCAGCGGGGCTCGCCATCGATCCGAAGGTGACCGTGGTGGAGCGCGGACTCGTACGGCCGATGACGCAGGAGGACGTCCGCTCCTTGCTGCGGCGGGTCGGGCGAGGCCCGGACGGCCGCGTGCGCGCGCTGGCGAGCAAGTTCCTGGAGGGACGGCCCAAGGGACCCTGGGACTACGAGGGCCGGCGCGCGGACGATCCGAACGATCGCTACGAGCACCAGCACCGCCGCGAGCTGCGCGGCCTCTACGTCCTGGCAGCATGGCTCAACCACGAGGACGCACGACAGGGGAACACGCTCGACATGTACGTCGGAGAGCCGGGCAAAGGCTACCTCCGACACTACCTCATCGACTTCGGATCCACGCTGGGGAGCGGCGCCACGGTGCCACACTCGAGGGTGGACGGATCGGAGTACTTCTTCGATCTGGGGAACATCATGCGCCGAGCGATCACGCTCGGTCTGTACCGGGCGTCCTGGGAACCCGTCGCTGACAGACCGGTCCACCCCTCGATCGGGCACTTCACGGCCGAAGGGTTCGATCCGGCAGGCTGGAAGCCTACCTACCCGAACCCCGCCTTCGCCCAGCGCACCGCGAGAGACGCGTACTGGGGCACCAAGCTGGTCGCCTCGTTCACCGACGAAGAGATCCGAGCGGCCGTCCGAGCGGCCGGATACAGCGACCCGGCCGCGGAGGATCTCATGCTCGCGGCGCTCCTCGCGCGCCGGGACCGGATCCTGCGGCACGGGTTCCACATCGTCACGCCAATCGAATCGCCGGAGGTCACCTACGATTCGGCGGGGACCCTGATCCTCCGCTTCGAGGACCTGGCGGTGCGCTACGGCCTCGTCGCTCGCGAGCAGCGGTCGTACACGGCCCGCCTGAAGCATGCGGCGATGGTTATCGAGAGATCGACCACCGGACGCGTGGAGGCGGATGGCCGCGGCACGGTCCGCTTTGAGGGGGTGAAGCTCACGAGACCGTTGCCGGCCGAGGCCCGTGGACGGGTCGCCACGCTGGAGATCGTGGCTCTTGATGGCGAAGGTCGCGGCCGCTCGACGCCACCGGCCAACGTATACCTGCTGCTCGATCCGGCGACACGCCGCTACCGAGTCGCCGGGCTCGCCCACTAGGCCCGCCGCTCTAGGCCCCGAGAAGCACCTCGCCCCGGCGAGCGGCGAACTGGGCCTTCTGCACCTCGTCGGCCAGGGACCGGATGATCCCCAACATGACCGCCGGGTTGTCCAGCATGAAGTCGCGGAAGATCTCCTCTTCCACGTAGAGCGCCCGCACGGGGCCGCGGGCGATCGCGGTCACGAGCGTCGGCTGTCCCAGCAGCACCGACAGGTAGCCCACGGCGTCGCCCCGGGTCGCCACCTCCAGCTCCTCGCCGTCGCGCAGCCGGCGGACCTCGCCCTCCACGACGAAATAGATCGCGTCGGGCGGACTTCCCTGCCGGAACAGCTCCGCGCCCGGCTCGAACGTCTTTTCCTTCGCGATGGCGGCGATCTTCGCGAGGTAATCGGTGCGAACGAGTGAGAACATCTCCACCTGTCTCAGGAAATCGGCACGCTCGACTATCGTCATCATCTCAGGATCCTCCACGAAGATCGCATCCACCGTTCCCGACCGCTTGAACTCCGCGAACGCCACGCACGCGGCGAGCCAGGGATCGGAGCCCTTCCAGCGGGGCGACGGCTCCCGGGTCCGATCGGGGGCCGCGCCGCCCATACGCTCAAGGGGCGGCAGCACGGCTCGGCGATGCGCCGGCCGCAGCACGTTGTCGAGAAGCTCGATCCCACGGCCCCGGCCCTCGCGCGTGCGCGTCGCGATCGCCCGATAGGCGTGGAACAGCTCATCGATGGAATACACAAGTCCGAGGCAGCGTGTGATCCTCTCCACGGCGTCGTCCTCGCGCTCGCCGAGCACGCGCGCGCACAGGGTCGCACCGTCGGCTTCCAGCGACCCGGCCAGCGACGTGCGAAGCGCCTGCACGTCGGCGAGGACCTCCAGCTCGCGGCGCAGCGCGCTCTCGACGGGCTCCGGATCGAACATGAGCTCCGGGTGATCGCGGCGCAGCCGGTTCAGCGCCTTCAAGACGTGGTAGCGCACGCCGGGATCGGGATCCTCCAGGGCGCCGAGGAGCAGGGTCACGGCGAGCGGCGACGGCAGCTCGACGAAGACGCGCGCCACCTGGATTCGGATCTCGCGCGGCTCCGTCCTGTCGCGCAGGTAGTCGGCCAGCGTGCCCAGGATGCGCTCGCCGAAGGTGGCCAGCGCCGCGCGCGCTTCCTCGCGCGTCTGCGGCCACGCGAGCGCACGGACGAGCGCGGGCACCGTCTCCCGGAATCGCCCGCGACCCGCCGCGAGGATGGCGGCCCGCCGCACAGCCTCGTCGCGGTCCTCCAGGAGGGACAGGAGAACGCGCCGCGTCGCGTCGCTGCGCGGCAGGATCGCCGTCAGCAGCGCGGCCTCGCGACGGTACACGGCGCCCTCGGGGCCGGGTTGCTCTGCGAGGCCCTGGAGAGCCGTCTCGGCCAGCTCGCCGAGCCGGCGGTCGGGATTCCCGTAGAATCCCGCGATGGCGCCCGCACGGACGCGCGGCCGCGGGTCGGCCAGCAGCCTCTGGAAGTGCATGAGCTCATCGCCCACGCAGTGCGCGCAGACGATCCGCACCGCTTCCGCCCGCACGCTCACGTCCTCGTCCTCCAGGAGGGGCTCGATCGCACGAAGCAGAACCTCGTCCCCGTGCTTCGCGAGCGTGGCCGCAGCGCGCTCCCGCACGTCCTGGCTCGGGTGCCGCAGGAGCTTCGCCAGGTGCGCGCTCTCCGACGGGATGTCGCCCGCCAATTCCAGAAGCCCCAGCGCGTACAGGACCCGATTCGGGTCCTCGGCCTCCAGGGTTCCCAGAAGCTCACGCCGGCTGTCGGCGTCCAGGCTCCGGAGCACGAGCTCCTCGAGCTCCACGTCGCGCGCGCGGATGAGCCGCTTGATGGAGCCCACGTACTCCCGGCGCACGACAAACGTGATCGCGATCCAGGCCGCGATCGCGGCCACGCTCACGAGGCTCAGATACCGGAAGGGGATGTCGCCGACCTGGGCGGCCACAAGGATCAGGACGCCGGCCAAACCGGTCCCCCCGCGCTGAACGGCAACGTCAATGAACGGCTTCGCCCGCATCTTGACGTCGTGCAAGACCGGCAGGAAGAGCAGCTCACGCGTCGATTGATCGAGGGAATACCGGAGCGTCCCGTCCGCACCCTTCGCGAGCGCCGCTGTCCACAACGCGGGATGCACGAGGATGCCCAGCGAGCCCGTGAGCATCCCGATCGGCAGGAGCAAGAGCGCCACGCCGATACCGAAGCGCCGCAGCACGTAGCTCGTGAACAGGACCTGCACGAGAAACGACGCGCCGTTCAGCACGGCGAAGAAGCGGCCGTAGAAGGCCGTCTTGGCATCTTCGCCCGGGACGAAGAGCTCGACCGCCTTGTTCATCTGCCAGTCCACGACCGTCGAGACGATGATCGTGAGCGTCAGGATCATGGCGATGGCGCGCAGGTGCGGCGACTCGCGAACGAGGGCCGCGGCGGATCGCATATCGCTCCCCCCGCTCCCCCCGCTCCCCCCTTCGCGCGCCTCGCGCGGCGTCCGAGGCCGGGCCGCCGCGGGGGATAGCGCCTGCCCGTGCAGCGCGAACGCGAGCCCCGCGCAGAGGATGGTCACCGCGGAGGAGGCGAGGAGCAGGTTCTCCGTCCCGACGACCCGCGCCGTGGCACCCGCCAACGTTCCCCCGACGATCCCTCCGAGGATGCCGCCGGCCCCCACGAACCCGAAGAGCCGCTTCGCCTGGCGGGGATCGAAGAGAAGATTGGCAAGCAGCCAGAACTGGGACACGACGAGCACGGAATAAATTTTCGCCCAGATATAGAAGGCGGCCGACGTCGCGAGGGATTCGCCGCGAAGAAGCCACCAGAAGAGAACGAGATTCGAGGCCAGGAAGATGTACGTGCCCGCGACGAGCCGGCGCGGGCGCACGCGGTCCACCACGTGACGAGAGTACGAGGAGATGAGGACGGCGATCACGAGCGCCGTGCCGATGTACACGAAGGGGAGGTTGTCGGCGCCGACGCGCTCCACGAAGAGAGAGTTGCGGACCGGCTTGATGAGGTAGTAGGACCCGATGACCAGGAAGAAGAGGAGGGCCATGCTGAATGCGGCTGCCCCTTCGCCCGGCTCGATATCCATGAAGGGCCGGAGCGCCCGGTCCGCCGCTCGACCGAGCCTCGATCTGGTTGGCATCATTCGCGGGTCAACACTCTTCTTCCTTCCCCAGCCTCGGAACCCACACCACGCCGCACGGCCCTCACCACAAGAAAGCCTCCCGCGCCCCGGCGGGTTCCACCGGCCGGCATCGCACGATCAGCCCGAACGCCTCGGCGGTCACGGGTGCGAACGCCTCTCGCCGCCCGTCGCCGTCCAGGACAATAGCCGCCGACTTCGCCCGCGCGCCACATGCCCGCTGGCTGCCAAGCGCGTCAGCGAATCCTGCCGCCCGCGCACCCCCTTGCCAAAATGGCAAAGGCGAGTGCGACACGTACGACAGGAAGACGCCGTTTTACGGCCCTCCGGGACTGGCACGCGAGATGCTTAACCGATGAACGGGCGGTCCGTGAGGCGTAACCGGACCGCACGGCTCGAGGATCGCAACGTGTTTAGACAAGGAGGTGACACGACATGCTTCCGACCCTGTCGCGTATGGGCTCGATCTGGTCGCCCTTCGAGGAAATCTCGGATCTCCGGCGCGAGATGGACGCGCTGTACGAGCGGTTCTTCGGTCGCCGTCCGGTCGGGACCGATGCGGGCGTTCTCTGGGCACCGCCGGTAACCGTCCGTGAGGACGAGAGCGCCCTCCACGTGGAGTGCGAGATCCCGGGCGTGTCGCTCCAGGACGTGAAGGTCACGGTCGAGAACGGCGTGCTGACCATCTCGGGGGAGGAGGGGGAGGAGGGCGCCTACCATGTGTTCGAGCGCCGCTACGGCCGCTTCGAGCGCAGGTTCACCCTCCCGAGCAACGTGGACGCCGAGCACATCCGCGCTCGCTATGTGAACGGCGTCCTCGAGGTGACCC
>JACQVD010000078.1 GCA_016209945.1 Gemmatimonadota bacterium
GCAGGGGGGTGGGTGGAGGCCCCGGTGCCGCGGCCGGGGCCTTCCTGTGTGGAAGGGGACGAGCGGAGTTGACCGGAAGGCTTATTTTGCTAGTCTTCACAGGCTGTAGGTAATTCGGAACCCCCCGGGAGAATTCAGACGGGCCCGGGGCCTTTTTGGGCTTCCGGGCCTCTCTGTCTCCAACACCGGTATCAGCGAACGGTGCCGACGATCAACCAGCTCGTCCGCCTCGGTCGGCGCGAGGTGGTCAAGAAGGAGAAGGCGCCTGCCCTGCAGGCGAACCCGCAGAAGCGCGGGGTGTGCACCCGGGTGTACACGACCACGCCCAAGAAGCCGAACTCGGCGCTCCGGAAGGTCGCGCGGGTGCGGCTGACGAACGGCTACGAGGTCACGGCCTACATCCCGGGCGAGGGGCACAACTTGCAGGAGCACTCGATCGTCCTCATCCGCGGCGGCCGGGTGAAGGACCTGCCGGGGGTCCGTTACCACATCATTCGAGGAACGCTGGACGCCGCAGGGGTCGCCGACCGGAAGAAGAGCCGGTCGAAGTACGGCGCCAAGGCCCCCAAGTGAGGCGTCCCTCGACGTGGTGGGGAGGGCCGGTGAGGCGTCCCTCCCCCAAGGGAGCGTATGCGTAGAACGCGGGCGGTACCCCGACGGGTTTTGCCGGATCCCAAGTACCGCAGCGAGTCGGTGCAAAAGTTCATCAGCTCGCTGATGGAGCGCGGGAAGAAGTCGAAGGCGGAACGGATCTTCTACGAGGCGCTGCGGATCATCGAGGAGAAGACCGGGCAGCCGGCGATGAACGTGTACCGGCAGGCGCTCACCGATGTGAAGCCGGTCCTGGAGGTGAAGAGCCGGCGGGTGGGGGGTGCCACGTACCAGATCCCGGTGGAGGTGCGGCCCGATCGGCGGGAGTCGCTGGCGCGCCGCTGGATCATCGCCGCCGCCCGGGCCCGCGGGGAACCGACGATGCAGGAGCGGCTGGCGAGCGAGCTCCTGGCGGCGGCCCGAGGCGAGGGGGCGGCGGTGAAGCGAAAGGAAGAAGTGCACCGGATGGCCGAGGCGAACAAGGCCTTCGCCCACTACCGGTGGTAACCCGGAAGGACACGGGCGTTTGATCTCTATGGCAAGACCGCTTCCGCTGGAGCGGATTCGGAATATCGGCATCATGGCGCATATCGATGCCGGGAAGACGACCACCACCGAGCGCGTCCTCTACTACACGGGGAGGGTGCACCGGATGGGGGAAGTGGACCACGGCAGCGCCGTGATGGACTGGATGGAGCAGGAGAAGGAGCGGGGGATCACGATCACCGCCGCCGCCACGACCTGCTACTGGAACCACTTCGGCGAGATGTACCGGGTCAACATCATCGACACCCCGGGGCATGTGGACTTCACGGCCGAGGTGGAGCGCAGTCTTCGTGTCCTCGACGGCGCCATCGCGTTGTTCTGCGCCGTGGGCGGCGTGGAGCCGCAGTCGGAGACGGTGTGGCGCCAGGCGGATCGGTATGGGGTCCCGCGCATCGCCTTCGTGAACAAGATGGATCGCGTGGGCGCCGACTTCGACAACGTCGTGCAGATGATTCGCGAGCGGCTGGGCGCGCGCGCCCAGCCCGTTCAGGTCGCGCTGGGTCAAGGGGAGCTCTTCACCGGCATCGTGGACTTGGTGCGCGAGAAGGCGATCGTCTGGGACGAGGAGTCCCTCGGGCAGCGGTGGGAGGAGGGGCCGATCCCGCACGCCCTGAAGTCCAAGGTTGAAAAGCTGCGTCACGACCTCGTCGAGGCGGCGGCGGAGCACGACGACGAGGTCCTCCACAAGTACCTGGAGGGCCAGCCGATCGCGGAGGCTGAGCTGCGGCGCGCGATCCGCAAGGCGACCTTGAAGCTCGCCTTCGTGCCCGTGCTCTGCGGATCGGCGTTCCGCAACAAGGGCGTGCAGCCGCTTCTGGACGCGGTGCTGGACTACCTCCCCTCGCCGGCGGACATCCCCGCAGTGCGCGCTCACCTCCCCCATCACGACGACCAGATCGTCACCCGGGAGACGTCGGACGCCGCGCCGTTTGCCGCGCTGGCGTTCAAGATCCAGACGGACCCGTACGTGGGGCGGCTCACCTACCTGCGCGTCTACAGCGGTTCGGTGAAGGCGGGTACGTACGTCTACAACGCGACGCGGGACCGGAAGGAGCGGCTCGCCCGCGTCCTGCAGATGCATGCGAACAAGCGGGAGGAGCGGGAGGAGGTCTTCGCGGGCGACATCTGCGCCGCGATCGGGCTGAAGGAGACGAAGACGGGCGATACGCTGTGCGATCCGGACGACGCGATCATCCTGGAGTCGATGCGGTTCCCGGAGCCGGTCATCTCGGTGGCGATCGAGCCGAAGACGAAGGCCGACCAGGACAAGCTCTCGCAGGCGCTCCAGAAGCTGGCCGACGAGGATCCGACGTTCCGCGTGCACAGCGATCCCGAGACGGGGCAGACGATCATCTCGGGGATGGGCGAGCTGCACCTGGAGATCATCGTGGATCGGCTGCGCCGCGAGTTCAACGTGAACGCGAACGTCGGCCAGCCGCAGGTCGCGTACCGGGAGACGATCCGGAAGAGGGTCGAGAACGTCGAGGGGAAGTTCATCCGGCAGACGGGTGGTCGCGGCCAGTACGGGCACGTGGTGATCCACGCGGAGCCCGCGCCGGCGGGATCGGGCCTGCTCTTCGAGGACCGCATCATCGGCGGGGCGATCCCGCGGGAATTCATCGGGCCGGCGGAGGCTGGCGTTCGCGGGGCGATGGACGCGGGTGTGCTCGCCGGCTACCCCATGGTGGACCTGAAGGTGGAGCTCGTGGATGGCTCGTACCACGAGGTCGATTCCTCGGAGATGGCGTTCCGGATCGCGGCGTCGATGGCGCTGAAGGAGGCGGTGCGGCGCGCGGATCCCGTGCTCCTGGAGCCGATCATGCGCGTGGAGGTCGTCACACCGGCGGACTACCTCGGCGAGGTCATGGGCGACCTCGGTGCGCGGCGCGGCAAGATCCACGGGATCTTCCAGCGGAACGAGGCGCAGGTCATCAGCGCCCACGTGCCCCTCTCCGAGATGTTCGGGTACTCCACGACGCTGCGGAGCCTCTCCCAGGGGCGCGCGGTCTACAGCATGGAGTTCTCGCATTACGAGGAGGTGCCGCGGGAGAGGGCGGCCGAGCTCCTGGGGGCGGTCCGCGCGGCGGAGCTCGCCGCGAAGCGATGACGGACTCGGCGGCCGGGGCCCCGCGGGCACCGGCGGCGAACTTCGATTTGTGCGAACCATGGCGGACAGGATTCGGATCCGACTGAAGGCGTTCGATCACGTGGTGATCGATCAGACCGCGGCCGACATCGTGCGCACGGCCCAGAAGACCGGCGCCACGGTGGTGGGGCCCATTCCGCTCCCCAGCCGCCGGCAGCTGTGGACTGTGCTGCGGAGCCCGCACGTGGACAAGAAGTCGCGGGAGCAGTTCGAGCTGGTCACGCACAAGCGGCTCATCGACATCCTGGATTCGCGGCCGCAGACGATCGATGCGCTGACGAAGCTCGATCTTCCGGCGGGCGTGGACGTGCAGATCAAGGTCACCTGAGGCGATGGTGGGCGGCCTCATCGGACGGAAGGTCGCGATGACGCGGGTCTTCGGACCCGACGGCGCCTCGATCCCGGTCACGGTGATCGAGGCGGGTCCGTGTCCGGTCCTCCGGGTGAAGACGGCGGAGCGGGACGGCTACTCCGCGGTCGCCCTGGGGTTCGGCCGGCGGAAGCCGAAGAGGACGCCGAAGGCACTCGGGGCGCAGGCGACGAAGGCGGGGCTCGAGCACGCGCCGCGGGTCGTGCGGGAGTTTCCGGTGGCCTCGGCTGGCGGGCCCGAGGCGGCAATACCGGAGCCCGCGCCCGGCCAGGTCGTGACGGTGAGCGTTTTCGAGCCGGGCGAGCGCGTGAAGGTGACCGGTTGGTCGAAGGGTCGCGGGTTTCAAGGGGTGGTGAAGCGCCACGGGTTCGCCGGCGGCCCGGGCACGCACGGGCAGCCGTCGATCAGGGTGCCGGGCTCGGTGGGGCCCGGGACCGATCCGTCGCGCGTCATCAAGGGGCGGCGGATGGCCGGCCACATGGGGAACGAGCGCTGCACCGTGCGGCACCTGGAGGTCGTGAAGGTGGACGCGGAGCGCAACCTGCTGCTCGTGAAGGGTGCGGTGCCGGGTCCGCGGGGCGGGATGCTGCTGATTCGGAAGGAACGGTAGCGGGTCGAGGCGATGGCGACGGAAGGGCTCAAGGCCCCGTACTTCACGGCGGACGGCAGGGCCGACGGGATGCGCGAGCTCCCGCGCGAGGTCTTCGACGGCGTCGTGCACGAAGCGGCGCTGTACGCCGCGGTGAAGGGCACGCTGGCGAACCAGCGCCGGGGGACGGCGTCCGCGAAGACGAGGGCCGAGGTGAGCGGCGGCGGCCGGAAGCCGTGGCGCCAGAAGGGGACGGGCCGCGCGCGCCAGGGCACCATCCGCGCACCGCACTGGCGGGGCGGTGGGATCGTGCATCCGCCGAAGCCTCGGGACTGGCGCGAGGAGGTCCCGAAAGCGGTGAAGACCCTCGCCCGCCGCTCCGCGCTGAACGCGCGGGCGCGGGAGAACGCGCTCCTCGTCGTCGAGGCGCTGAGGCTGGAGACGGTGAAGACGCGCGCGCTCGTGCAGTGGCTCGCGCGCCTGGGCCTGGAGGAGCGGAACGTGCTGATCCTCACGCTCGGGCACCGGCCCGACGTGGTCCGCGCGGGGCGGAACCTCCGGAACGTGCGGGTTCGGCCGTTCGGACAGGAGTCGTCGTACGACGTCCTGTGGGCCGACGGCGTCGTGGTGGAAGAGGGCGCGCTCGGCGCAGCGGCGGAGCCCGCGGGCGCCGGGCGTGTCGATCGGGCGGCGGTGCGAGATGCTTGATCCACGCGAGGTGATCCGCCGGCCGATCGTGACGGAGAAGACGACGGCGCAGCAGGAGGCGCTGCGGCGCTACGCGTTCGAAGTCACGCCGGAGGCGACGAAGCGCGAGATCGCGCACGCCGTGGAGTCGCTCTTCAGCGTGCGCGTGGAGTCGGTCCGGACGATGCGGTACCGTGGGAAGACGCGGCGCGCCCGGTTCGCGCGGCTCCCGGGTCGCCGCCCCGCGTGGAAGAAGGCGGTGGTCACGTTGGCAGAGGGGGAGTCGATCCCCCTCTTCGAGACGGCATAGGCCAGGAGCGGTTCGCCAAGCGATGGGCATTCGCAAGTTCAAGCCGACGTCGTCGGGAACGCGCTTCCGCTCGGTCTCGGATTTCTCCGAGATCACGAAGGCGGAGCCGGAGAAGAGCCTCCTGGAGCCGCTCACGAAGAGTGGCGGGAGGGACAACTTCGGGCACATCACCGCGTACCGGCGCGGCGGCGGCCACAAGCGCACGTACCGCCGGATCGACTTCAAGCGCGACAAGCGCGGGATCCCGGCGAAGGTCGCGGCGATCGAGTACGATCCCAACCGGTCGGCGCGGATCGCGCTCCTCCACTACGCCGACGGCGAGAAGCGGTACATCCTGCATCCGCGCGGCCTCGAGGTGGGCGCGACGGTGGTCGCGGGGCCCGGCGCGGACATCAAGGTCGGGAACGCCGTGCCGCTGCGTGAGGTCCCGCTGGGCGAGACGGTTCACAACATCGAGCTGGTCGCGGGGAAGGGCGGGCAGATCTGCCGGTCGGCGGGGAGCGGTGCGCAGGTGGTCGCCAAGGAGGGAGCGCACGTGACCCTGAAGCTCCCCTCCACCGAGGTGCGGAAGGTACGGGCGGAGTGCTACGCCACGATCGGGCAGGTGGGGAACCTGGAGCACGAGCTCGTCTCCAGCGGGAAGGCGGGGCGGTCTCGCTGGCTCGGACGCCGGCCGATTGTGCGGGGCGTGGCCATGAATCCCGTGGACCATCCTCTGGGCGGCGGGGAGGGGAAGAGCTCCGGGGGCCGGCCGGCCTGCTCCCCGTGGGGGAAGCCCGAAGGGCGCAAGACCCGGGACCCGCACAAGAAGTCGAAGGCACTCATCGTGCGCCCGCGGCGCCGCGGGAAGGCGACCGCGGGCGGTGCCGTGTAGCGGGCGAAAGGGTCGCCATGGCTCGGAGTCTCAAGAAAGGCCCCTTCGTGGACGGGCACCTCCTGAAGAGAATTCAGGAGATGAACGAGACGGGTGAGAAGCGCGTGATCAAGACGTGGTCGCGGCGCTCCACGATCACACCGGAGTTCGTGGGCCACACCCTGGCGGTGCACAACGGGAACAAGTTCATCCCGGTGTACATCACCGAGAACATGGTCGGCCACAAGCTCGGGGAGTTCGCGCCCACGCGGCTCTTCCGGGTGCACGGCGGCAAGCTGTCGTCGGCCGACAAGCGGGCGAAGCTCGAATGATGGAGGCGCGGGCGGCCGCGAAGTACGTGCGCCAGTCGGCGCGGAAGCTGCGCCTCGTGGTGGATGGCATCCGCGGCCGGGACGTGAACGAGGCTTACGCGTGGCTCCAGTTCCAGCCGAAGAAGAAGGCGTCGCGGATCATGGAGAAGGCGCTGCGCTCGGCGGTGGCGAACGCCCTGCAGAAGGCGGAGGCGGAGGGCGAGCCGCTGGACGTGGACGAGCTGTACGTGAAACGGGCGTACGTGAACGAGGGTCCGACGCTCAAGCGCTGGCGCGCGCGGGCGATGGGCCGCGCGTCGCTCATCCGGAAGCGCACAAGCCACGTGGTGATCGTGGTGGACCGGAAGGGAGAGGCGTAGGCGATGGGCCAGAAGACGCACCCTCTGGGGTTCCGGCTCGGTGTCATCAAGAGCTGGAAGTCGCGCTGGTACTCCGAGAACAACGGCTTCGCCGAGCTCCTGGCCGAGGACGAGAAGGTTCGCAGGTACCTGCGCACGCGGCTGCAGCACGCGGCGCTCTCGTCCGTGGACATCGAGCGCAAGCCCGGGAGGATCGTGGTGACGATCCACACGGGCCGACCCGGCGTCGTGATCGGGAAGAAGGGCGCGGAGGTGGACAAGCTGCGGGACGAGCTGGCGCTCCTCACGCACTCGGAGGTCTCCATCAACGTGGAGGAGATCAAGCGGCCGGAGCTCGACGCGCAGCTCGTGGGCGACAACGTGGCGCACCAGCTCGTGCAGCGGATCTCCTTCCGCCGCGCGATGAAGCGCGCGGTGCAGGCCGCCATGCGGATGGGCGCCCAGGGAATCCGTATCCAGTGCAGCGGCCGGCTGGGCGGCGCGGAGATCGCCCGGGCGGAGGGCTATCTGGAGGGCCGCGTTCCGCTGCACACGCTGCGGGCGGACATCGACTTCGCGCGGTCGCTCGCGCGCACGACGTACGGCACCATCGGCGCGAAGGTCTGGATCTTCAAAGGCGAGATCGTGGAGGACCGCCGCGGGCGCACGTACTCCACCGGGGTTTGAGGGATCATGCTAAGTCCGAAGCGGATCAAGTTCCGGAAGCAGCAGAAGGGTCGCACCAGGGGGATCGCGAGCCGGGGTAACCGGATCGCGTTCGGCGACTACGGGCTGCAGGCGCTGGAGCCGGGCTGGATCACGAACCGGCAGATCGAGGCGGCCCGCGTGGCGATGACGCGGTTCCTCAAGCGGGGCGGCAAGATCTGGATCCGCATCTTCCCCGACAAGCCGGTCACGCGGAAGCCCGCGGAGACGCGGATGGGGAAGGGGAAGGGGAACCTGGAGGGCTGGGTCGCCGTCGTGCGGCCTGGCCGTGTCATGTTCGAGCTGGAGGGGATCCCCCACGACCAGGCGCTCGTGGCGATGCGGTTGGCGTCGGCGAAGCTGCCGGTCAAGACGAGGTTCCTGAGCCGCGCGGCCGGAGGGCTCTCGTGAAGGCGCGAGAGATCCGGGCGATGAGCGACGCCGAGCTCCGGGAAAAGCTCCGCGAGCTCGAGGACGAGCTCTTCAAGCTCCGGTTCCGGGCCGGGATCGATCCCGAGGTCAACCCGGGGAAGATGAGGAGCCTGCGGCGCGAGATCGCGCGGATTCGGACGATCCAGCGGGAGCGCGAGCCGGCGGCGGCCGGCGGCTCGCGGAGGACGGGGGCGTGAGCGCCGTGGCGCGGGAGCGCGCGGGGGAGCGCGGGCGACGAAAGCGCCGCGTGGGCGTCGTGGTCAGCGACAGGATGGCGAAGACCGTGGTCGTGAAGGTGGAGCGGCGGTCCCTGCACCCGCTGTACGGGAAGCCGATCATGCGGGCGACGAAGTACTACGCCCACGATGAGGCGCGGGACGCGCACCTGGGTGACACGGTCGAGATCGTAGAGACCCGGCCGCTCTCGAAGCTGAAGCGCTGGCGCGTGGTCCGGATCGTCGAGCGGGCTCGTGGCGAGGAACCGCTGACGGTGAACGCGGCGGAGCCATGATCCAGCAGGAGACGGTCGTCAACATCGCGGACAACACCGGGGCCAAGCGCGCCCTCTGCATCCGCGTGCTGGGCGGCTCGGGCCGCCGGTATGCATGCCTCGGGGATGTCATCGTCGTGACGATCAAGGACGCGCTGCCCACAGGGACCGTGAAGGAGCACGAGGTGCTGCGGGCGGTGGTCGTACGCACGGCGAAGGAGCAGCGGCGCAAGGACGGCTCGTACATCCGGTTCGACGATAACGCCGCCGTCCTCATCAACGAGGCGGGCGACCCTCGGGGCACGCGCATCTTCGGGCCCGTGGCCCGGGAGCTCCGGGAGAAGCAGTTCATGAAGATCATCTCCCTGGCGCCCGAGGTCGTGTGAGATGGCATCGCGGCTCCACGTGCGGAAAGGGGATCTCGTGCAGGTGATCTCGGGGAACTTCCGGGGTCAGCGTGGGAAGGTGCTGCGCGTCCTTCCGGAGAAGCGCCGTGTCGTGGTGGAGGGGATCAACCTGAGGAAGAAACACGTGCGGGCCACCCCGCAGACCGAGGGAGGGATCATCAGTCTCGAGGCGCCGGTCCATGGCTCGAACGTGCTGCCGGTCTGCCCGCACTGCGACCGGCCCGCGCGCACGCGCCGGCACCGGGACGCCGAGGGCCATGCGGAGCGTCTCTGCGCGAGGTGCGGGAAACCGATACCGAAGGCATGACGGGCAACGTTGGGCCGAGGCTTCAGATCCACTACGAGACGGTGGTGCGGCCGAAGCTCCTCCAGGAGTTCGGCTACCGGAATCCGCACGAGGTTCCGCGCGTCCTCAAGATCGTGGTGAACGCCGGGGTCGGCGCGATGGCGCACACACCGAAGCTCCTGGACTCGGTGGTGGAGCAGCTGGCCGCGATCACGGGCCAGAAGCCGGTCGTGAATCGTGCGCGCAAGTCGATCGCGGGGTTCAACCTGCGGGAGGGGATGCCCGTCGGCGTGAGTGTCACGCTGCGGCGGGCGCGCATGTACGAGTTTCTGGATCGGTTGCTGAACGTCGCGGTCCCGCGGATCCGCGATTTCCGCGGGTTCTCGACGCGCGCCTTTGACGGTCGAGGGAATTACACCCTCGGGATCAAAGAGCAGATCGTGTTCCCCGAAGTGGATTACGACAAGGTCGTCCAGGTCCACGGGATGGACGTAACCATCGCCACAAGCGCGCGCAGGGACGACGAGGCGCTGGCGCTCCTGCGCGAGATGGGGGTGCCGTTCCGCGGGATGGAATCGGTTCTGGTCTAGGAGAGGCTGGGTTCGTTCATGGCGCGCAAGGCGCAGATCGAGAAGACGAAGCGGGCACCGAAGTTCGCGGTGCGGGCGCGGCATCGTTGCTGGCGCTGCGGGCGCTCGCGGGCGTACATGCGGAAGTTCGGGATCTGCCGGATCTGCTTCCGGGAGATGGCGTTGAAGGGCGAGATCCCGGGCATGAAGAAGGCGAGCTGGTGAGGTGGGCGTCGTCACCGATCCGATCGCGGACGCGCTGACGCGGATCCGGAACGCCGCGCGGGCAGGTCAGCGGCGCGTGGATCTCCCCATCTCCAAGCTCGCGGTGGAGGTGGTGAAGAAGCTCGCCGACGCGCACTTCGTCCAGGACTACAAGGTGATCGACGACGGCCGCTTCGGCCGTCTCCGGGTCTACCTGCGCTACACGCCGGAGGGGAGGCCCGTGATCCGCGAGTTGCGGCGCGTCTCCAGCCCAGGCCGGCGGCGGTACGTGAAGGTGTACGGCATCCCGAAGGTGCGCGGCGGTCTCGGGATGGCGATCCTCTCGACGTCCCGCGGCGTCCTGAGCGACCGCGAGGCGCGCGCGGCGCGCGTGGGCGGCGAACTCATGGCCATCGTGTACTGAGGCGAGGACACCGGGTCACCCATGTCGAGGATCGGCAAGAAACCGATACCCATCCCGCCGGGCGTCGAGGTCACCGTCGACGGCCGCCGGGTCCGGGTGAAGGGCCCCAAGGGCGAGCTCGTGAAGGAGTTCCATCCGGACATGACATTCGTGCTGGAAGATCGGGTCCTGCGGGTGGAGCGTCCGACGGACTCCTCGCGACACCGGGCGCTGCACGGCCTCACGCGCACGCTCGTGGCGAACATGATCGAGGGCGTCGTGAAGGGGTTCGAGGAGAGCCTGGAGATCGTCGGGGTGGGCTACCGTGCGGAGTCCAAGGGCCAGAGCGTGCGATTCCATCTGGGGTTCAGCCATCCCGTGGACGTGCGACCGCCCTCGGGCGTGCGGATCGTGGTCGAGTCGCCCACGCTGGTAAAGGTTTTGGGGCCGGACAAGGAGCTCGTGGGGCGGGTCGCGGCGGAGATCCGAAACCTGCGGCCGCCAGAGCCGTACAAGGGGAAGGGCGTTCGCTACGTGGGCGAGCAGGTCCGTCGCAAGGCGGGGAAGACCGCTGCGGCGACCGGCACGCAAGCGTGAGATCGAGTGACACGCACCATGTCGGTCAAGATCCATAAACGGACGGCTCCGCGCGTCGTCGCGCGGCGGCGGCGGCATTGGCGGGTTCGGAAGAAGGTGCGCGGCACGCCCACGCGCCCCAGGCTCGTGGTCTACCGGTCGTCGAAGCACATCGAAGGCCAGCTCGTGGACGACACGCGCGCGATCTGCCTCACGGGGTTCAGCACGACATCGAAGGAGTTGCTGGCGCGTCTCGGGGAGGACCGCCGCAAGACGGCCCGCGCGCATGTCGCGGGGCGTATGCTGGCGGAGCGGGCGCGCGCCATGGGGATCGAGACGGTCGTCTTTGACCGCGGGGGCTACCGGTACCACGGGCGCGTGCGCGCGTTCGCGGAGGGCGCCCGCGAAGGGGGACTGAAGGTCTGACATGGCGAAGGAACGCGGGGTCGAGCGGGAGCGCGAGAGGCGGGTTCGGACGCAGGAGCTTGTGGAGAACGTGATCCACATCAACCGCGTCGCCAAGGTCGTGAAGGGCGGCCGCCGCTTCTCGTTCACGGCTCTCGTGGCCGTCGGTGACAAGCAGGGGCGCGTGGGGATCGCCCTGGGCAAGGCGAAGGAGGTGTCGGAGGCCGTGCGCAAGGCGATCGAGCAGGCGCGCACGGGGATGCAGCCCATTCCCCTCGTGGGCGGGACGATCCCCCACGAGGTGATCGGCGCGCACGATGCCTCGCGGGTGCTCCTTCGCCCGGCCGGCCCCGGGACGGGCGTCATCGCCGGCGGCCCGGTGCGCGCCGTCCTCGGGGCGGCCGGGGTCCAGAACATCCTCACGAAGAGCCTCGGCTCGAACAACCCCATCAATCTCGTGCGGGCGACGATGGACGGGCTGCGACAGCTCGTGACGCCGGAGCAGGCGGCACGGGAGCGCGAGGTGCCGCTCGGGGAGTTTGCGGGGGCGCGCCGTGGCTGAGCTCCTCATCACCCAGATCAAGAGCGGGATCGGTGCGCCCAAGAAGATCCGCAGGACGCTCGCGGCGCTCGGCCTGCGGCATCAACGGACGGTCGTGAAGCCCGACAACCCGGCCGTCCGAGGGATGATCTTCCAGGTACGCCATCTCGTCCGCGTGGAGCCCGTCGCGAACGGCGGCGCGGAGCCGGCTGGCGTGAAGGCTCGTGGCCGGGCGTCGAGGAGCTGAGGGGGGAGCTCGTGCCATGGTGCGACTGAACGAGCTCAGGGCGCCCGAGGGTGCCGTGCAGGCCCGCAAGCGCAAGGGGCGCGGTCCCGGTTCCGGGCTCGGAAAGACCGCTGGCCGCGGGGCGAAGGGTCACAAGGCGCGGAGCGGCGGCCAGACGAACCCGGGCTTCGAGGGCGGACAGATGCCGCTCACCCGTCGGATCCCGAAGCGCGGGTTCCGCAACCCATTCGGCCTGGACTACCAGGTCGTGAACGTGCGGGATCTCGAGCGCCTGGGAGCCGCCGAGATCGATCCCGATGTCTTGCGGGCCGCGGGGCTCGTGAAGAGCGCCCGGGAGCCCGTGAAGGTTCTGGGTGACGGGGAACTCACGCGCGCGCTCCGGGTGCGTGCCCACGCGTTCAGTGCTGCGGCCGCCCGCAAGATCGAGGCGGCGGGCGGCGCCGTCGAGGTCATCCCGTAATGGCGAACCCGATCCCGAATCTTTGGCGCATCCCGGAGCTTAAGGAGAAGATCTTCTTCACGCTTCTGTGCCTGGCCGTGTACCGGCTGGGCGCGCACGTGACGGCGCCGGGCGTGGATGTCGTGGCGCTCCAAGCGAGCCAGGGTGCCCTCCAGGGGACGCTCTTCGGGCTCTACGACATGTTCGTGGGCGGCGGTCTCCAGCGGGCTACCGTCTTCGCGCTCGGGATCATGCCCTACATCTCCGCCAGCATCATGTTCCAGCTGCTGGCCCCCGTGTTCCCCGTCATCGAGAAGATGCAGAAGGAGGGCGAGGAGGGCCGGAGACGGCTCACGCAGTGGACCCGCTACGCCACGGTGATCCTCTCCATGCTCCAGGGGTACGGCTTCGCCGTTTATCTCGAGAGCCTGCCGCCGGCGCCGACGGGTGACGTGGTGGCCGGCGCCGGCTTGGGCTTCCGCCTCCTGACGGTGCTGACGCTCACGGCGGGCGCCGTGTTCATCATGTGGCTCGGCGAGCAGATCACCGAGCGCGGCGTGGGGAACGGGATGTCGCTCCTCATCTTCTTCTCGATCCTGGAGGGGTTCCCGAACGCCGTGGGCCGCACTCTGGAGGCGCTCCAGGTCGGCACGATCTCGGTGTTGAAGGTCGTCCTCCTGCTCGCGGTCATGGTGGGGGTCGTGGCCGGGGTGGTGGCGGTGACGATGGCGGCGCGTCGGATCCCCGTGCAGATCCCCCGGAAAGTGGTGGGCCGGGGTCGGATCCGCGAAGGGACGAAGACGTTCATCCCGTTGAAGGTGAACTCGGCGGGCGTCATGCCGATCATCTTTGCGCAGTCGATCATCGTCGTCCCGGGGACGCTGGCGGCGTTCTCGAACGTGCCGTTCCTCCAGGACATCAGCCGCTGGTTCCAGCCCCAGGGTACCACGGCGTGGGTCTACTATCTGACGTACACGGTCCTGATCGTCTTCTTCACGTACTTCTACACGGCGATCATCTTCAACCCGATCGACGTGGCGGAGAACCTGAAGAAGCAGGGCGCCTTCATCCCCGGGGTGAAGCCGGGGCTGCGCACGGCGGAGTACGTCGAGCATGTCCTCTCGCGGATCACGTTCCCGGGCGCGCTCTTCCTCGCGCTCATAGCACTTCTTCCCTTCTGGATCTTCGACCTCTTCGACATCCAGCTCTTCTTCTTCGGGGGGACGGCGCTTCTGATCGTGGTCGGTGTGGCCCTCGACACGGTTCAGCAGCTGCAGCAGCACCTCCTCTTGCGACACTACGAGGGCTTCATGCGGAAGGGGCGGGTGAAATACATCGGTCGCAGGAGGGTGTGAGGGCCGCGGCGCGTGATGCGGGTCGTTCTCCTCGGGCCTCCGGGCGCCGGCAAGGGAACGCAGGGTGAGCTCCTGGCGCGCCGTCTGGGGGTTGGCCGATACGTGAGCGGGGATCTCCTGCGCGAGGCGGTCCGGGAAGGGAGCGCGGCGGGTCGTCAGGCGCAAGGCTGGATCGAGCGGGGCGAGCTCGTTCCCGACGCGATTGTGACGGGGATCGTCACGGGCGCGCTGAGCCGCGACGCGGGCCCGGGATTCGTGCTGGATGGGTTCCCGCGAACGATCGCCCAGGCCGAGGCGCTGGCGGAGTTCCTGGGGAGCCGGCGGGCGCGCATCGACGCCGTCGTCTACCTGGAGGTGCCCGAGTCGGAGGTCGTCAAGCGCCTCGTGTCGAGGAGGGTCTGCCCGTCGTGCGGGGCGGCGTACAACCTGCACACGAACCCGCCGCGCAAGGACGAGGTGTGTGACCGCTGCGGGGCGAGACTCGCCAGCCGGAGCGACGACGACGAGGGCACGGTGCGCCGCCGACTCCGAGTGTACGAGGGGGAGACGGCCCCGCTCGTCGAGTGGTACCGCGCACAGGGCGTGCGGCTCCTCCGGGTGAATGGCCTCGGCTCCGTGGCAGAGGTGCGGGCACGGGTACGGTCGGCGCTGGGCCTATGATCACGCTGCGCAACCGGACGGAGATCGCTCGGATCCGGGCAGCGTGTCAGGTCGTGGCCCGCGTGCTGCGCTTTCTGGAAGGGAGAGTGGAGCCCGGGGTCTCGACGGGGGACCTGGACCGCTGGGCGGAGGAGTTCATCCTCCGTCATCCCGGGGCCGAGCCCGCGTTCAAAGGACTGTACGGGTTTCCGTGCACGCTCTGCACCTCGGTGAACGAAGAGGTCGTGCACGGGATCCCGACGGCGGAGCGGGAGCTGCGGGAGGGTGACATCGTCAGCATTGACGTGGGCGTGCGACTCGACGGCTACTACGGGGACGCGGCGGTGACGATTCCCGTGGGCGAGCCGAGCCCGCGGGCCCGGCAGCTTCTGGAGGCGACGAAGCTCGCCCTTCAGCGCGGGATCGAGGCTGCCCAGCCCGGGGCCCAGATCGGGGACATCAGCGCGGCCATCCAGGAGACGGTGGAGGCGGCGGGCTTCAGCGTGGTTCGCGAGCTCGTGGGCCACGGGATCGGCACGCGCCCGCACGAGGAGCCCCAGGTCCCGAACTACGGGCGCCGGGGACAGGGTGTGCGACTGCGGGCGGGGCTCGTGATCGCGATCGAACCCATGGTGAACGCGGGCGGCCATGGGATCCGCACCCTCGACGACGACTGGACGATCGTCACCGCGGACGGGGGGCTCTCGGCGCACTTCGAGCACACCGTGGCGATCACGGAACGCGGCGCGGCGGTGCTCAGCGCCCTCGAGGAGGGGTGAGGTTGGCGAAGCAGGAACCCATCGAGATGACGGGCACGGTCATCGAGGCCCTGCCGAACGCCATGTTTCGGGTCCGGCTGGAGAACGGGCACGAGATGACGGCGCACATCTCAGGGAAGATCCGCATGAACTACATCCGGATCCTCCCGGGCGACAAAGTGCAAGTGGAGCTCTCGCCGTACGATCTGACGAGGGGGCGGATCACGTATCGGTACAAGTAGGGGTTGAGGACTGGGGATTTTTGGCTACATTAAAAAGTTTTGTGAATTTCGCCCTTTTGAGGACCCTGTGAAGGTACGATCGAGCGTACGTCGGATCTGTGAACATTGCAAGGTGGTGCGGCGCCGCGGTGTCGTCCGCGTCATCTGCAAGCGGAACCCCCGCCACAAGCAGCGGCAGGGGTAGCGCGGGACGGGATCGCCATGGCTCGAATTGCGGGCGTCGATCTTCCACGGGACAAGCGCGTCGAGATCGCGCTGACGTACATCTACGGGATCGGCCGGTCGTCCTCGCGAAGGATCCTGGCCGATGCGGGGGTGAGCCCGGACACCCGGGTGCACAAGCTCTCGGACGAGGAGGTGGCGCGCCTGCGACGGGTGATTGAGGGGCGCCACAAGATCGAGGGCGCGCTGCGCACCGAGGTGGCGATGAACATCAAGCGGCTCATGGACATCGGCTGCTACCGGGGGATCCGCCACCGCAAGGGCCTGCCGGTGCGCGGGCAGCGGACGCACACGAACGCGCGCACGCGGAAGGGTCCGCGGCGGACCATCGCCAGCAAGAAGAAGCCGCCGCCCAAGAAGTAGGAGGGGCCGGAATGCCATCGAAGAAGCCGTCCGCGGCGAAGAAGAAGGCCGTCGAGAGCGAAGGCATCGCCCACATTCAGGCGACGTTTAACAACACGATCGTCACGATCACCGACACGAAGGGGAACACGATCGTGTGGGGGAGCGCCGGGCGGGCGGGCTTCAAGGGGTCGAAGAAGTCCACCCCGTTCGCCGCGACCGTCGCCGCGGAACAGACCGCACGCCAGGCGCTGGCCCTGGGCGTCAAGCGCGTGCACGTGCGCGTGCAGGGTCCGGGCTCGGGGCGCGAGTCGGCGATCCAGGCCCTGCAGACGGCCGGGCTGCAGATCCGGTCGATCCGCGACGTCACACCGATCCCTCACAACGGCTGCCGTCCACCGAAGAAGAGGAGAGTGTAAGGCTCGTCGGCTCTCGGGCGAGGCATCCCCAGCGGCTGCGGATCGCCCGGGCGCCGGCGAAGACCAGATACGATCGTATGGCACGATACACAGGTCCTGTTTGCAGACTCTGCCGCCGGGAGGCGGAGAAGCTCTTCCTGAAGGGGCAACGCTGCTTCACGGAGAAGTGCGCCATCGAGCGGCGGAACTACCCGCCGGGGCAGCACGGGCTGACGCGCGGCCGGCGCCGGCGCCAGTCGGACTACGGACTCCGGCTGCGCGAGAAGCAGAAGGTGAAGCGGATCTATGGGCTCACGGAGCGGCAGTTCCGGAACCTCTTCGATCGGGCGCTCCAGATGCCGGGCGTCACCGGTGAAAACTTGATCGTGGCCCTGGAGTCGCGCCTGGATAGCGTCGTGTACCGGCTGGGGTTCGCGTCGTCGCGCAAGGCGGCGCGGCAGCTCGTGCGGCACCGCCACGTGCTCGTGGGCGGTCGCACGGTGGACATCCCGTCGTACCTCGTCAGAGCGGGCGAGGAGATCCGGCTCAAGGAGACGAGCCGGCAGATGCCGCTCGTGAGAGAAAGCCTGGAGATGCCGCGTGAGCTGTCGGACTGGCTGGCCCTGGACAAGGAAACGATGACCGGGCGGATGCTCCGGCGGCCCACACGGGCCGACGTCCCGCTGGCCGTGCAGGAGCAGCTGATTGTGGAGCTCTACTCGAGATAGGGAGGTCGCTAGGCAATGGACGTGGATCTCACCGGGCTCGTTCTCCCCACCAGGGTGGAGGTGGGCGAAGTCTCGGCCGATGGCCGGCGGGCCGATTTCATCCTTCAGCCGTTGGAGCGGGGGTACGGGCACACGCTGGGCAACTCCATGCGGCGCGTGCTGCTGTCGTCGCTCCGCGGGGCCGCGGTGTGGGCCTTCCGGGCGGAAGGCGTCGTCCACGAGCACCAGACGATCCCCGGCGCGGTCGAGGATGTCCATCAGATCATCCAGAACCTGAAGTCGCTCGCCCTGACGCTGACCGACGAGGTCGAGGAGGTGAAGCTGGAGCTCACGGTCCAGGAGCCGGGTGTCGTGACGGCGCGGCGCATCCAGCCGCACTCGGCCGTGATGCTCATCAACCCGGATCACGCGCTGTTCACGCTCCAGGACGCGCTTTCCGAGGAGAAGCCTCTGCGCATGGAGCTGTGGGTGAACAAGGGACGCGGCTTCGTCCTGGCGGAGCAGCATCCCCGGCGCAAGGAGATGCCGGTGGATCTCATCCGCATCGATGCCATCTACAACCCGGTGATGCGCGTGAACTTCGTGGTGGAGGAGACGCGGGTCGGGCAGCGGACGGATTTCGATCGCCTCGCGCTCACGGTGGAGACCAACGGGGCGGTCACTCCCACGGACGCCGTGGCGTATGCCGCGGGCCTTCTTCTGACCCACCTGGAGTACTTCCGGCGGTTTGAGGACGCGACGCCGCCGGAGGCCTCGCCGCGGCGCACGCGCCTTGTGCCGGTGGACGAGCGGATGCGCGAGGTCATCAATCGCCCGCTCGAGGATTTCGATCTGTCGCTGCGCTCACGGAACACGCTGGAGAAGGGGAACATCCGGACGCTGGGCGACATCGCGCGCAGAACGCGGGAGGAGATGCTGCAGGTCGAGAACTTCGGCCGGAAGTCGCTGGAAGAGGTCGAAGAGCTGCTCAGGCAGCACGGCCTCGGCTTCGGGATGAAGTTCCAGACGGGCGAGGACGGTCAGCTCTACCTCCTGCAGGAGAGCGCGGACGGCGAAGGGGAGCCGAGCGAAGCGGAGGCGTAGGTGCGGCACCGGAAGAAGGGGCGAGCGCTCGGTCGCACGGCGGAGCACCGGAAGGCGCTCCTGCGCAACCTGGCCACGAGCGTGCTGGAGCACGAGCATGCTCGCACGACGACCGCGAAAGCGAAGGAGGTCCGGCCGCTCGTGGAGCGGCTGATCACATGGGCGAAGCGCGGCGATCTGCACGCCCGCCGGCTGGCCGGCCGCTACGTGCGGGACCGCGCCGTGCTCCGGAAGCTGTTTGAGAGCCTCGGGCCCCGGTACGCGGGGCGCAACGGTGGCTACACGCGGATCGTCAAGCTCGGTACTCGGGTGGGCGACGGCGCGGAAGAGGCGATCATAGAGCTCGTGGATCGAGCGGCCTAGGAAAACGTTCGCAGGAAAAGGGACGCGGGCGCAGAAGGGCCTCCACGGTTCAAGGAGCCAAGGCATGGGCGCTAGCGGAGGTGGCCGATCCCTCCCCGACTGGGTGTGGCCCGGGTTGGCGTTTCTCAGCATCGCCGCCCTGCTGGGGTACCTCTACTGGGCGACGCGCGAGGTCGAGGTGCCGATGATGGAGGGAGGGAGTGCCACCGGGGGAACACCCCGGGCGACGCCCGCCGAGTTCGCGGCGGCTCCGGGACGCTGGTCCGGACGGCTCGTGCGTCTCGATTCCGTGCTCGTGGCCGAAAGACTAGGCCGCGCGGCCTTCACCGTCGAATTGCCGGGGCGGCCTCGCTATCCCGTCGTGATGGAGCGCTGGCTCATCGAGCAGGGCGTCCAGGTGACGATGCAGGACTGGGTGACGCTCGTGGGATCCGTGTACGCCCTGAACGACTCCGTCCTCAACGTGTGGACTCAGAGGGGGATTGTGGACCCGGCGCGACGCGCTGATGTCGCACAGGATTCCACCTTCTTCCTCGCCGACTCCTTGGAGATCCTGATCCCGCCGCTCCCCGGCCGGACGTCGGGTTCGTGATCCGAAGCAAAAAGCCCCTGATCGGGGGCGGTCGTCTTTCGGGGCGCGGCGGGTCCTAGCGCGCTTTCTCGACCTTCCCCGCGGACAGGCACGCGGTACACACACGTACCCGGCGGGTCTGGCCGTTCAACACGACTCGCACGCGCTGGAGGTTGGGGTACCAGCGCCTGCGGGTCCGGTTGTTGGCATGGCTCACCTCGTACCCGACGCTGGGACCTTTTCCGCAGACGACACAGCGACGCATACCGCCTCTCGGTTCGAGAACGTTCGCCCGGGAATGTAGCCGGCCCCGGGGCGCCGTCAACCTTGGTTGACGGGTGCGGAGGGTACGGGCATATTCCCGCGCGCGAGTACGGTATCGATGATGTCTACCAGCGCGGGCACGGTCTATTTCGTGGGCGCGGGGCCGGGTGACCCCGCGCTCCTGACATTGCGGGGCCGCGAGGTTCTCGAGCGCGCGGACGCCGTTTTCTACGACCGCGGAGTTGACGCGGAGGTTCTGGACCTCACGCCCTCGGGTGCCGAGCACGTCGCCTTAGGAGGGGGAGAGGATCCGGCGGAGGGGGGCCGGCGCCTTGTGCAGGCGGCGGCTCGACATCGCGTCGTCGTGCGCCTCTCGCCCGGCGACCCGTTCGTGATGGGTTGCGCCGCCCGCGAGGCGGCGGAGCTCGCCCGGGCCGGCGTTCCTTTCGAGGTCGTGCCCGGCATCACGATGGGTTTGGCGGCGCCGGCGTACGCGGGCGTTCCGGTCACCGATGGTGAGGCCGCCGGGTGCGCCGTCCTCGTGGACGGCGATCGACTCGTGGAAGGCGCGGCGCCGGCCTGGGGCGATCTTCTTCGTCGTGCGCCCGCGCTCGTCATCTCGACGCGGGGCTCCAACGTGGAAGGGCTTTGTCGCGTCCTTCGCGAGGCGGGGGTGGGATCGGACACGCCGCTGGCGTGCGTCGCGTCCGCGACGAAGCCGTCTCAACGGACGGTCTTCACGACGCTCGGGGATGTGGGGCGCGGCGGGGTGGCTGCGCGGCTGGAAGGCCCGCTCGTGTGTGTCGTGGGCGCCGCGGCGTCGCCGGAGCGCGCGCTCCGATGGTTCGAAGAACGACCGCTCTTCGGGCGGCGGGTGGTCGTCACGCGGTCGCGGGCGCAGGCGGCCGAGTTGGTTCGCGCGCTGCGGGACCTGGGCGCGACCACACTCGCCTTCCCGACGTTTCGGGTGAGAGAGGCGCCGGACCGCGAGGCGGTGCGCGCCGCGGCACGTTCGCTGGAGAGGTACGACTGGGTGGTCTGTACGAGCGTGAACGGCGTCGAGGCGCTCTGGGGAGCGCTGTGCGAGGTGGGTCGCGACGCGCGGGCGTTCGGCGCGAGTCGGGTCGCGGCGATCGGTCCGGGGACCGCCGCCGCGCTGAACGCGCGGGGCATCCACGCGGACATCGTGCCGCGGGAGTACGTCGCGGAGGCGGCGCTCGCGGCCCTGGCAGAGGTCGGGCCCTGGGGAGGCCGCCGGGTGCTCCTCCCGCGGGCGGCCGGCGCCCGGGACGTGTTGCCGCGCGGCCTCCAGAGCCTGGGGGCGGAGGTGGATGGGGTCGTGGCCTATGTCACGGAGCCCGATCGCGGGGATGTGGAAGCGCTGCGCGAGGAGTTGAGGCGTGGGGGCGTGGACGTGATCACGTTCACGGCCTCGTCCACGGTCCGGAACTTCGTCGCGGCCGTGGGCGCGGAGATCAACGGCGCGGCGGTGGCGGCCATCGGGCCTGTGACGGCGCGAACGGCGCGCGAGCTCGGGCTCCCGGTCCACATCGAGGCCCGCGACCACACGATCGCGGGTCTCGTGACGGCAATCCGCGAATACTTCCGATCCGGCTCCGGGACTCGCGCAGGATGAGGGCCTCCTTCCCAAGTTACCGGCCCCGACGGCTGCGCCGGACCGAGCGGCTGCGCCGTCTCGTTCGCGAGAACGAGCTCTCGCCCGAACACCTCATTGCGCCCCTCTTCGTCATCGCGGGGCGCTCCGAGCGGAGGCCGGTGGAGTCGATGCCGGGGGTGGAGCAGCTCTCCGCGGACCTCGCGGCGGAGAAGGCGCAGGGCCTGCGCGAGCTCGGCGTGGGCGCCGTGATCCTCTTCGGCATCCCCGAATCGAAAGATCCCGGGGGGAGCGGAGCGTACGATCCGGAGGGCGTCGTCCAGGACGCGGTCCGCTTGATCAAGGCTGCCGCGCCCGATCTGCTCGTCGTGTCGGACGTCTGTCTCTGCGAGTACACGACGCACGGACACTGCGGGCTCGTCACCCCGTCGGGCGAGGTGGACAACGACGCGACTCTGGAGGTTCTGGCTCGTGTCGCGGTTTCGCAGGCGCGGGCCGGCGCCGACCTCGTGGCGCCGAGCGACATGATGGACGGGCGCGTGGCGGCGATCCGTTCCGCGCTGGACGCCGAGGGGTTTGCCTGGGTTCCCATCATGTCCTACGCGGTGAAGTACGCGTCGGCCTTCTACGGCCCCTTCCGTGAGGCGGCGGAATCCGCGCCGAAATTCGGCGACCGTCGGGGGTATCAGATGGATCCGGCGAATGCTGAGGAGGCGCTTCGGGAAGCGTGGCTCGACATCTCGGAGGGGGCGGATATCCTCATGGTGAAGCCTGCGCTCCCGTATCTCGACATCGTGCGCCGGGTGAAGGAGGCCACGGGGTATCCCGTCTGCGCGTACCACGTGTCGGGAGAGTACAGCATGTTGAAGGCCGCGTCGGCGCGGGGGTGGATCGACGAAACGGCTGCCATGCTGGAGTCGCTGCTGGCGATTCGGCGGGCGGGCGCGGACTGCGTCATCACCTATTTTGCGGAGGCGGCGGCGCGCCGGCTCCGCGCGGGCTAGGGTGCATCCATCATGACGGCGTACGACGAACTCACGGAGAGGATTCGCGGCGGCTCGGCCCAGATGGGGATTCTCGGCCTGGGCTACGTCGGGCTGCCGCTCGCCACGGCCTTCTGTGAGGCGGGCTACCGCGTCATCGGCTACGACGTGGATCCCGAAAAAGTCGAGCGGCTCCGGCAGGGCGAGTCGTACCTGAGGGATGTCCCCACGGAGGATGTGCGCCGCTGGGTCGGTGCCGGGCTTCTGGAGCCGGCGGCGGACCCCGAGCGGCTTCACGTGGCGGACGCGCTGCACATCTGCGTGCCGACGCCGCTCAACAAGACCGGCGACCCCGACGTCTCGTATTTGATGGAGGCGGCCGAGCGCGTGCGGCAGGTGCTGCGGCCGGGACATCTCGTGGCCCTGGAGTCCACGACGTATCCCGGGACGACGCGCGAGCTTCTCCTGCCGCGTCTCGAGAGCACGGGGCTCAGGGTGGGTGAGGATTTCTTCCTCGTTTTCAGCCCGGAGCGCGTCGATCCCGGGAACACCCGCTGGAATCTCCGGAACACGCCCAAGGTGGTCGGCGGGATCACCGCCCGGTGCACGGACATCGCACGGCTTCTGTACGAGCGGATCGTGGACCGGGTCGTGGTCGTGACTTCCACAGAGGCCGCGGAGCTCACCAAGCTCCTGGAGAACATGTTCCGGTCGGTCAACATCGCGCTGGTGAACGAGATGGCGATCGTGTGCGACCGCCTGGGCGTGGACGTCTGGGAGGTGATCGAGGCGGCGGCCACCAAGCCCTTCGGCTTCATGAGATTCCTCCCCGGCCCCGGGCTCGGCGGTCACTGCATCCCCGTGGACCCCCACTACCTCGCCTGGAGGATGCGGGCGCTGCACTACAAGACGCGGTTCGTCGAGCTGGCCAGCGAGATCAACTCGGAGATGCCGAAGTTCTGGGTGGACAAGGTGCTCGACGTGCTGAACCAGCGAGGAATGGCGGCCCGGGGCGCGCGCGTGCTGATCCTCGGCGTGGCGTACAAGCCGGAGGTGGAGGACACCCGCGAGTCGCCCGCCCTCGACATCGTTCGGCTGCTGGAGGCGAGGGGTGCCGTCGTCGAGTACCACGACCCGTACGTGCCCCTTCTGCGCGACGGCGAGCGGGCGCTGAGCTCGGTGGAGCTGACGGAGGAGAGCGTCGCGGCGGCGGACGTCGTAGTGATCGTGACGGACCATGCGCGGGTGGACTACGATCTCGTCGCCCGGGCGGCGCGCGCGATCGTGGACACGCGCAACGCGCTCGCCCGCCGGCGCGCGCGGCGGCCCGCCGCGGAGGTGCCGGCAGCGGTCGAGGCCCCGGCCTCCGGTGTGCGGGGAGCCCGCTAAAGCGCCTCGTGACCGCCCGGCGCGCGCTCATCACGGGGATCACCGGGCAGGACGGGTCCTACCTGGCCGAGCTGCTCCTCGACCGCGGGTACGAGGTCTACGGGCTTCTGCGCCGGACCTCGACCGTGAACTTCGAGCGCATCGCCCACATCCAGCACCGGATCCGATTCCTGTCGGGCGACCTGCTGGATCAGAACTCCCTGATCGGGGCGCTGCGGGAGGCACGGCCGCACGAGGTCTACAATCTGGCGGCGCAGTCGTTCGTACCGGCCTCGTGGTCGCAGCCCGTGCTGACGGCGGAAGCGACGGGTCTGGGGGTCACGCGGATGCTGGAGGGGATCCGGCTCGTGGACCCGGAGATCCGCTTCTACCAGGCTTCCAGCTCGGAGATGTTCGGCAAAGTCCGGGAGAGCCCGCAGAACGAGCAGACGCCGTTCTATCCGAGGTCGCCGTACGGGGTGGCGAAGGTCTACGGCCACTTCATCACCGTCAACTACCGGGAGAGCTACGGGCTCTTCGCCGTGAGCGGCATCCTGTTCAACCACGAATCGCCGCGCCGCGGCCTCGAGTTCGTCACCCGCAAGGTCACGGATGGCGCCGCGCGCATCAAGCTCGGGCTTGCCAAGGAGCTGCGGCTCGGCAACCTCGACGTGCACCGCGATTGGGGCTTCGCCGGGGACTACGTGGAGGCGATCCGGCTCATGCTCCAGCAGGCAAAGCCGGAGGACTTCGTGGTCGGCACGGGAATGAGCCACAGCGTGCGCGAGCTCGTGGAACTCGCCTTCGGGCACCTCGATCTCGACTGGCGCCAGTACACGGTTCAGGATGAGCACTTCTTCCGGCCCGCGGAGGTGGAACACCTCGTGGCGGACGCGTCGAAGGCGCGCCGCTTGCTCGGGTGGGCACCCAAGGTGACGTTCGAAGACCTGGTCCGCATGATGGTGGACGCGGATCTCGCGCGACTTCGCGCGGGCGCCACGTAGGGATCGGGTCGGGCCTAGTCCGGTGCCTGTCTTGAGCCTCGTCACGGGCGCGGACGGTTTCGCGGGGCAACATCTGATCGCCCACCTTCTGGCGACCGGCCGCGAGGTCGTGGGCGCCGTGAAGGGCTTGCCGCCGCGGCTCACGACGCTCTCCCCGGAAGACGCGGCCAGGGTCGCCTGGGTTCCCTTCGACCTGGAAGACCGGGAGAGCGTGAGAAGCGTCGTGCTCGGGCACCGCGTGTCGGAGGTGTACCATCTCGCCGCGGTCACGTCGGTCGCGCGTTCGTGGTCCGACGCGGCGGTCGCCTTTCGGGTCAACGCCATCGGTACCCTCTGGCTTCTCGAGTCGCTGGCGGACGCTCTCCGCAGTGGATTCTCGGACCCGAAGATCGTGATCACGGGCTCGGCGGAGGTGTACGGCGCGAGCGCGGAGGAGCGGCTCCCGCTCACGGAGGACGCGCCGCTGAAGCCGCTCAGCCCCTACGCGGTGTCGAAGGCGGTACAGGAGCTTTTGGCATTGCAGTGCCACCGGGCGTGGGGGTGCCGGGTGGTCGTGACGCGGAGTTTCAACCACACTGGCCCCGGACAGCGGCCGCCCTTCGTCGCGGCGGAGCTGGCCGACCAGGTCGCGCGCCTCGCGCGGGCGGGACGCCGGGGCGCCATCGTCGTGGGAAACGTGGAGGTGCGGCGCGACTTCAGCGACGTCCGGGATGTGGTGCGCGCTTACAAGCTTCTGGTCGAACGCGGGGAGCCCGGCGCGGTCTACAACGTCTGTAGCGGCGTGTCCGTGTCGATCCGGGAGCTCCTGGGGTTGCTGGCCCAGATCGCCGGGATCGAGGTGGAGTGCCGGGTGGACCCCTCACGGCTCCGTCCGGCGGACGTGCCGGAGTTCTACGGCAGCCCGAGAGCCCTTGAAGCCGCGACGGGCTGGCGTGCGGAGATCCCGCTGCGGAAGACGTTGCACGACCTGTTGCAGCATGCTCGGGCTGAGGAGTCCCTCGACGCGGGGGTGCGCAGATGAACGTGGGGGTCATCGGGACGGGGTACGTCGGCCTGGTCGTCGGCGCGTGCCTCGCCGAGACCGGGAACGATGTCGTCTGCGCGGACATCGACCCGGAGAAGATCCGGAAGCTCAGCGCAGGTGACATCCCGATCTACGAGCCGGGCCTCGAGCCCCTGCTGCGACGCAACCTGGCGACCGGGCGGCTGCGGTTCACCACCTCCGTGGCCGAGGCGGCCCGCGCGTCCACCGTGATCTTCATCGCGGTCGGGACGCCTCCCCACGAGGACGGCTCCGCGGATCTCCAGCATGTGCTGGCCGTGGCCGAGGAGATCGGCAAGGCCATGAACGGCGAAAAGGTCGTGCTCACCAAGAGCACGGTCCCGGTGGGCACAGCGCAGCGGGTGCGCGAGGCGATCGAGCTCCACACGCGCCACCGCGTCCACATCTGTTCCAACCCGGAGTTCCTGAAGGAAGGGGCGGCGGTCGAGGACTTCATGAAGCCGGATCGGGTCGTGATCGGGACGGAATCCGAGCACGCCAAGGAGATCCTCCGCGAGCTGTACGCGCCCTTCGTCCGGACGGGGAACCCGATCGTGTTCATGGATCTCGCGAGCGCGGAGCTGACGAAGTACGCCGCGAACGCCATGCTCGCCACGCGGATCAGCTTCATGAACGAGGTCGCGCAGCTCTGCGAGCGGGTCGGCGCGGACGTGGATCTCGTGCGGTACGGCCTGGGGACCGACCGCCGGATCGGCCCGAGCTTCCTCTTCCCGGGGGTGGGCTACGGTGGCTCTTGCTTCCCGAAGGACGTACGCGCGCTCGTCCGCGCGGGCGCGGAACTCGGGTGCGAGCTCAAGATCGTGAGAGCGCTGGAGGCGGTGAACGAGGCGCAGAAGCGCGTGCTCCTCGAGAAGATCGATGCGCACTTCGGGCGCCAGGCGCTCCGGGGACGCCTCTTCGCGATCTGGGGCCTGTCGTTCAAGCCCGAGACCGATGACTTACGGGAAGCGCCCTCCATCGTGACCGTCGGGGGTCTCCTGGAGCGCGGTGCCGTGCTGCGGGTCCACGACCCGCAGGCGCTGGCGAATGCGCGGCAGATCTTCGGCGATCGGGTCACGTACTGCCCGCGCGCCTACGACGCGCTGGAGGGCGCGGAGGCGCTCGTCATCATGACGGAGTGGCTCGAATATCGGCGCCCGGACTTCCAGCGGATGAAGACGCTGCTGAAGGATCCGGTCGTCTTCGACGGCAGGAACCTGTACGATCCGGAGCGCATGGAGGCCAGGGGCTTCACCTACCACTCGGTCGGGCGCAGGGCGGTGCGGTGCGATTCATAGTCACGGGTGGGGCCGGGTTCCTGGGGTCCCATGTGGTCGAGCGACTCCTCGCGCAGGGACACGAGGTCGTCGCGATCGACAATCTCATCACCGGCCGGTGGCTCAACCTTGAGCCGCTGGCGCGGGACGGGCGCCTTGGCTTTCTCCAGCAGGATGTCACGGAGTTCATCGCCGTGGACGGCGAGGTCCACGGCGTCTTCCACTTCGCCTCCCCGGCGAGCCCGGGGGACTATCTCGCCCTCCCCATCCAGACGCTGAAGGTCGGTGCCCTGGGCACCCACAAGGCGCTGGGCCTCGCGCGGGCGAAAGGCGCCCGCTTCCTCCTCGCCTCGACCTCCGAGGTCTACGGCGATCCTGCGGTGCATCCACAGCCGGAAACCTACTGGGGTCATGTGAACCCGGTGGGTCCCCGGGGCGTCTACGACGAAGCCAAGCGGTTCGCCGAGGCGCTCACCATGGCGTACCACCGGGTGCATGGCCTGGAGACGCGCATCGCGCGGATCTTCAATACGTACGGCCCCCGGATGCGGCCCAACGACGGGCGGGTCGTCTCGAACTTCATCGTCCAGGCGCTGCGCGGCGAGCCGCTCACGGTCTACGGCGACGGTCGGCAGACGCGCTCGTTCTGCTACGTGGAGGACATGCTGGACGGCATCCTGCGCCTGTTCGAGAGCGACCACGTGGGGCCCGTGAATCTGGGGAATCCGGACGAGCACACGGTGCTGGAGCTCGCGGAACTCGTGCGGGAGGCGACCGGTGCGCACGTGCCGATCGAGCACCGGCCGCTGCCGGAGGACGATCCGAAGGTGCGGCGCCCCGACATCTCGCTGGCGCGTCGCGTACTCGGCTGGGAGCCGCGGGTCTCGCTGGAGGAGGGGCTGCGGCAGACGGTCGCCTACTTCCGGCAGATCGTGGGCGACATCACCGAGGAATCCGATCGGCGGGCGGGACGATGAAACTGGCCGTGGTGATCCCGGTGTACAACGAGCGGCTGACGATCGAGGAGATCGTGCGGCGCGTGCGGGCCGCGCCCGTGGAGAAAGAGATCATCGTGGTGGACGACGCCTCCACGGACGGAACGCGCGCGGTTCTGGAGGCGATATACGCGCGCGGCGAGATCGATCGGCTGATCCTGCAGCCGGTGAACCGCGGCAAGGGCGCGGCGATCCGCGCAGGGATCGCCCGGGCGACGGGCGGTGCGGTCGTCGTCCAGGACGCTGACCTCGAATACGATCCGCGGGAATACCTGAAGCTCCTCGCGCCCATCGAGGAGGGCGTCGCCGATGTCGTGTACGGGTCCCGCTTCCGGACGACGGAGCTCCAGAGGGTGCTCTACTTCTGGCACTACGTGGGGAACAGGTTTCTCACCCTCTGCTCCAACATGCTGACGAACCTGAACCTCACGGACATGGAGACGTGCTACAAGATGTTCCGCCGCGAGGTGATCCAGGGGATCGAGATCGAGGAGGACCGGTTCGGCTTCGAGCCCGAGATCACGGCGAAGGTGGGCCTGGGAGGCTGGCGGGTGTACGAGGTGGGGATCTCCTACCGCGGGCGCACGTACAGCGAGGGAAAGAAGATCCACTGGCAGGACGGCGTGCGCGCCCTCTGGTGCATCCTCAAGTACGGGCTCCTTCGCCGGTTCGTGCGTCGGCGAGGGCGGACCCCGGCGTCGTCGGTTGCCGAACCGCGGGTCCGGGTCTAGGTTCGCTTCCGTGGCCAGCGTCCCCACGGAGCAGCTCATCGCGCGCGGGAAGGAGTGCCTCGCGCGCAACGATGTGGTCGGGGCGATCGCCGCGCTGAGGGAGGCGGGCGCCCGGGAGCCGAAGTACGCAGATGTCCGCAACCTGCTCGGGATCGGCCTGAGCCTGGCGGGCGAGTTGGAGGCGGCAGTGGCGGAGTTCACGCGAGCCGTGGAGCTGAACCCGGGGTACGTGGAGGCGCACCTCAATCGGGCGATCGTCCTGAACGAGCTCGGTCGCTTCGACGAGGCCCAGGAGGCCTTCCGGCGGGCGTGGGAGAGCGAGGATCGGCGCGGGCTGCCGTACCCGAAGACGGCGGCCGCACGCCTGGCCAATGTGCACGCGGAGCTCGGGGATCTCTACCTGGAGGTCGGCGGACGGTCGGAGGCGATCACGCAGTACCGCGCGGCCACGCAGTTGCGGCCCGATTTTGTCGATCTGCGCAACAAACTCGCCCGGGCGCTCATCGAGGCGGGAGATTTGGAAGCGGCGCGCACCGAGCTGGAGGCGGTCCTGGCGCAGAATCCGGAGTACGCCGAGGCGCGCGTCAACCTCGGGCTCATCCACTACCGGTGGGGCGATGAGGAGTCCGCCGCCCGCGAGTGGCGCCTCTGCCTCGAGAGGAAGCCCGACCACTCGAGGGCGCGCGCGTTTCTCAAGATGTTGGGCCGCCAGCGGGCGGAGGGGTCGTCCTGAGGAGCTTCCGGGCCTTCGCCTCGATTCTCCTCGTGGCCGGCGCGTGTCGGGGCGATCTCCGCGACCATCTGAAGTGGGGCGACCGGCTGCAGGGAGCGGGGAGGACCGAAGCCGCCCTCGCCGAATACCAGGTCGCGCTGCGAGTGCGCGGGCCCGAGCCGGAGATCCTCCTCCGGCTGGCCCACGGATACGCGAAACTGGATCGCCTGGAAGAGGCGGTCGAGTTCTACGCCCGGCTTCTCGCGGCCGACTCCTCGTACGCGGACCAGGCGATCGCCGATCTCGTGCAGATGGCGCGGCGCGCGCTCGCCCGCGGGGACGTGCCGAAGATGGCGCGGCTCCTGGAGCAGCTGCAGGCGATCCGCCCCGGTGCTGTTCCGGAGGATCTCGTTCGTCCGCTCGCCGAGCATTACCACCGGCTCGGCGACCACCAGCGCGCGCTCCCGTTTCTGCTTGTGGCGCAGACAGAGGCGGAGGCGCCCGCCGCCGAGAGGAGCTCGCTCGGGTATGCCCTGGCGCGAACGTACGAGGCGCTGGGCGACTGCCGGGCCGCGCTGGAGTACTTTCAGCAGTACCTTTCCGGGGGCCGGGCGCGCGGGGCGCGCCGAACGCCAGGGGTTGGCGGCGCGCGCGGCGAGCAGGCACGGGAAGCGCGGTGGTACGCGGGCGGTTGCGCCTACCGGCTGGCGGAGGAGGCGCGCACGCTCGGCCGGCCCGCCGAGGCTCTGGAACACCTGGATCTCGTGATCGGCTACGGGATGCCCCGCGCGGTGCTGGACGAGGCGTGGTTCCATCGAGGGGAGATCCTGTACGGTTTGGGACGGTATGAGGAGGCGTTGCTCGCGTATCAGAAGGTGCTCGAGTTGAATCCCAGCCGCACGGGGCGCCTCGTCTGGCACGCGGAGGACCGGATTCGGGCGATCCGTTTCCGGCGATGAGGTGGCGCACCTTCGAGACTTTGGTTCTCGTCGCCGGGCTCGGGTCCTCGCTGGGGTGCCCCAAGGAGCTCCCCCCGGATCTCACGCCGGAGGAGCTCTTTGAGCGCGGGAAACAGCTCTTCGCGCGCGAGCGCTGGTTGCAGGCGCGAACCGCCTTCGAGCGACTGGTCTTCTCGGCACCGACGCACGCGAAGGCCGACAGCGCCCAGTTCCTACTGGCCGAGACGTATTTCCAGGACGGGGCCTACCTGACGGCGGCTTCCGAGTTCCTCAAACTGGCCCAGACACGACCGACGATCCATCTCGCGGACGACGCCCGCTACCGGGCCTGCCTGGCCTACGGCAGGCTGTCGCCGCGTGCGGAGCTCGACCAGGGGTACACGGAGCAGGCGATCGCGGAGTGCAGGGCCCTGAGGCTCCTGTACCCCCAGAGCCCGCTCGTGCCCGAGGCGGAGGCGAAGGTCGCGGAACTGCGGAACAAGCTGGCCCGGAAGATGTATTTGAACGGTCTGTACTACTTTCAGCGAGAGGGGTACGACTCGGCGATCCTCTACTTCAACGAGTTGCTGAAGCAGTACCCCGAGGCGGAGGTCGTGCCGGCGGCGCTCTACCACCTGTACCGGGCGTATCGGCGCATCGGGTACGAGGACGAGGCCGCGGGAGCGCGCGACCGGCTGCTTCGCGAATTCCCGAATTCGCCGGAGGCGCGGTCCCTCGCGCCGGCCTCGACAGCGAGCGGGGGCTAGGGAGGCGGGGGGCCGGCCGGATGGCTCGGCGCGTGGGGCTCTTCGGCGGCACCTTCGATCCGCCGCACATCGGTCACCTGATCGTCGCGGAGGACGCGACGGACGCGCTGGGGCTCGACGCCGTCTGGTTCATCCCGGCGGGCGCGCACCCGCTGAAGCAGGGGCGTGTGGTGGCGTCCGCGGAGACTCGCCGCGCGATGATGGGGGCGGCCATCGCCGGAAACGATCGGTTCGAATGCCTGGACGTGGAGCTGCGGCGGCCGGGTCCGTCGTTTTCCGTAGACACGCTCCGTATCTTGCACGAGGCGGACCCCGAGACGGAATTCTTCTTTCTCGTCGGGGCGGACGTCGTGTCGGAGTTTCACACCTGGCGGGAGCCGGAGACGATCGCGAAGCTGGCGCACTTCACGATCCTGACCCGCGGCGGCGAGGAGGCCCAGGCCCTGCGCCCGGCGGTGCAGGTGGCGTATCGGAAGGTGGCCGTCACGCGCGTGGATATCTCCAGCACGGAGATCCGCCGGCGGGCGCGCGAAGGGAAGCCCTTCCGGTATCTCGTGCCAGAACGGGTGTATGAGATCATCGTGCAGCAGGGGCTCTACAAGTAGAAATATAATACGTAGGAGGGGAACCGCGGGCACGCGTCCCGGGATTCGCCGCGCGGGGAGGCAAGGGCTCCGCGAGGTCAACCGAGCATGCTGAAGGCCGTCGCCACAAAGCTCTTCGGAACCAAGTTCGAGCGCGATGTGAAGAAGATCCAGCCGCTCGTGCAGGAGATTTTCCGGCACGAGGCGCGCCTGCGGACCTTCACAGACGCCGAGCTTCGCGCCCAGACCGAGAAGTTCCGGGCCGTCATCCGGGAGCGGGCGGGCTCCCTGGAATCCCAGATCGCCGAGCTCAAGGAGACGAAGAAGCGGACCGAGGACGCGAGCGAGCGGGAGTCGCTGGCGGTGCGACTGCGGAACGTCGAGGAGGCGCTCTACCGGGAGACCCAGGACGTCTTGGACGAGCTCCTTCCCGAGGCGTACGCGACGGTGCGCGAGGCGTGTCGCCGCCTCCTGGGAAAGGAGATCGTCGTCCGCGGTCAGAGGATGGTGTGGGACATGGTGCCGTACGATGTGCAGCTCATCGGCGGCATCGTGCTCCACCAGGGGAAGATCGCGGAAATGGCCACCGGCGAGGGGAAGACGCTCGTGGCGACGCTCCCCCTCTACCTGAACGCCCTCCCGGGGAAGGGCGTGCACCTCGTCACGGTGAACGACTACCTGGCGAAGCGCGACGCCGAGTGGATGGGCGTCGTGTTCGACTTCCTGGCGCTCACCGTGGGCTGCATCGACGCGGCGGAGCCCGGGAGCCGCGAGCGCCGCGCCGCCTACCTCTGCGACGTCGCCTACGGGACGAACAACGAGTTCGGGTTCGACTACCTGCGCGACAACATGGTCCTGCGTCTCGAGGATCGGGTCCAGCGCGGCCACCACTTCGCGATCATCGACGAGGTGGACTCCATCCTCATCGACGAGGCGCGAACGCCGCTCATCATCAGCGGGCCCGTGGGCGACGAGGACAACAAGAAGTACCGGGAGTACAACGCGATGGTCGCCGAGCTCGCGCGGCGTCAAACCCGAATCGTGAACGAGCTCGTGGCGGAGGCGGAGACGCTCCTGCGGGAGGCCGAGGAGGCCGAGGAGGCCGGCGAGGCCGACAAGGAGTACGAGGCCGGGGAGAAGCTCCTGGCGGCGCAGCGGGGGATGCCCAAGCACAACCGGCTCATGAAGCTTCTCCAGGAGCCGGGGGTGAAGAAGCTCCTCCAGCGGGTGGAGGCGGACTACATGCGCGACAAGCGCCTGCACGAGCTGGAGGAGCTCGTCCTCTACACGATGGACGAGAAGGGGCACACGGTCCACGTCAGCGACCAGGGGCTCGATCTTCTCTCCCCGAACGACCATCAGGCCTTCATCGTCCCCGACCTCTCAGAGGCGGTGCACCGGATCGAGCACGACGAGTCGCTCTCCCTGGACGAGAAGCGGGGCCGCATCGCCGCCCTCGAACGCGAGTACGCGGAGAAGAACGAGAAGATCCACATCATCCACAACCTCCTGAAGGCGTACACACTCTTCGAGAAGGACGTGGACTACGTGGTGGAGAACGGGCAGGTCGTCATCGTGGACGAGTTCACGGGACGGAAGATGCCCGGCCGCCGCTGGTCCGACGGGCTGCACCAGGCCGTGGAGGGGAAGGAGGCGGTGACGGTCCGGGGCGAGACGCAGACGCTCGCCACCATCACGATCCAGAACTACTTCCGGCTCTACGACAAGCTGGCCGGGATGACGGGGACCGCGGAGACGGAAGAGGCCGAGTTCCACCAGATCTACGGGCTCGAGGTGGTCGTCATCCCGACGAACCGGCCCGTCCGCCGCATCGACGAGGACGATCTCGTCTACAAGACGAAGCGCGAGAAGTACAACGCGCTCCTCGCCGAGATCGAGCGGCTCCACGGGAGGAACCTCCCCATCCTCGTGGGCACGACGAACGTGGAGACCTCGGAGCTCATCTCGAAGATGCTGAGGCGCCGGGGAACGGCCCATAACGTGCTGAACGCGAAGCAGCACGAGCGGGAAGCGGAGATCGTCGCGCACGCGGGGATGCCGGGTGCCGTCACGATCGCGACGAACATGGCGGGTCGCGGGACCGACATCAAACTCGGCCCGGGCGTCAAGCGCTGCAAAGTCTGCGGGATCCAGTCCCGGCTCCCCGCCTTCGGGCAGGTGCAGGAGGAGCCCGACCTCACGGAGGAGGAGATCCGCGCCCTCGGGTGCTACGACGATCCGCCCTGCGGGCTCCAGATCCTGGGGACCGAGCGGCACGAGGCGCGCCGGATCGACCGGCAGCTGCGCGGTCGCTCCGGCCGGCAGGGCGACCCGGGGGCCTCGCGCTTCTTCCTGTCGCTGGAAGACGACCTCATGCGGCTCTTCGGCTCGCAGCGGATCGCGGGGCTCATGGACAAGATGGGCGCGCAGGAGGGCGAGGTGATCACGCACCCGCTGGTCACGAAGTCCATCGAGCGCGCGCAGAAGCGCGTGGAGATGCAGAACTTCGACGCGCGCAAGCGGCTGCTGGAATACGACGATGTGATGAACCAGCAGCGGGAGGTGATCTACGACCTCCGGCTCTTCGCGCTCGAGGGCGGCGAGGACCTCAAGGGCGAAGTCTGGGAGATGATCACGCACGCGGTTCAGTCGCGCAGAGACGAGTACTGCCCGGCCGATGCCGCGCCGGACGAGTGGGACCTCGCCGGCCTGCGGAACCGCCTCCTCCTCGACTTCTTCATCCACTGTCCGCGGCTGCCGGCCGAGGGCGACGGGCAGGCGTCTGGGTGGGACGAGCGCGACGCGGTGGAGAGCTACTGCCTCGAGGAAGCCCGGGCCGCTTCCAAGCGCAAGCTGGAGTCCTTCGGCGAGCACACGGAGCGGGTGCTCTCGTGGCTCGTCCTCTGGACGATCGACGAGAAGTGGAAGGACCACCTCTACGACCTCGATCAGCTAAAGGCGGGGATCTACTACCGGGCGTGGGGCCAGAAGGACCCGCTCATCGAGTACAAGCGCGAGGCGTACGAGATGTTCGTTGACCTCATGCGCGACATCCAGAACACGGTGGCGGACCGGCTCTTCAAGACGCAGATCGCCGAGCCGCCACCGCCGCCGCGCCCGCTCCGGGTGAGCGCGTTGAGCGGCCCCACGCTGGAGGCGCCGCAGCGCGGGCTCGCCTCCGAGCCGGAGGAGGAGATCCTCGCCGCGGCCGCCGCGCCGGCGGCCCTGGCGCGGCGGGGCCCGCTCGTGCCCGGGGGCGCCGATGTGATCTCACAGGCGGCGGCGAGGGCGGACGCCGCCGCGGCGGCGATCCGTCGGCTCCCCACGAGCCACGGCGGCGAGGTCAAGCGGAAGCCGGTCACGGTCCAGAAAGTGGGGCGCAACGATCCCTGCCCCTGTGGCTCCGGGAAGAAGTACAAGAAGTGTCACGGAGCCGGCACGTGAGATAGGGCCGGAGGCGAACCCGCGCCTGCTGGCTCTCCGACTCCAGCCTCGTTCCGTCTCTCCCTACTCGAGGTTGTCCGCACCCCGCGCCGATCACAGCAGGATGCTGGCCGTTGACGCTGTGTTGAAGCCGCGGCCTTAGTCTTAGCCCCGACGCTGCGAGGCGGGAGCGCGTTCGGGGCTGGAGCGAGGCCCCGAAGCACGCGGAGCGGATGGGGTGAGGGCTGGGTGGTCCCGCCACCAGCCGAGGAACTCTCTCGTGCCCCCGTGCGGCCGCTGGAGGCCCGGCCGGAGGGAGGGCGCGGGCCGCTTTGAGCACGGCCGCGCCGCCGCACGCCTGCGCAGTGGTCACGCTGGAATGGGACCCCAAACCACAGGAGGTCGTGATGCGCAGGAAGCTCATCCCCGTGCTGTTGGCGCTGGGCCTGCTGGGCGGCACCGCCGTACCGGCGAACACCGCGGTCGTCCAGGACGAGCCTCAGGAGGAAGGCAAGCCGACTCAGGAGTGCATCGGCAGCTGCAACAGCGACTTCCCGGGCGGCGACCCGTTCACGGTCGCGATCCGGGGCTGGTGCTACATCATCCGCTGCATGCTCCTCTGAGGCCGGGCGCCTGGACCCAACTGGTCAGGGCAGGGGGACCGGGAGGTACGACACCGCGTATCCCGGTCCCGCGCCTGGCCGCCCTTCCCATTCAAGACGTGAACCTGGCGACGTGGCGATCGTGCGCGTGAACGACTGTGAGGTTTGACGCGTGAAGCGCGGATCGCATTCGCGTTGCCGCGGAAGAGGGGTTCACCTGCTCGCCGTCGGCACGGCGGCGCTGTGGGGACTGGCCTGGCTCGGCTGCGCCCGCGATCGGGATCTGCGCTCGCTGCCCCGGTTGACGCCGCTCCCGGATGCGGGGGCAACGGCGTGGGCGGGCCTCCTCCATCCCTCGGCCATTCGAACGGACAGCGGCGGTCGCGTGTACGTCGCCGACATCGCTGACCGCAGCGTGAAAGTATTCGATGCCTTTGGCACGCCGATCACGACGCTGGGAGGCACGGGCAGGGGCCCGGGCGAGTTCCAACGCATCCAGGACTTCGAAGTCATCGCCGGCGAGGTCATCGTGCTCGACTCCGGACTCCGACGGGTGGTGCGCATGACCGAGGATGGCAGCGTGCTGGGGTCGTGGCCCACAGAGGGAGAGGAGGTGCTCGCTTCGCTCGGAGCGGACGTGCTGATCCTGGCGAACAGCCCGGAGTGGAGCCTGGTGCCGCCGGATGGGAGGACGCGACCGCCGCTGCTCCGGGTCCTTGATCTCCAGGGTGAGACTCGCTATCGGCTCGGCGAGCGGCAGCCGAGCAAGACGCCTTTTGCCGACTACGTCGCGAACTTCGTGCTCCCCGCAGGCACCCCGGATGGCCGCCGGATTTGGCTGGCCCGCCTGAACGACCCCGTGGTCGAGGTCTTCTCCAGTGAAACGCGTGCCTCGCGATGGATTGGCCGGCACGTCCCGTTCGACTGGCGCAGGATCGCGCCGGATTTCGTGCCGTCTCAGGCGATGCTCACGCCGGCGGGCCGCGCGGCGATCCCGTTCGATCCCGTGTCTCTGGACATCGCCACCGACGCGCTGGGCCGAGCCTACATCCTCACGGCCCTCACTCCGGATCGGAACGAGGGCCGGCCCCGTCGAGTGGGGGTGGACATCCTGGATCCCCGGGACGGGAAGGTGACGCGCTACGTCGCGCCGGAACCGGCCACTCACATCGCGGTCTCGCCGGACGGAGGAATCCTATACCTCGTGGACGAGCGCGAGGCTCGGGTACGCCTCTACGCGCACCGGCGCGAAGGGAGCGGGGACAGGCGGTGAGGTGTGAGGTTGACTCCTCCCTGAGCTTGCCGTGAGGGTGGAGGCGAAGGACCTCGTCTGCCGGTACGGCGTGCGGTGGCGGAAGGGAAGGCCGGCGCTCCGCGGGGTCGAATTCGACGCGGCCGGCCCGGTCGTGGGACTCGTGGGTCCCAACGGGGCGGGGAAGACCACGCTGCTCCGGTGTGTGGCCGGTTTCCTTGCGCCCTCCGCGGGCGCCGTCACGGTGGCCGGTCTCGACCCGGTGAGCTACCGCAGGCGTCACGGCATCGGCTACCTCCCGGAGCGCATGGCGCTCCCCGCCTACGCGCGCGTGGAGTCTTTTCTCAGGACCGTCGCGAGCCTGCGGCGGGACCGCTCCGCCGACGCCGTGGAGGAGGTCATCCGCTGGACGGCGATCGAGGGAGTGCGTCGCGAGCGAATCGGCAACCTCTCCCGTGGTTTCCAGAAGCGCGTCGCGTTGGCCCTTGTAGAGCTCGGGCGCCCGCCCTTCCTGGTGCTGGACGAGCCCACGAACGGTCTGGACCCGATCGCCATCCATGACCTGCGCGAGCGCGTCGCCGGTTGGCGCGCGGATGGGCGACTCGTGCTCGTCTCGTCGCACCAGCTCGACGAGGTGCAGCGTCTGGCGGACGAGGTGTTGCTCCTGTGGGAAGGCCGTGTTCGCGCCCATCTCACTCGGGAGGAGTTGAGTGCCAAGGGGCCGGGCTCCCTGGATGCCTGGTTCGCAGAGCGACCCTGGCAGGCGGGCGAGCGGCGGCACGCGTGACCCGCGTGTCTGGGAGCCCCTGGCGATCGAGCTGGTGCGCGGCTTGGCGGTGGAGCTGGAGCCGCTGGCTCTTCCACAGGCCCGGCCCGTTCGGTTTGGCCTTTCTCGTGTTGGTGGTGCCCGCGGCGGCGTTCGCTCTCGCCGGTATGGGCGGCGGCACGGAGTGGGCGGCGGCGGTGCGGCGGACGTTCCTCCTCGGCTCGTTTCTCGCTGCGCTCTTGGTCTCCAAGGGGCTCGCCGATGACGCGTGGAGAGACGGGTACATCGTGTGGTGGCTCCAGAAAGGGCAGACCGCGGCGCGGTTCGTCCTGACCCGACTCGTGCTCGATACGGTCTTCGTACTCGCGCTCGTCTGTCTGTGGAGCCTCCTGGGAACCCTCGCGCTCAGGTTCGGGTCGCCGGATGGCATCTTCCTACGCGCGCTCCCGGCCGAGGCGGTCGGGATCGCTCTTGCCGTGTCACTCGTGGCGTTTCTTTCCGCAGCGGGTTCCGAGCGCGATTCGGATCTTGCCGTTGTGATCCTGCTCCTGGGAGCGGTGTGGAACGTGGGATTCTTTGCGGACATCCCGGGGTGGCTGCACGCCCTTGGCCGCGTGCTGCTGCCCCCCCTGGACTCGCTGGGGCAGGTGCGGGAGGCGCTCCAGCGGGGCGACCTCCGGGCGGCTCTCGGGCGATCCGCGTGGCCGCTGGCGTACTGCGGGGCGCTCTGGGTCGGGACGCTGGGGCTCGTCTCCCGCCGGGTGCCTCACGCATGAACGAGACACCGGTCCAGGCCATCAAGGAGTGGCCCTCGACCGAGCGGCCGCGGGAGCGGCTCCGAGGGCTCGGGCCCGCGGCGCTGCGCACCCCGGAACTCCTGGCGATCATCTTCGGTACCGGGTCGGCCCGCAGGTCCGCGTTGCAGGTGGCCGAGGATCTCTACGAGCGGTTCGATCGGTCGCTGCGGAGGCTCGCCGCGGTGCCCGTCGCGCAGCTGGAGGCTGTGCCTGGGGTTGGAGCGGCCCGGGCGGTGACGGTCCAGGCCGCTCTCGAGCTCGGGCGCCGGGCGGTGAAGGAGACTCGACCGGAGAGCGAGCGGATCGTGTCTCCGCGGGACGTGTACATGCGGTTTGAGCTCCGACTCCGCGATCTGCGCCAGGAGGAGTTCCACGTGCTGCTCCTGAACACCCAGAACGCGGTGATCCGCGAGGTGATGGTGAGCCGTGGGATCCTCGACGCGTCGGTCGTCCATCCCCGGGAGGTGTTCGCGCCCGCGCTCGTGGAAGCCGCGGCATCGGTCGTGCTCGTGCACAACCACCCGAGCGGCGATCCTACGCCATCGGCCGCCGACCGCGAGGTGACGCGGCAGATGTGCGAGGCGGGCCGGGTGCTCGGGATCCCGGTGCGGGACCACGTGATTGTGGGAAACGGGCGGTATATTAGTTTTCTGGACGCCGGCCTCCTTCGCGAGCTGGAGCGGTAGGCCGTGAACGGCCGAGCAAGCGATCGTTCGGAACCCTGTGCGGTGAGGTCGCTGAGTCCGCGCGCCCTGGGAGGTTTTGGGTGGCCGCCCACGACATCGACGCGTCCCTGCGGGCACCGGCGGAGCCCCTGCCCGCCGACCTGGTCGCTGCCCTCGAGCCGATCCGCGACCGGCTCGAGCTAGGGGTCCTCGCGCGCGCGCTCCGCTTCTCCCGCCAGGCCCACGAGGGTCAGCGACGCCGCTCCGGCGAAGACTACGTCCAGCACTGCATCGAGGTCGCCAAGATCCTGGCCGAGCTTCAGCTGGACACCGCCTCCATCGCGTCTGCGCTCCTGCACGATGTCCTGGAGGACACCGACGTCACCGTGGAGCACGTGCGGGCGGAGTTCGGTGACACCGTGGCGACGATCGTGGACGGGCTCACCAAGATCGGCAAGTTCCAGTTCAAGTCCACGACGGAGCAGCAGGCGGAGAACTACCGCAAGCTGCTGCTGTCGATGGCGCAGGATGCCCGCGTCATCATCATCAAGCTCGCCGACCGCGTGCACAACATGGGCACGCTCGAAGCGCTCCCCGAGACGAAGCGCCGCCGGATCGCCCTGGAGACCCAGGAGATCTACGCGCCGCTCGCCCACCGCCTCGGGATGGCGAAGATCCGGTGGGAGCTGGAAGACCTCGCCTTCAAGCACCTGGAGCCGGACGAGTACCGAAAGCTCGCCAAGAAGATCCACGACAAGCGGAAGGAGCGCGAGGAGCTCATCGCCCGGCTCGTGGAGCCGCTCACGGAGGAGCTCCAGAAGGCCGGGATCCCCTGCGAGGTGGTTGGGCGACCGAAGCACCTCTGGTCCATCTACAAGAAGATGCAGAGGCGCGGAAAGCCGTATGAGGAGATCTACGACCTCATGGCGATCCGCGTGATCACGGAGACCGTCCGCGACTGCTACCATGCGCTGGGCGTCATCCACAACAAGTGGACGCCGCTGACCGAACGCTTCCACGACTACATCGCGACCCCGAAGTCGAACATGTACCGGTCGCTCCACACCACGATCTTCGGACCCGGCGGCCGGTTGTACGAGATGCAGATTCGCACCCGCGACATGCATCGGACGGCGGAGTACGGGATCGCCGCGCACTGGCGGTACAAGGAAGACGTGAGCGGCCCGCCCAGCGAGGTGGACGAGAAGCTGGCCTGGCTGCGCCAGGTGCTGGAGTGGCAGCAGGAGGCGAGCGAGCCCGAGGAGTTCATGGAGTTCCTCCGGATCGATCTCTGCCAGGACGAGATCTTCGTCTTCACGCCCAAGGGAGACGTGAAGCAGCTCCCGAGGGGGGCGACGCCGATCGATTTCGCGTTCGCGGTCCACACGGCGATCGGCGTCCACTGCGCGGGCGCGCGGGTGGACGGCCGGCTCGTGCCGCTTTCCAGGGAGCTCCAGAGCGGGGACACGGTGGAGATCCTCACGGACCCCAAGCAGACCCCGAGCCGCGACTGGTTGGGCTTCGTGAAGACGGCGCGCGCGCGGCAGAAGATCCGGCAGTGGATCGCGAAGCAGGAGTTCACCGCGGGCGTCGCGCTCGGGAAGGAGTTCCTGGAGCGCGAGCTGCGGCGCCGGCGGCGAAAGGCGACGGAAGAGGAACTCCGGAACGCCGCCCTCGCCCTCTCCTACCCGGACGTGGACCACCTCTACGCGGCGCTCGGGCGCGGCGACGTGGGGCCGTCGCAGGTGCTGAAGCAGATCTGGCCCGAGGTGCCCATCGCCGACGAGGCGAAGCCGACGACCTTCGAGAGGATCGTGGACCGGCTCAAGGGCGGCCCGCGGGCGGTGCGGATCCAGGGGATGGACAATGTCATGGTCCGCTATTCCCAGTGCTGCCAGCCGGTTCCCGGCGATGACGTCATCGGCTACATCACGCGGGGACGCGGCGTCTCCATCCACCGGACGGACTGCCCCAACGTGTTGAGCCTCTCCGCGCATCCCGAGCGCCGCGTGGAGATCGACTGGCGGACACACCGGGGAGAGCGCTTTCTGGTTCGCATCGTCATGGAGGGGACGGACCGACGTGGCCTGCTCTCCGACATCGCCACGGCCATCACGCAGACCGGCACGAACATTCAATCCGCCGACATCAAGGCCGTGGAGGGCGGGATGCGTGGCAACTTCGTCGTGGAGGTCGAGGACCTTGACCACCTGACGAAGGTCGTGAACGCCGTGCGGAAGGTGAAGGGGATGGTGAGCGTGGAGCGGCGCGAGAGCCTGGCAGAAAGCGATCTTTCCGCGGAATAGGCCGGCGCCCGGCGGAGCCGGGGGACTCACGGAGGGACGCGAGAGCGCATGGCGTCTCGGGAGGTCGTTCGAGCGGTGGTCGTGCCCGCGCATCCCCGGGCCGTGTTCGAGGCCTGGGTGGATCCCGAGCGGCTCACGCGCTGGTTCTGCGACCGGGCGGTCGTGGCGCCGCGCAAGGGGGGCGTGTACGCTCTCGAGTGGGGGCGCTGGGGCGGTCCGGAACACTACGTCACGGCTGGGGTCTTCGAGCGCTACGAGCCGGGCCACCGATTCTGGCTGTTCAACGTCTATGACTACCCTCCGGACGGGGATGTGTACGGCCCGATGGCCTGGGGCGTGGAGCTCGAATCGGTCGGCGGAAACGGCACCAGAGTCACGGTCCGACAAGGAGGGTTCGGCGAAGGCCCGTGGTGGGACCGCTACTACGACGGGTGCGCGGAGGGCTGGGAGAAGAGCCTGAGCCGGCTGGAGGCGTACCTCGCCGAGTGGCAGGGCGTTGTCTAGCCTCGAGGGCTTCCCGGCGATGACACGGCGGGCCCCGTTCGATCTTCAGCTGCCCTTCGCGCCCACCGGAAGCCAGCCGAGGGCGATGCGGGAATTGCTGGAAGGGCTGGAGCGGCGAGACCGCTACCAGACCCTCATGGGCGTCACCGGCTCCGGGAAGACCGTCACGATGGCCAGCGTGGTCGCGGAGTGGGGCCGGCCCACCCTCGTCATGAGCCACAACAAGACGCTCGCCGCCCAGCTCTACGGCGAGTTGAAGCAATTCTTCCCCCGGAACGCCGTGGAGTACTTCATCTCCTACTACGACTACTACCAGCCTGAGGCGTACCTCCCGGCGACGGACACGTACATCGCGAAGGACGCATCCATCAACGACGACATCGACCGGCTGCGCCTGCGGGCGACCTCGTCGCTCATGGAACGCGAGGATGTGGTCGTGGTGGCCTCGGTCTCCTGCATCTACGGCCTGGGCAATCCCCGGGAGTACCGGGAGATGCTGCTCAGCCTAGAGGTGGGGCGCGAGATCGATCGGGAGGCGATCCTCGCGGCGCTCGTGGAGATGCAGTACGCCCGGAACGACTACGAGTTCGTCCGCGGAACGTTCCGGGTGCGGGGCGACGTGGTCGAGATCTTCCCCGCATACGAGGAGCGGGCGCTGCGGGTGGAGCTCTGGGGTGACCGGATCGATCGTCTCGCCAAGGTCGATCCGGTGACGGGGCGCGTGATCACGGAGCTGCCCCGCGCCGTTGTGTATCCGGCGCACCACTACGTCATCCAGCGACCGACGCTCCGACGGGCGATCCAGGCGATCGGGCAGGAGCTGGGGGAGCGGCTCAAGGAGCTGCGCGCGGAGGGGAAGCTCCTGGAAGCGCAGCGGCTCGAGCACCGCACCCGCTACGATCTCGAAATGCTGCGCGAGGTCGGATGGTGTCCGGGGATCGAGAACTACAGCCGGCACCTCTCGGGCCGGCGGCCGGGCGAACGTCCGACGTGCCTCCTCGACTACTTCCCCCAGGACCACCTCGTCATCGTGGACGAGTCGCACGTGACGATGCCGCAGCTCCAGGGGATGTACGAGGGGGACCGCTCTCGCAAGCAGACGCTCGTGGACTATGGGTTCCGGCTCCCGTCGGCGCTCGACAACCGGCCGCTGCGGCTCGACGAGTGGGAGGCCCTCGTCCCCCGGGTGGTCTTCGTGTCGGCGACTCCGGGCGACGACGAGCTGGCGAAATGCCGGGGCGTCGTCGTCGAGCAGATCATCCGTCCCACCGGGCTCGTCGATCCTGAGATGGAGGTGCGCCCGGTCCGCGGCCAGGTGGACGATCTCATCGCGGAGATCCGCGAGCGGGCGGCCCGCGGCGAGCGGGTGCTCGTGACCACGCTCACGAAGCGGATGGCGGAGGACCTGACCGAGTACCTGCGGAGCGTGGGCATCCGGGTGCGCTACATGCACTCGGACATCGACGCCATCGAGCGCGTGGAGATCCTGCGCGAGCTGCGGCTCGGCGTCTTCGATGTTCTGGTGGGGATCAACCTGTTGCGGGAGGGGCTCGATCTCCCCGAGGTGTCGCTCGTCGGGGTGCTCGACGCGGACAAGGAGGGCTACCTGCGCTCCGACAAGGCGCTGATCCAGACGGCGGGCCGAGCCGCGCGGAACGAGCGCGGCAAGGTGATCCTGTATGCGGATCGCGTCACGGGCTCGATGCGGAGAGCGCTCGACGAGACGCGCCGCCGGCGCGCGATCCAGGAGGAGCACAACCGACGGCATGGCATCGTCCCGCGCTCGATCCGGAAGTCGGTGGAGCAGGTGCGGTTGACGACATCCGTGGCCGACGCCCGGACGACACCGGCGAAGCGCGGCGCCGAGCGGGTCGCGCGCCTGGGCCCGCTGTCGCCCGAAGGGCTGCTGGCGGAACTCGAGCGGGAGATGCAGGAGGCGGCCGCCCGCATGGATTTCGAGCTGGCGGCCGAGCTGCGCGATCAGATCTTCGAGATCCGGGCGGAGATCGAGACTCGCAAGGGCGGGCGGCGCGAGAGCCGCACGCGCCTGGCGGCCCTGCGCGCCAAGAGCTTCGAGTAACGGGTGCGTCGCGAGATCGGCCCCATGGACCTCACCGAAGCCGCTCTTGTTCGGTGGGGACGCGCGATCGGCGCACAGGCTTCTCCGCCGCTGTGGATCTCGCTGCACGGGCCGCTGGGAGCCGGGAAGAGTGTCTTCGCCCGGGCGGTGTGCGAGGGGGCTGGCGTAGGAGGTACCCTCCCATCTCCGGGATTCACCCTGTTAGGCGTGTACCGCTCGCCTCGGAGCTTTCCGGTCGTCCATGCCGATCTCTATCGCATCGAGCGGCCCGACGAGTTGCACGGCCTGGGATGGCGTGAGCTGGAGGCGGCGGATGCCGTGGTATTGGTGGAGTGGGCGGATCGCGCGGGCGGGAGGCAGCCTCCGGACCGCTGGGACCTCACGCTGGAGCACGTGGCCGACCCCATGCTTCGCCGCGTCCGGGCCGTGGCCGTCGGCTCCGTGCGCGATCTGCCGGCGCCCGCATGACCGCACGGCTGGCACTGGACACCTCGACGCGGGTCGGTAGCGCGGCCGTGGGCCGCGGCGATCGGGCGCTCGCGGAAGTCAACCTCGACATCGAGGGCATCCACTCGCAGGTCGTGATGCCGGCGGTGGACTTCGCCCTGACCGTCGCCGGTGTGGCGCCGCACGAGATTCGCGAGGTCGTCGTGGGAGCGGGTCCCGGCTCCTTCACGGGCGTGCGTACCGCGGTCTCGATCGCGAAGGGCTGGTGCACGGGGGCGGGCGCGACCCTCTACGGCTACCCCAGCCTGCTCGCGCTCGCGGCGAGCGTGTCGGCCGATGGGCAGCCGATCTGCGCGCTCCTCGACGCGCGGCGTGGTGAGGTGTACGCCGCCTGCTACGAGTTCCGCGGGGATGAGGTGAGGGAGGTCCTGGCACCGGCGGCCTTCACCATCCCGGAACTGGTGGAGCGTTCGAAGGATCTGAAAAAGTCGGCGCGCTGGGTCGGCGACGGCGCAGGCGCCTATCGGACCCAGTTGGAAGAACTCGGAGTGCAGGTGGCTCCAGGGCCGCCGGCCTGGCCCCGGGCATCGGCGCTTCTGTGGCTGCGGGCACGCTGGCCGGATCTCGGCCGGGTGCGCGACCCGAACACGTGGGAGCCCCTCTATGTGCGCGACGCAGGCGTACGACCCCGCCAGTTCGCTCAGTGACGCTGCGATCCGGCGGATGCAGCACAGCGACCTCGATCAGGTCTACGCGATCGAGAACGTCTCGTTCACGTGTCCGTGGACCCGCGAGAGCTTTCGCCGCCTCCTCCCCCGCAACGACGTGGACATGCTCGTCGCGGGCATGGCAGCCGGCGTGGCCGGGTACGCGATCGTGTGGTACGCCGCCGATGACGCGGAGCTCGGAAACCTGGCCGTGGCGCCTGAGTGGCGGCGCCGCGGCGTCGGCGGGCACTTGCTCGACGCCGCGATCGGGCAGGCGCGGCTCCGCGGCGCACGGCGGCTCTTCCTGGAAGTGCGGGTCAGCAACGCGGCGGCGGAGGCGCTGTATCGCTCCCGCGGGTTCGTACCCGTCGGCATCCGGCCGCGCTACTATCAGCGACCCGTGGAGGACGCACAGTTGATGTGCTTCCACCTGAGATAGAGGGCGCGCGTCATCACGGGAACCGCGCGGGCCGCCGCACGACAGGCGTTTCACGGGTTTTCGTTGACAATGCTTTGACGCAAATCTATTATGGTCTGTGGCGTCAATTTGGCAGTTCGACGCCAACCTCGAGGGGAGGGTTTTTTCATGTCCCGCAGCGTGAACAAGGCGATCATCGTGGGCAACCTGGGTGCGGATCCGGACATTCGGACGACCCCGGGAGGGACCCGTGTGGCGACGCTCTCGGTGGCGACGAACCGGCGGTGGGCGGACCGCAGCGGCGCCACCCAGGAGAAGACGGAGTGGCATCGCGTGATCGCCTGGAACAACCTCGCAGAGATCGTGGAGAAGTACCTGCGGAAGGGCGACAGGGTGTACGTGGAGGGGCGGATCGAGTACCGTCAGTGGCAGGGTCAGGACGGGCAGACCCGCTACACGACGGAGATCATCGCCCGTGATCTCGTGATGTTGGGCGGACGCGGCGACGTTGCCGCGGCGGAGCCGTATGCGGCGCGGGGCGCGCCGGCATCCACTGGTGGGGGTGAGGAACAATCCTATGAGGACTTCCCGGCTGAGGCGATCGAAGAGAACGACGATCTCCCGTTCTAGCTTGCGATGTGCCCTCGGGGTGGCGACGGGTCTGCTCGGTCTGACCTTCCCGATCTCGCCCGCGCGAAGCCAGGAACCACAACAGAGACAGCCTGAACGCGTGCACGTCGTGAAACCCGGCGACACGCTGTGGGACCTGGCGCGCATGTACATCAACGATCCGTTCCTGTGGCCCGAGCTCTACCGCCTCAACACGGCGGTGGTCGAGGATCCGCACTGGATCTACCCGGAAGAGGTTCTGCGGCTGCCGGCGCCAGCGGAGACGGTGGCGGTGGCGCCGGCCGAGGCACCGCCCGAGGCACCTGCCGCAGCCCCTGTGGTGCAGGAGCGCGCCGTCCAGGAAACGCTGACGATCTTCGCAGGGCGAACCGCCGCCGAGCGGGAGGGCCGTCTCGTCTATCAACCGGTGGCGGAGGTGCCGGCGACAGCGGTGTCGGAGGGCGATTTCCAGCGGAGCGGCTGGCTCGCACCGCTCGACGAACTGGAGCCGACGGGTCGCGTGCTCGAGCTCATCCAGCCGAGCGGGGTCCGCCTGGAACTGCCGCCCAGCGCCGGCGTGTACGACCGGTTTACCATGAGCTTCCCGGGCGATACGCCGGTCGTCGAGGGCGAGCGCTACCTGCTCTTCCGCGTGGGGGAGGAGGTTCATCCGTGGGGAGTGGTGGTGCGGCCCACCGGTCTCGCAACGGTGGTCGCGGTCGGTCGAGACGTCGCGACCGCCGTGCTCGTGGAGGCGTACGGGCGTGTCCTGGTGGGGGATTGGGCGGCGCGCGCGCAGCCGTTCGCCATGGAGCCCGGCGTCTTCCCGCAGGACGTGGAGACGGGTCCGCAGGGTCACGTGGTCGCCATGCTCGACCCGCAGCCGCTCCCGTCGGGCGAGGACATCGTGTTCATCGATCTCGGGCGCCGCGACGGCGTCGCCGAAGGGGACGAGTTCGAGATCTACCTCGGAGAGCGGGAAGGTCGCGCCGGGTTGGCGTATCCGGAGGAGCAGATCGCGACCGGGCGTGTGGTCCGCACGACCGAGAGAACGGCCACGCTCCGGATCGTGACACAGCGCCATGCGGCTCTGAAGCGCGGCCTCCTGGTGCGGCTGATCCGAAAGATGCCGTAGGCCGAGGCCCTGCACGTCCTTCGGAGGCGCCCTTCCCGGTGGGGAGGGCGCCTGTATATTGGCCCGGCGATGAGGATCGCGTACCTGGCGTCCCTGGCCGCGTATGTCGGGGCGAGCGGCCGGTACTGGGTGGGGTTCGCCCGCTCATGGCCGGGATCGCCCGTGTGGGGGGCTCCCTGGGTCCTGGTGGGCGTGGGGCTTCACGGGACGGCGACGGTTCTGTACACGAGGCACTTCGGCCACCCGCCGCTCGTCGGCCTCGCTCCCTCGCTGGCCACGCTTTCGCTCCTGCTGGCGCTCGCGCTTGCCCTGCTCACAGCCCTGCGTGCCGGCGGTGCCGTCGGTCTTTTTCTCGCGCCGGTCGCGGCGCTACTCCTGGGTCTCGGTTCGGCGCTCGGGATCGAGCCCGCCGGTGAACCGCCGGCGTTCCGCGCTCCCTGGCTCCTCCTTCACATCGTTCTCAGTTTCATCGGGTACACGGGGCTCGTTGTAGCCGCCGCGGCGTCGCTCATGTACCTGCTTCAGTTCCGTCAGCTCAAGCGGAAGCGGTTCGGCGCGGTCTTTCAGTTCTTCCCCGACCTCGAGACGCTCGACCGCATCAACGGACGGGCTCTTCTGCTGGGTTTCGCCGCGCTGACGCTCGGGCTCCTCGTCGGGTGGGTGTGGAGCATGAGCTTCGGTCCGAGCGCGCGGTGGAACCCGGCGCAGGTCGTTTGGGGCGTGCTGACCTGGGTCATCTTCGTGGCGGCGCTGGGGGTGCGGGCGGGCCGGGGTTGGGCCGGTCGGAGGAGCGCCTGGTTGAGCGTTGTGGGCTTTGGGGCGGTCCTTCTGGCATACGTCGTGCTGAAGTTGAACGCACCGCAGGCACGTCTCTTCCTGTAGATCGAGGGGTCGCGACGAGGATGGGCCTGGCACTGATCGGACTGAGCCACGTGACCGCACCGATTGAGGTGCGGGAGCGGCTCACGTTCCGTGACCGCGACGTGCGCAGCGCCCTCGCAGCGGTCCTGGCGGACTGCGGGGTTTCGGAGGCCGCGCTCCTCTCCACGTGCAACCGCTCGGAGTTCTACGTGCATCTGAGCTCCGAGTCCGGGCTCGCGGAGGCGGTCCGGCTTCTCGAGGCGAAGGGGGGTGGGGGGGGTGGGGGGGGTGGGGAGCTTCCGCAGTCGGTCGTGTCCTACC
>JACQVD010000074.1 GCA_016209945.1 Gemmatimonadota bacterium
GTGTCGAGCATCGCGTGGAACCCGGACGCGAAGAGCTTCACGGACGAGGCCGCCACGAGCCCGAACGCGTACGCCACCAGCACGACATACACGACGAACGTGCTCGCCGGCCCGAAGTCGCCACGCTCGAACAGCGTGGCGACCATGAGCTCGCCGAAGGCAACGAACGCCGCCGCCGAGGGGAGCACGAAGAAGAGGATCTGCCGGAAGCCGCCCGCAAGACGCTCCCGGACGACGTCGCGCGCCTGCGCCTCGATGTCGCGTGACATCTCGGGCAGCGCTGCCGCCGCGACGGCGATGCCGAAGAGGCTCAGCGGGAGGTAGTAGAGCCGCTGGGCATAGTAGAGCGCGGACACGGCACCGTGGGCGGCGAAGCTCGCCAGCGTGATGTCGAGAAAGCTCGAGATCTGAAAGACCCCGGCGGAGCCGACGACGGGGACGAAGTTGCGGAGGACGGTCCGCGGGGCGCGCTCGCGCCAGTCCACGTTCCAGGGCATGCCTTCCAGCAGTCGTCTCGCCCGCGGAAGCTGAACGGCGAACTGGAGGAACCCCCCAAGGAGAGTGGACCACGCCAGGACGAAAACGAGGGAAGACCACCCGAGCGCCGCCGCTACGAGGAGCCCGGCCACCTGGGCCAGGTTCCAGAGCACAGGAGCGGCATACGCCAGGAAGAACCTCCGATGGCTGCTCAGGATCCCCAGGCACCACGCGCCGAGGATCATGAAACCCGACATGGGGAAGAGGATCCGGACGAGCCGCACGGTCAGTTCCGTGGCGTCGCGTTCCCAGCCGGGCACGATGAGCACGGTGAGCCACGGTGCGGTGACGATCCCGATCGCGGAGAGGCCTGTGGCCGCGAGCGTCAGCAGCGCCCAGAGCGTTCCCGCGAGCCGCCGGGCACCCGCGCGCTCGCCCCGCTCGAGGAGAGCACTGTACACCGGGACGAAGGACGCTGAGAGGGTGCCTTCCCCGAGCAGGTTGCGGAGGATGTTGGGGATCCTGAGGGCCGCCGCGTACGCGTCGGCCGCGACGCCTGTCCCGAAGAAGAAGGCGAACACGGCGTCGCGGACGAACCCCGTGACGCGACTCAGGAGAATACCCGCCCCGACGAGGAACGCGGAGCGCGATTCGGGCCGGCGCGTCGCGGTCAGACGGTTATTCGACGCGGACAAGGATCCGCTCGGCGAGGGTCGGGATGAGGTCGCGCCCGTAGCGCACGAGGTAGGGGTAGATATTCAGCCCGCGCTCCTGCGGCCTTCCCTGCGGGAAGAGGTGAACCGCCGCCTTCTGGAGCTGGGTGAGGAGAAGCTCGTTCTGGCGTTGCGCACTGGTCGTCACCTTCGACTCCAGCTCCCGAATTGCTTTCTCGACCGTGCTCTCGGCGCGCCCGGCCGCGCCCTCGAGGGTGGGATCCAAGGCGATCACCGCACGGCGTACCGCGTCGAGCCCGGAGGCGGTGGCGGATCGCAGCGACTCGAGCGCCGAGGCGATACGCTCCGGGAGCTGTCCCCGGGCGGCGCGCCGTGCTGCGAGCTCGGCGCCGGCCGCCAGATCAGCGGGGCTCACGTTGTACTTCTCGAGCACCTTCCCGATCCGCGCCTCCAGAAGCCGCACACTGGCGCGCGGGACCACCGGCGGGATCGGGACTCCGTGCGCCTCGAAGAGCGGCGGGAGCTGCGCGAAATAGGCGATCTCCGCCGGGCCTCCGACATACGCCACCACAGGGAACAGGGCGGACTCGACGACAGGCCGGAGCAGCACATTGGGTGTGACCCGACTGGGATCCTCCCTCAAAAAGCGCAGGAACTCCGCCTCGTCTACGGCGGTCTCGCTGTGTCGCAAGCGGCCCTGCCCGTGCGGGCCCGTCAGCAAGCGCTCTCGACCGTGTGCGCCTTCCACGAACAGGTTGGTCGCGTCGAGCTCGATCGGGACCTGGAGGTCGTATCCCTGCGCTTCGATCTCCGCTGCCCACGCCGCCAGCCGCTCGCCAATCGGGCGCCGGTGGACCCACTCGCGTTCGAGAATTGGCGCCGAGAGCCTTTTGAGCGACGGGTGCGATGCCTCGACGAGACACAAGCCGAGAGACCGGGTGATGTCCGCGAGGGCTTCGGCGAAGGCCGCTGCGACACCCGCACCGGGCCTGTACGACTTGGCGAGGGAGCCGAGCACCTCCGGTTTGAACTCCGAATCGGGAGTCGCCGTGTCGAGGGCGGCGACCGCATCGCCGACGCCCGATCCGAAACGAAGGCGGAAGAGAGGCGGCGAGCCCCTCGCGGGAACACCATCGAACTCCACCTGGATCCTGCGGAGCCGGTTGTCCAGGTCGATCACGTGCACATGGTTCACCTCTTCACGGTCGTGGTCCTCCGAAGCGACCCAGAAGGCGGCGACGACGGGCAGCCCCAGTCGCTCTTCCAGCACGTCGGCCAGCCGAGCGGCGGTGAGGGCTTTGTAGACGCTGTAGAGGGGCCCCGTGAAGAGCCCCGGTTGCTGGCCCGTCGTGACGACGACGCCCTTTTCGCGCACGACGCGCTGGACGCGAGCGACGGCGGCGCCGGCAGGCTGGAGCAGCTCGCCGAGAGCGCGGTACACGTCGTCGGGCGTCCGCTCGCGTGCCCGCTCTGCCGAGCGCTTGAATGTCTCGAGCCTATCGGGCGGGCCGGCCGGGAAAAACTGCGCAACCTGGGGGAACTTCTCGCGGTAGGCCTCCACGATCGGCGTCCCGTCCAGCGGGAGGATTTGGACGTCCAAACCGTCGATCACGTGAGCCTCCTCGCCCTCTCCGCTACCTGTGATAGGGCACGCCCCGCAGGATCGTCCCCGCGCGGTACAGCTGTTCGACGAGCACGAGCCGGGCCAGCTCGTGGGGCAGCGTCAGCCTGGAGAGGGCCCACCGGCGATCGGCGCGCCTCAAGAGCGACTCTCCCAGGCCCCGGGGCCCGCCCAGCGCGAAGGCGACGCCGGGATGGCCGTGCAGCGCCAGGTCGCCCAGGAACTCGGCGAGCTCCTCGGAGCTCCAGGCCACGCCCCGAGGATCGAGCGCAACCATCTGGAACCCCTCGGGGATGGCGTGCAAGAGCGCGGCGGCCTCCTCTTCCCGTGCCCGCTCGTCCGGCACCGTGGCCGCGGCGTCGCGAACCTCCACGGCCTGGAACCGGAAGTGGTGGGTGATTCGGGCCTCGTACGCGCGGATCGCGGCTACAAGCGCGCGATCGCGCGGGCGTCCCACGGCGAGAAGGAGAACTCGCATGAATCATCCGTGGAACTGCGCGGCCGCGCGCGTGAGGTGGCCGCAGCAGCGCTCCCAGTTTTCCCATCCTGCTTCCCAGACGACTTCTTGCATGAGGACGCACAGCCGCACGCTCCGGGGAAGGAGGGGTTCCAACTTGACCGCGTCCTTGAGGGTCGTGAGGAGGACGCCCGAGCCGGCCGCCTCGGCGAGGGCGCGCGCTTCCTCCGCCGTGTAGCGGTGATGATCACGCAGGGCCACGAGCCTGGGCACGGCGATTCCCAGGTGATCAAGCCCCGCCCACACGGAATCGGGGCGGGCGACCCCGGCCAGCGCGAGGCGCGCATTCGCGCTCTCCGAAAGCAATTCCTCTACCACGCTTGAGCCGAGAGCGCCCTCTCGATACTCGCGCACGTCGCTGGCGGCGAGCGCGATCCGAGCCTGGGGCACGGACGGTGCCTCGCGTGCGACCAACGCGGCGGCGCGCTCCGCTTCGGAAGCCGACGCGATCTTTCTCGTGACGACGACCAGCCCGGCTCGGCGCGCTGCGCTCAGCGGCTCCCGCCAGCGCCCGCGCGGGAGAAGGGCTCGCCCGCCGTGGAAGTCCTCGGCGGCGATGAGAAGAACGTTCACCGTCGCCTTGAGACGTCGATGCTGAAACGCGTCGTCCAGGATGGCCAGGCCGGCGCCTGCCCCTGCCGCCGTTCTCACCGCCCGTCGGCGATCGGGATCCGCCACCACCGGAATGCCAGGGTTCAGCGCGGCGTGGACGGCCGTCTCGTCATCGCCGTAGCCGCGCAGCGCGATGGCAGGCCTGAGCCCCGCGCGCTGCAACTCAGCTGCGGCCCAGGCGGCAAACGGGGTTTTCCCCGTCCCACCGACCGTGAGGTTCCCAACCCCCAGAGTCGGGATCGCTCCCGAGACCGATGGCATCCACCGCTGATCATAGGCGTAGCCTCGGGCGAGAACGGCCAAGCGGTACAGAGCCTCGACCGGCATGAGCGCGGCCCGTACGAGTCGAAGCGGCAGCGGGAGATCGTCGGCGACCCAGAGGACGTCCTCCCACCTCCGCCCGCGGGGACGCATCTCGTCCGGCCCCCGGGCGCGAGCCTCAGCGGGCTCCGGCGGCGAGGATCTCATCGGCCAATTCTGCGGCCCGGTCGGAAGCGCCCGGCGGGCCCAGCGCCGTGCGGAGCGCCGCCAGCCCATCGAGCATCTCTCGGCGCTCTTCGGCGTTCTCGTCGAGCAGCGGGTGGAGAGCCTCGGCCAACCGTGCGGGCAGGGCCGCACCCTGGGTGAATTCCGGGACGAGCTCCCGACCCGACAAGAGGTTTACCATCCCGATGTAGGGCACCTTCACCACACGGCGCGCGATCGCATACGTGATCGGGTGGACGCGGTACGCGATCACCATGGGCCGCCCCGCCAGCGCGGCTTCCACCGTCGTCGTGCCGGGCTTCGTGAGGATCGCCGTGGCCGCGCAGAGGGCTGCGGTGCCGTCGCCGGTGACCCGAAACGGAGCCGCCGGCTCGTAAAGCGCCTCGCCCAGTCCTGGCGCGCGCGCGACGACGCACATCACCTCGGATCTTCGCCCTCGCACCAGGCAGGCCGCCTCCCGGAACGGTTCCAAGAGCCGCTGAACCTCGGTGGCGCGCGACCCCGGGAAGAGGGCCAGGACCGGCACGCTCGGGTCGAGCCCCAGTAGTCGGCGCGCCTCCCCGCGCGTCGGCCAGGAGAGCGCGCGCTCCACCAGGGGGTGTCCCACGAACCGGGCTCGAACCCCGGCAGAGCGCAGCAGACTCTCCTCGAACGGGAAGACCACCGCGACGGCATCGGTGATCCTGGCCAGGGTGCGGACACGACTGCGGTGCCAGGCCCACACCTGGGGCGCGATGTAATACAGGATGCGGAGTCCGCGGCGCCGCGCAGATTTCGCGAGCCAGAGGTTGAACCCGGGGTAGTCGATCGGGATCACGACGTGCGGCCGCCGACGTTCGAGTTCGGCCGCGACACGCTGCCGGAGACGAAAGAAGAACGGCAGGTGGCGAGCCACTTCCACGAGCCCCGCGACGGCCAGGCGCTCGAGCCCCGCGAGGAGCCGCACTCCTGCGGCCTGCATGCGGGGTCCGCCCAGCCCCCAGAATTCGGCGCCGGGATGCCGCCTGCGGATCGCTTCCACCAGCGCCGCCCCGTGAAGGTCCCCGGATGCCTCGCCTGCGGAAACGAAGACCCGCAGGTCAGGCATAGCGTCCCAGATACCAGATCGCGAGGAGGACGATCAGAAGGAGGAGCAGAAGCGTGCGCGTCCGCAGCCCCCGGCGCTCCCCGGTCCCCATCTCCTTGCGCTCACGTCGAAGCTGGATGAGGGACATGGGCGAGCTTCGCCTCGATGGTCTCCACGATCTTGAGCGCGACCTCCAGAGCAGATCGTCCCTCCGCCGCCGTGACCGCCGGCGGCCCGAGCCGCTTCACGGCGCGAACGAACGCCTGCATCTCGAGCTGGAGCGGCTCGCGGGCATCGCCTGCGAGCTCCACCGCCTCCAGGTACTCGGCCAGGGAGACTGGGGAACCTTCCTGAATCGGCGCGTCCGGGATCCGGCGGCGATAGAACTTTCCGCGTCCCAGCGCCAGGTCGAGGCTCAGATATCCCGTCGGCTGGAAGAACCGGATCTTTCGCTGCTGCTCCGCCGATACCCGGCTGGCCGTGATGTTGGCGACCGCCCCGTTGGCGAACTCGATCCGGGCGTTCGCGATGTCCACGTTGCCCGTGAGCACCGGGACGCCCACGGCCACGACCGACCGCACCTCGTCGTGGACGAGGCTGAGAACGAGGTCGATGTCGTGGATCATAAGGTCAAGCACGACAGGCACATCCGTACCCCGACCTACAAACGGCGCGAGCCTGTCCGACTGCACGAACAGCGGCCGGTCGAGGTACTGCTCACACGCGCGCACGGCCCCGTTGAACCGCTCGATGTGCCCCACCTGGATCACCCGGCTCTCCGCCTCCGCGAGCCTGATGAGGGCGTCGGCCTCCTGCACGGTCGAGGTGATGGGTTTCTCGATCAGGACGTCCACCCTTCGCTCCAGGGCGGCCGTGGCCACGCTGGCATGGTGGGAGGTGGGGACGGCGATCGTGACGGCGTCCACGTCCGCGAGCAGGGCATCCAAGGACGGGTACGCGCGGGCGGCGAGGTTCCGGGCGATCTCGGCGGCTCGCTCGACGCGCCTGTCGAACACGCCCGCGAGCTCGGCATCCGGGAGGCTGCGCAGGATGCGGGCATGGTGCTGGCCGACGCTTCCGACGCCCACCACGCCGATCCGGACTCGATCGCGCACGCCAGGCCTCAGGTCGTCACACCGCGTTCGCTCGCCTCCACGAACGCGACCAGCCGCTCCACCTGCGGCGGCAGGCTCTCCTGGCGCAGCGTGGCGATCGCCTGCGAGATGTTGAGGTCCGACGCGAAGAGGATCCGGTAGGCCCGCTTGAGTTCGCGGCGGGTCTCCTCGGGGAAGCCGCGCCGCTGGAGCCCCACCGAGTTGAGGCCGTAGAGGCGGCAGGGGGTTCCGGCGGCCCGGGTGTACGGCGGAATGTCCTTCGAGACCCGGGAGGCACCGCCCACCATGGCATGGGCGCCGATCCGCACGAACTGATGCAGCGCCGTGAGCCCCCCGATGACGACCCAGTCCTCGATGCCCACGTGCCCACCCATCTGGATCGCGTTCGAGAGGATCACATGGTCGCCGATGACGCAGTCGTGGGCAACGTGCGCATACGCCATGACGAGGCAGTCGCTGCCGACGCACGTCATCCCGTAGGCGCGCGTCCCGCGGTTCAGGGTCGCGTATTCGCGGATCGTCGTTCGGTCGCCGACGATGAGCTTCGTCTCCTCGCCCTCGTACTTGAGGTCCTGGGGGTCGGTCCCCAGCACGGCGCCCTTGGCGATGACACAGTCCTCCCCCACCTGGGTGTCACGGGCGATGTACACGTGGGGCTCCACGTGAGTCCGGGCCCCGATCACCACGTTCGGACCGATCACGGAGTACGGACCGATATGCACGCCGGGCCCGAACTCCGCCTGGGCATCCAGCACGGCTGTGGGATGGATGACCGGTGCCTCGGGCGGCCCCTGCTCCGTCGCGGCTTTCGCCATCAGCGGTCCACCAGCCGTGCCATCATCTCCGCTTCCGCGACCACCTGCCCTTCGACCCTGCCCACCCCCTTCATGCGGCACGTCCTCCCGCGGAGCTGGACCATCTCCAGCTCGAAGCGAATCTGGTCGCCGGGCGTGACGCGGCGCCGGAACTTCACGTTGTCCAGCGACATGAAGTACACGACCTTGTGCTCGGGGTCGTCCACGCACCCCATGAGGAGCATCCCTCCCACCTGCGCCATCGCCTCGATGATGAGCACTCCCGGCATGATAGGGTGGCCCGGGAAGTGACCCTGGAAGAACGGCTCGTTGATCGTGACGTTCTTGATCCCCACGATCCGCTTCCCCGGCTCGAACTCGACGATGCGGTCCACGAGCAGGAACGGGTAGCGATGCGGTAGGACCTGCATGATCTGCTGGATGTCGAGGATGCGGTCGTTCTCGGCGCGGCGCGCCTCTTCCGCCAGCGCCCGCGCGAGCGCGATGTTCCCACGGTGCCCCGGTCGTTCGGCTACGATGTGGGCGCGGATGCGCCGGCCCACGAGGGCGAGGTCGCCCATGATGTCGAGGATCTTGTGGCGCACGAACTCGTCTGGGAAGCGAAGCGGGGCGCCCTCCAGGATGCCGTCCTCCGTCAGGACGACGGTGTTTTGCGGGCTCGCGCCCTGCGCGAGCCCGCGGCTCCGGAGCGCCTCGGCATCCTTCAGGAACCCGAAGGTCCGTGCGGGCGCGATCTCGGAGCCGAAGGTCTCCGGCTCGACGACGTAGGAGGCGAACTGCCGACGGATGAGGGGATGCGGGAACTCGATGGCGGCCGAGACGACGTATCGGTCGTCCGGCACCACCGAGTAGCAGGCCTCGCCCTCCGTGATCGCAAGCGGCTTTGTGGCGGCCCACACCTTGACGGGCGCGTCCTGCGAGCAGATCCCCGCGCTCTCCAAGAGCTTCGCAAACGGCGCGGCGCTCCCATCCAGAGCGGGCGGCTCGGGGCTGTCGAGTTCCACCACGAGGTTGTCAACGCCCGCCACGGCCGCCGCGAGGAGGTGTTCCACGGTGCGAACCAGGGCGCCGTCGCGGCCCAGAATCGTGCCCCGATCGACCGACACGACCTGATCCACCCGCGCGGGAATCTCGGGAGCGCCTGGAAGATCCACACGCCGGAAGACGATCCCACAGTTCAGCTCCGCCGGGAGCAACCGTACCCGCGTGCGCACGCCGGTGTGGAGGGCCATTCCCTCGGCCTCGACCGGCGTGCCGATCGTCCGCTGAAGCGGGATCTCCTCAGGCATCGCGAGACTCGCGGCGCCCTGGGCGCAGGCCCTTCACGAGCGCCTCGACCCTCTGAAGCCGGCGAACCGTCTCGGGGAGCCGGTAGACCTCGGCCATCGCGCGGATCCAGAGCCGATGCTCGCGCGCGGGATAGCCACCGAAGGTCGCGCCGGCCGGCACATCGCCGATCACGCCGGACTGGGCGGCGAGCCGGGCTCCGCTTCCCACCTCCAGGTGCCCGCTGATCCCCACCTGGCCGCCGCATGCGACCCCGTCACCGAGTCGCACGCTCCCGGCGATCCCCACCTGAGCAGCCAGGACGCAGTGCCGCCCCATGCGAACGTTGTGCGCGATGTGGACGAGGTTGTCGATCTTCGTGCCCGTTCCGATGCGCGTCTCGCCGATCGACCCGCGGTCGATCGTCGTGTTCGCGCCGATCTCCACGTCGTCCTCGATCACGCAGCGCCCTACCTGCGGCACCTTCCGGTGCGCGCTCCCGTCCCAGACGTAGCCGAACCCGTCACAGCCCAAACGCGCGCCGCTGTGGAGGATGCAGCGCGCGCCGATCACCGTGCCCGGGTAGACCGTGACGTGCGGTTTGAGTTCGGTGTCCGCGCCGATCTCGGCGCCGCGGCCGACGACCGAGTGCGCGCCGACCCGCACGCGGTCTCCCAGCAGGACGTCGTCTTCGATGACGGCGTAGGGCCCCACGAGCGCCCCGACGCCTAGGCGCGCGCCTCGACCCACCACGGCGGTCGCTGCCACGCCCGGACGCGGCTCCGGCTCGGGATACAGGACGGGGAGGACGCGCGTGAGGGCGAGGTACGGGTCGCGTACGCGGATGAGGGTGAGCCCCTCCGGCAGTCCGGCCAGATCCTCGGTCACGAGGATCGCTCCAGGACGCGAGCGGCCGAGGAAGCCCAGGTACCTCCGATGGACAAGGAATGTGAGATCCTCGGGGCCCGCGTCCTCGATGGGCGCGACCCTGTGCAGCACGTGTTGGGCGTCGCCCTCGACGCGGCCTTCCACCCACTCGGCGATCGTCGCTACGGTCCAGGCCATGGGATGGCCCCCTGTGGGATGTCACGCGCCGGACCCGCGGGTCGGCGCAGCGCTAGTTCCTCCTGCCTGAAGTCTGAGCGTGGGCTTTGAGCCGCGCCAGAACCTCGTCCGTCAGGTCGAGGGCCGTGTCCGCCGCCACGAGGGCCTGTGCGGTGAAGATCACCGTGTAGTTCCCCTCGCGCCGCACCTGCTCCACCATGTCGAGGATCCTGCGGGTGATCGGCGAGAGGAGCTCCCCGCGGCGCTGCTCCGCCCGCCGGGTGAGATCCGCCTCCAGCTGCTGGTACTGCGTCTGCCTCTGGCGGATCTCCTGCTGGCGGCGCTCCTTCGCCTCGGGCGTCAGCGTGATCTGCTGGCGGTCGAACTCCGCGATCAGCCGCTGGAGCGTGTCCGCCCAGGCGCTGAGTTGCGCCTGCCACTGCGCGAACTCTCGCTGGAAGACGGAGTCGGCCTCGGAGGCGCCCGGGGTCTCCCGGAGGAGCCGCTCCGCATTGACGAACGCGAACTTCGGGGTCGTTCCTCCCGCCTGCCCGAAAGCGGGCTCCGCAGACCCTAGCCCCGCCAGTGCCACGAACACACCCACGCATCCGATCGCGTGCTTCAACACAATCGCTCCTGCGTTGGACGTCCGGTTTCTGATGCTTTTCCGCGTCGTTCGTCGCTAGAAGAGCTGCCCGAACCGGAAGTGCAGCTTCCAGCCCGGAGCGGGCCGCCCCGCCCTGTCGCGGCGGTCGAACCCGTAGGCGTAGTCCAGGCCCAGCGGGCCCAGCGGCGTCAAAAGACTGACGCCCACGCCCGCGCCGCGCAACAGGCGCGTGGGGTTGAAGGAGTCGGGGCCGAGCCAGACGTTCCCCGCGTCGTGGAAGACGTTGACGTAGAAGTTGCCGCTCAGTCGAACGCCGAACTCCAGCGTGCTCGCGAAGAACGACTCCCCCACCCGGTCCACCTGGCTGAAGCCTGGCGTTCCGCGCGGCACGTGGCCGAAGGGCGTGACGGCGAGCTCCTCGTAGCCGCGCAGCGGCTCCCCGTACTGGACACCGCCCATGAAGAAGCGTTCCAGGAAGAAGGGGTTCTGCCCGAAGATCGCCCCGCCCCGCAACGACAGGCCGAAGGTGAACTCGATGGGCACCTGGGTGGGGCTCGTCTGCACCCGGGCGACGGGCATGTACCACCGGCTCTCGAACGTGAGCTTGCGGTAGTTCCCGTCGCCGCCGATCGGCCCGCCCGTCTGCTCCAGGGCGATGGAGCTGCGCGTTCCCGCGGTCGGGAAGAGCGGATGGTTCCGCGTGTCGCGGGCGAGCGTGAGTTCCAGGCTGCTACGCGTCCCGATGTTGAGGAGCTGGCGCCGCCGGATATCGATCTCCTCGGCGCGGGTGTCGAACCGGTCGCGGAACAGCGAGTAGCCGACGAAGATCCGCGTCCAGCGCGATCCCGGGAACGGCGTCCCGTACCGCACGACACCGCCTGACTGCCGCCGCCGTCCGAGACCGAAGGAGCTGAACCGGTCGCGGGAGTTGCGCAGGCTCAGGCTGAGCGATTTCCGGGAGCCGAAGAGCGAGGGGTCGGAGTAGCTGACCTCGATGTCGTTGGCGCGGCTCCCGAAGAGCCAGCGGAAGTGCCCCTGCTTCGCCTGCCCGAACAGGTTCGTGTCGTCGTATCCGATGAAGCCGCCGAGCCCCGTGGCCGGCGAGGCCGACGCGCCGAAGTTGATGTTCCCCGTCTGGCGCTCCTTCACCCGGAGCGTGACGTCGATGTCCCCGCTCTCCGTGGGCTTCACCTCCAGCGCCTCCTGCGGCGGCAGGGGGTCAAAGAACCCGAGCCCCATCACGCTCTGGTAGCTCTGCACGACCCGCTCGTCGCTGTACACGTCGCCGGGGAGGATGACGAGGCGCTCGCGGATCACGCGCTCGTGCGTCTTCGTGTTCCCCGCGATCCAGATCGTGTGGATGTAGGCCGGGTCGTTCTCGATGATGCGCCACGTGAGCTTGACGGCGGGCCCGGCCGTCGAGTCGGTGGGCTCCACGCGCTCGACGATCGGCTCGACCTGGGCGTAGAGGTAGCCGCTGTTCCGGTAGAGCGTGCGCACGGCGTCCGTGGCCTTGCGCCAGGCGACGGCGTCGAACACGTCTCCCTCCCCGGGCGCGCCACCTCCTCCGAGGAGCGGGAGGCGTCCCAGGAGGGAGCGCTCACGCCGCGGGTACCGCTCCAGGATCACCTCCGTCGGGAACTCCTTGGTCCCTTCCACCTCGATGCCGGCGATGCGGTAGCGCGGCCCTTCGGAGACGTTCAGGAGGACACGCGCCTTGCCGGTCGCGGGGTCCACCTCGATCGAGTCGCCCAGGAAGTCGAAGTCGATGTGCCCCCGGGCGGCGTAGAACCCGGGAAGCCGCTCCTCCATGTCCTTGCGGTACTCCTCGCTGTCGAACTTCCCCTGGCGGAACCAGAAGAAGCCCTCTTCCTTCGTCTTGAGTGCGCCCCGGAGCTCATCGTCGCCGAAGGATTCGTTTCCCTCGAGCGCCACGTCCGCCACGACCAGCTGGCGGCCCTCCCGCACATCGAAGACGACCGCGACGCTCCCCTCCTCGCCCCGCGGACGGATGAGCGTGTCCACCGTCGCCCGCGGATACCCCTCTCGGGCCAGCCGCTCGACGATGGTGCGGCGGGCTCGGAAGATCCTCGAAGGGTTCAGGGGCGTGTTGGCGGTGAGTTTGATCGTGTCGCGGATCGAGCGAGCGCTGAGGTGTTTCAGGCCCTGAAACTCGTAATCGCGCACGAAGGGGCGCTCCTCGACCCGGACCACGAGGACGGTGGGCTCCGTGCCCCCGGCCCGCGTGAAGACCTCGACATCGGAGTACTGGCCGGTCGCGAAGAGCTTTCGGATCCCCGCCTGGATGACGCGGTAGTTCGTGACGTCACCGGCGCGCACCCCGAAGTCGCCGAGGATGACCGCGTCCGCCTGTCGGCGGTTCCCCTCCACGAGCACGGACTCGACGCGGACCCCTTCCGACGTCGCGCCCTCTTGCGCCCACAGCGACGCGGCCCTCGACCCGAAGGTGACGAGGGCCGCGAGGGCAGCCGCCCACAACCGATCCTTCATGTCGCCGTGGACGAGGGCGACACCACCCGGAAATCGAGCCGCGCGCCGTCGGGCGCCACGTCCACCTCCACCTCGTCGCCCGGCGACACCTCACCCAGGAGGATCTTCTCCGACAGCGGATCTTCCACATAGCGCTGGAGCGCGCGCTTCAGCGGCCGCGCGCCGTACGTCTCGTCGTAGCCGTGGTCCACCAGGAACTCCACGGCCCGCTCCGTGAGCCGCACCTTGAACTCCTCGTCCTCCAGGCGCTTCTGGATGTCCTGCATGAGGATTCCGACGACCTGCTTGATGTCGTCGCGGCTGAGCGGATGGAACACGATCACATCGTCCAACCGGTTCAGGAACTCCGGGTTGAACGTCTTCTGGATCTCGTCCTTCACCTTCTGGGCGATCATCTCGTACGTGCTTCTCGGGTCCGGCTGATGGAAGCCGAGGTGAGCGGTCTTCGTGATCTCCCGGGCGCCCACGTTCGAGGTCATGATGAGGACCGTGTTCTTGAAGTCGATGACGCGGCCGTAGTTGTCCGTGAGCCGCCCCTCGTCCAGGAGCTGGAGCAGGATGTTGAAGACATCCGGGTGCGCCTTCTCGATCTCGTCGAAGAGGACCACGCTGTACGGCTTGCGGCGGACGGCCTTCGTGAGCTGGCCGCTGTCCTCGTAGCCCACGTAGCCCGGCGGCGCGCCGATGAGCCGCGACACGGAGAACTTCTCCATGTACTCCGACATGTCCACGCGGATGAGCGCGTCTTCGTCCGTGAAGAGGAAGCGCGCGAGCGCGCGCGCCAGCTCCGTCTTTCCGACGCCCGTGGGCCCGCTGAAGATGAAGGCGCCGATGGGCCGCCGCGGATCCTTGAGGCCCGCGCGGCTGCGCCGGATGGCGCGGCTGATCGCCGTGATGGCCTCTTCCTGGCCCACCACGTGCTTGTGTATCTCCTCTTCCATGTGCAGCAGGCGCTCGGTCTCGGATTCCCTGAGCCGCGAGACCGGAATCCCCGTCCAGCGGGAGACGATGAACGCCACGTCGTCGATCGTGATCGTGGGCGTGTGGGTGCGGCGCTCCTTCTCCCATTCCTCGCGGCGCCGGCGGATCTCGGCCTGGAGCTCCCGCTCGCGGTCGCGCAGCTCGGCCGCCCGCTCGAAGTCCTGGTTGCGGATCGCTTCGTCCTTGAGCTCCGCCACCTTGTCCAGCTCGGCCTTGAGATCGGCGACCTCGGGCGGCGGCACCTGGGCGGCTA
>JACQVD010000076.1 GCA_016209945.1 Gemmatimonadota bacterium
GCGTGCGCCTTCCCCTGCTCGAAGAGATCGCGCACCCGCGCGGCGCCGACGCCGACGAACATCTCCACGAAGTCCGACCCGGACATGGAGAAGAACGGCCGGGCCGCCTCCCCTGCCACCGCCTTCGCCAGGAGCGTCTTCCCGGTGCCCGGCGGGCCCACGACGAGCGCCCCCTTCGGGAGCCGGCCCCCGAGACGCCCGAACTTCGACGGCTCCTTCAGGAACTCGATGATCTCCTGGAGCTCCTCCTTTGCCTCGTCACAGCCCGCCACGTCGGCGAACGTCACCTTCGGCGTCTCGCCGCTCAAGAGCTTCGCCTTCGACTTCCCGAACGAGAAGGCGCGGGCGCCGCCGGCCTGCATCTGCCGCATGAAGAGGATCCAGAGGGCGATGATGAGCACATAGGGCAGCACGTTCGCCACATAGGCGAGCCACGGCGTGCGGGCCTCGCCCGCCGCGATCACGACGCCGTTGTCCTGAAGGAACTTGATGACCGTGGGATCGTCGCGGGCCGGGAGCAGCGTGCGGAAGCGATTCACCGGCCGGCCGCCCGGCCGCGCGCTCGGCAGCTCCGTCTTGAGCTCGCCGTCCACGCGCCGGCCGTCGATGATCGTGACCCGGAGCACGTTCCCGCTCTCCACCTGCCGGACGAAGTCGGTGAACGTGAGCTCCTGCACCTGCCGCGATCCCCGGCTCATGAGCTGGAAGAGGAACACAGGGACCACGAGGATGAGAATCCACAGGGCCAGGTTCTTGGAGAGGTGGCCCCAGCGCGATGGGGGGACGCGACGACCCGGCTCGCGATTTGCCATACCGTGCTACGACCTCAGTCGTGTCTCGTGCATCTCGTTCTAGACCACCGCATCACGCGGCGACTCCGAAAGCCGACTCACGGCCACATGGAAGATCGGTTCGCCCTGCCGCGGGAGCGCGAGCACCGAGCGCTCTACGCCGGGCACCCAGAGCACGCGGCCCCGGGCATCCGCGAGCACAGGCAGCCGGCTGCGCTCGGAGCGCGGGATCCGCCGATCACCGAACAGTCGCTTGAGCTTGCGACTACCGGCGGCGCGCACGATCCGGTCGCCGGGCCGCCACCCTCGAACGACGAGCGGGAACTCCAGCGCCTCCAGATGAAACGCGGCGCACGCCTGCGCACCTTCCGGCGTCTCGCCGCCCCACGCGACGGCGTAGCGCCGTCCGCCCACGGCGACCTCGCCCGCGTGGGGATCGGGCGCGGGCACCGTCAACGGAACGTCCTCGGGGGTCGGCCCGACCCGCTCGAGGACGAACGTCGCGTACTCACGTCGGAGTCGGAGCTCCCCGCTGAGATCGACGGAGCCGCCGCTCCGCCCCGTCTTCAGGAACCGCTGCGCCGCCCGAAGGCTCCCGCGCGCCATCTCAACGCCGAGGGACGCCGCCCAGCGCCGCAACAGTTCCGCCCGCGTCGGCTCATCATATTCCAGCAGGCGCGGTGCGGCAACCACAATTCGGCCGGGCTCGCGCACGGGGCTCAGGCCCGGCTCAACCTCCCGGAGGAAGCGGTACCAGACGCGGCGCGCGCGGCCCGCCTCCTCCGCCAGGCGCACGAGCGTCTCCCGCATCCTCGGGTTGAACTCTTTCTCCAGCCGGGGGAGGAGCTCATGGCGCACGCGGTTCCTGAGGTACGCCGCGCGCACGTTCGTAGCATCCTCGCGGACCTCGAGCCCCCGCTCCGCCGCGTACGCCTCCAGCTCGCGTCGCCAGAAACCGAGGAGCGGGCGGACGACCCCCGGCGCGCGCCGCGGTGACATCCCCGCGAGGCCCCCGAGGCTGGCACCGCGCAGGAGCCGGATCAGCACGGTCTCCGCCTGGTCGTCCGCATGATGGGCCGTCACCAGGAGATCGCAGCCGAGGTTCGCGCGCGCGTCCAGCAGGAACGCGTAGCGCGCCGCGCGCGCCTCTGCCTCGTTCCGCGGCGCGCGTTCCGCGCGGCCCACGAGGCACGGAACGCCGAGACGCACGCACAGGAGGCGCGCCCACGCGGCGTCCTCCGCACTCCCGTCGCGCATCGCGTGGTCGAAGTGGGCGGCCGTGAGCTTCCACGCCCAGCGGCGCTGAAGCCGCCGCAGGAGGTCGAGCAGGACGGAGGAATCGAGGCCGCCCGAGAACGCGATGGTCAGCGACGCCCCGACGGGGAGCAGGCCGCTCTCGCGAAGCGAAGCGTCCAGCCGCTCCAGGAGCGTGTCCGCCCGGCCGGCGGGCCTCTCGTGATCGGCGTGCACGTGTCTCCCCAAAAAACCGAGGGCGCCCGACTCGGCGCCCCCGTTCGCTGTCCTCACGGCCCGCGGGGCCGTCGCGGGCGCCGCGGTCCTCCCCCTCCTCCTCCTGCTCCTCCCGGCCGGCCGCCTCCGGGCGGCGGGGCGAGGCGAACGACGTTGGCGGCCTTCAGCCCCTTGGCGTCCTCCACGATGTCGAACTCCACCGGCTCGCCCTCCACCAGGGTCTTATACCCCTCGCCCGTGATCGCCGTGTGGTGAACGAAGACGTCGGGCTTCCCCTCCTGGGCGATGAAGCCGTAGCCCTTCTCGTTGGAGAACCATTTCACGGTTCCCGTCGCGCGTGCCATGGTACGAGTCCTCGACAAATTAGATGGGTGGTAATGAGACGGGCCCCACTGCCCCGTCCCGCCGAACCGGCTCGAGCGAGCCGCACGGAGTCCGATGCCTGGACAACAAAAAAGCCTGCGGCCGCGACCGCAGACCCTGCGATCTCTCTAGTTGCCGTGTCCACGCCAAGTAGCGGCGGAGGGACTCGAACCCCCAACCAACGGATTATGACTCCGCTGCTCTACCAGTTGAGCTACGCCGCCACGGAAAGTCCCGCCGGACACGAGCGCCAACCGGACCGAAGCCCCACAGCCGTGTCACCGCTCTCCGCAGCGTCGCCGACCGGCCCGGCGCCTGTCGCCACACGCCAGCCGGTCTCTCCGGCCCGACACCCCCGCCGCTGCACGCGACCCCCATCCTGCCCCCTGCTCCCGCGCTCCCCCGCCCCCC
>JACQVD010000077.1 GCA_016209945.1 Gemmatimonadota bacterium
CCCCGGCCCCCCGCGGCGGCTTGCCGATCTCCTGAGGCCCGAGCGCGTCGTCCTTCCGCTCGCCGCCGGCTCGTATCGTGAAGCGGTCCTCCAGCTCCTGGACCGGCTGGGCCCCGAGGTCGTGCGCGATCGCGCCGCGCTCGAGCGTCTCGTGAGCGAGGAGGAAGTGCGGGTGATCCCCGCGCTCGGCCCGCGCATCGTCTTCCCCCACTACCGGACCGACGCGGTCACGGCCGTCGCCGTCGCCCTGGGTGTCGCGCGCCGGCCGTTCAAGTTCGCGCCCGAGGACGCGAGGCACGCGCGCACGCTCGTCGTGGCGGTCGCGCCGCGCGAGGCGACCGGGCATTACCTGAAGCTCGTCTCCGCGCTCGCGCGGCTCCTGCGCGAGGAGGAAGTCATTGCACGGATCGAGGGCGCGCAGCGGCCGGAGGAGATCCTGGCGCTGCCCGAGCTCGGCGAGGTGGAGATCACGCCGGAGCTCGTCGTGCGCGACTTCATGACCCGGGAACCCGTGGCAGTGGGCCCCGACACGCTGCTGAACGCCGTGGGACGGCTCATGATCGAGAAGAAGCTGCGCGCCGTGCCCGTCGTGGGATCCGAGGGCGAAGTGATCGGCATGGTGACCGACCGGGAGATCATGGAGCACTTCCTCCCGCGCCTGACCGGAGCGGGCGGCGCCCGCGCGCTGGAAGACATCCCCGTGCGCGAGGTCATGACGAGGAGCGTCCTCTGCGTCGCGGACGACCAGTCGCTCCCCGACGTGCTGGCCCTCATGGTGAACCGGGACGTGGTGCGCGTCCCCGTGGTGCGCGAGGGGAAAATCGTCGGCTTCCTCTCGCGCACCGACATCATCCGGAAGGTCCTGGAGCCGTATGTCTACGAATCGCGGCCGTAGGACGCTGGCGATCCTGAAGCCCGACGCCGTGGCGGCCCGGAAAGTGGGGCGCATCCTGGCCCACCTCGAGGAGGAGGGCTTCCGCATCCTCGCCGCGCGGTTCCTCCGTCTCAGCGAGGTGCAGGCCCGGGAGTTCTACGCCGTGCACGCGGGGAAGCCCTTCTACGAGCCGCTGACCCGTTTCATGACGTCGGGGCCCGTGCTCGTCGTCGCGCTGGAGCGCGAGGACGCCGTGGACCAACTGCGGCGTGTGATCGGGGCCACCGATCCGAAGGAGGCGGAGCCGGGGACGATCCGCGCGCTCTACGCCGAGTCGAAGGAGCGGAACGCGATCCACGCCGCGGACTCCGACGAGACCGCCCAGTTCGAGATCCGGTTCTTTTTCTCGGAGAAAGATCTGGCTGCCGGGGCGTACTCTTGACCGTCACCTCTTTTCCGGAGGTCATCATGCGTACCACCGTGGGAGCAGTCCTCGCTCTTGTTCTCGCGTCTGTACCCGCGTGTTCTCGTGAGAGCCCGCCGCCATCCGCAGGCGGTCCCGAGGTGCTGGCGCTCTTCACCGGCCAGTGGGACGCGTACGAGGCGACGGCAAAGACCGGAAACGCCGACAGCCTCGCCGCCTGGTTCACGGAGGACGCGATCCTCATGGAGCCGGAGATGGCGGACGTCGTGGGCCGCACCGCGATCCGCGACTTCGCGGCGTCGATCTTCGCCATGATGACGATCCCGGAGATCGAGATCACGCCGCGCGAGGTCAACGTCTACGGCGAGACCGCCTACGACTTCGGGACGTACAGGGAGGTGGTCCAGCCGAAGGATGGGCCGGCGACGACCCATCGCGGCCGGTACGCGGTCGTCTGGAACCGGCAGCCGGACGGCGCCTGGAAGTTCGCGCGGGTCATGGTGAACAGCGTGGAGCGGCCGTCGCAGTAGCCTCGCCGCTACGTCCGGCGCGATCTGCGGTAGAGCTTCCGCTTGATCTCGCGGTCTCGGCTGGCTGTCGTGGGCGAGAGGATCTCGATGACGAGATCGGGGGCGCCGCGGATCCAATCCTCACCCACGATGTGGAGCCGTTCTTTTGAGACGAAGAGGAGATCAGGCTGCACGCCTTCCTCTGTGCCCGGGAACTCGACGCCGAACGGGGCCTCGTAGACCTCACCGTAGCCGGGTTCCTCGAGAAGGCGGTGGAGAGCAACCGCCAATCTGTGACTGGCGCGCTGGTGCCGGCGAGACGGGGCCGGCGTCACGTGCAGCTCCCCGTCGATCGGGGCCCAACATTCAAGGCGGGCATCAACGCACGGTCATCCCCGAGCTGCCTCGTTGACAGTCCGCCTTAGGCCGGATACTCTAACTGTTGCCCTATGTTGACGATCGACCTGCGCCGGCTCAAGGAAGCCGGCGTTCGAATTGAAGGCGTGGTCGCCGCCGAGGACGCGCTCTGGACCGGCGCGGACGTCGAGTTCCTGTGCCCGTTCTGGGTGGACGTGACCGCGCACAGCACGGGCGAGCACTCGGTGATGGTGCGCGGTCGGATGGGCGCCCGGGTGCGCGGCTACTGCCGCCGGTGCCTCACGCCCCTCGACCTCGAGATCGACGACGCGGTGGATCTCTTCTTCGAGCCGCTCGAGCGGCCCGACGATGAGGACCTGAACGTCTACCACGTCTCGCCGCTCGCGACCGACCTCGATTTGGGGAAGCCTTTGCGGGAACAGTTTCTGCTGGCGATCCCGTCGTTCCCGCTGTGCCGTGAGGAGTGCCGCGGCCTCTGCGCGGGCTGCGGCGCCGACCTGAACGTCGAGCCGTGCCGCTGCCTCGAGAGGGCGGGCGACCCGCGCTGGGCGCCGCTGCGGGCTCTCGACGATCGTTCTTAGGCGACACCCCGGATAGAGGAGCGAAGGAGGCCCCATGTCTGTCCCCAAGAAGCGGGTATCGAAGCAGCGGAAGCGAAAGCGCCGCACGCACTACAAGGCGGCCCCGGTGGCGTTCCAACCCTGTCCCCGCTGCGGCGGCCCGCGAATGTCCCATCGCGTCTGCCCCAACTGCGGGTACTACAAGGGCCGGAAAGTCCTCGAGGTCGCAGAGGCCTAGGATCCGCGCCTTGAGCCCCGCGTCGCTGTGCGCATAGCGCTCGATGCCATGGGCGGCGACCTCGCCCCCGAGGTTCCTGTGGAGGGGGCGATCGAGGCGCTGGAGACCCTCCCGCGCGGCGTCGAGATCTTGCTCGTGGGCGATCCCGACGCGATCCGGCAGCACCTCGGCGGCTTCGACGACCTGCGCGTCTCGATCCTCCCCGCGTCGCAAGTGATCGAGATGGGCGAGCCGCCGGTGCCCGCGGTGCGGAAAAAGCAGGACTCGTCCGTGGTCGTGGGTCTCAAAGCGCACGCGGAGGGCCGCGCGCAGGCGTTCATCACGGGCGGCTCCACCGGCGCCGCCATGGCGGGCTCGCTCCTCATCCTGAAGCCCCTCAAGGGCGTGGATCGCCCTGCGATCGGCGCCGTCCTCCCCGCGAAGGTCCCCGTCCTCATGCTGGACGGCGGCGCGAACGTGGACTGCAAGCCGCACCACCTCTTGCAGTTCGCGCACCTGGGTCACATCTATGCGCGCGACGTCATGGGCCGCCCCAACCCCCGGGTCGGCCTCCTCAACGTCGGGGAGGAGCCGGGGAAGGGGAACGAGCTGGCGGTCGAGGCCTACGAGCTCCTCCGGGCGAGCCGGCTCAACTTCATCGGGAACGTCGAGGGCCGCGACATCATCCGTGACGTCTGCGACGTCGTCGTCACCGACGGCTTCGTCGGGAACGTCGTCTTGAAGTTCTACGAGCAGGCGGCCGACTTCATCCTCAACGTGCTCCGGCCCGTGCTCGATCCCAGTCACCCTCAGTTCGAGCAGCTTGCGCGCTTCCTCGACTACACGACGTACGGCGGCGCGCCGCTCCTCGGCGTGAACGGCGTCGTGATCATCACACACGGCGACACGCCGCCGCGCGCCGTCGCGAACGCGATCCGGGTCGCGGTGCAGGCCGTCGAGAACCGCATGGTCGAGCACCTGCGACAGGAGCTCGAGAGCATGGCGGGGAAGGAGGCGCGCGCCACGTGAAAGGTCCGATCGTCCGCATGTCCGGCGTCGGGATGTGGGTCCCCGAGCGCGTCCTCACGAACTCCGAGCTTGAGAAGATGGTGGATACGTCCGACGAGTGGATCACGACGCGCACGGGGATCAAGGAGCGACGGATCGCCGACGAGAAGACGACCGCCGCCGACATGGGGGCCAGGGCCGGGCTCGCCGCGCTCGACGACGCCGGGATGGCGCCCGAGGACGTGGACGCGCTGATCGTCGCGACCGCCACACCCGACCGACTCCTGCCGGCCACGGCGTGCGACGTGCAGGCGATGATGGGTGCGAAGAACGCCGTCGCGTTCGACGTCTGGGGCGCCTGCACCGGCTGGCTCTACGGGATCAACATAGCGCAGGGGCTCATCGGAACGGGCCAGGCGCGGAACGCCCTCATCATCGGGACCGAGAAGCTCTCCTCGATCGTGGACTGGAAGGACCGCTCGACCGTGGTCCTCTTCGGGGATGCCGCGGGCGCAACCGTCGTCGTCCCGGCGGCGACCGACGGACGCGGCGTCGTCGCCACGTACATGAAGTCGGACGGCTCGCTCGGCGATCTCCTCTTCAGGCCGCCCGCCCGCGGGCTCAACCCCTCGATCCCGATTGACGTGGTCGCTCTCGGTGAGGGCGGCAACACCATCAAGATGGCAGGGCCCGAGGTCTTCAAGTCCGCCGTGCGCTCCATGTGCGAGGCCGCGGAGATCGCGCTCAAGGACGCGGGCCTCACGGCCGGCGACGTGGATCTCCTGATCCCCCATCAGGCGAACATCCGGATCATCGAGGCGACGGCGAAGTACGCCGGGATCCCGATGGACCGCGTGTGGGTGAACATCGACCGGTACGGGAACACTTCCTCGGCATCGATCCCCGTGTCGATCTACGAGGCGCGCGCCTGCGGCCGGATCCAAGCGGGCTCGGTGCTCCTGCTCGTCGCGTTCGGCTCCGGGTTCACCTGGGCGTCCGCGGTGGTCCGCTGGTAGCTCGCCCGTGACGTCATCCCTGGGCCTCCTCTTCCCCGGCCAGGGGAGCCAGTACGTGGGGATGGGGGCTGATCTCGCGGAGCGCTTCCCCGAGGCGCGAGCCGCGTTCGAGGAGGCCGACCGGGTCCTCGGGTACGCCCTCTCCAAGGTCGCGTGTGAGGGGCCCGCCGAGGCGCTCGTCGCGACGCAGAACGCGCAGCCGGCCATCCTCGTGCACTCCGTCGCCGTCTGGCGCCTCGTCGCCCCCGCCC
>JACQVD010000080.1 GCA_016209945.1 Gemmatimonadota bacterium
CACCGCCCCCACCACCTGCCGTCTCCGCGGGTTGTCCGGGAACCTCAGGCCCCGATGGGAGCACGTCCACATACTCGTAACGCACGAACGAGAAGTCGCGGTACCAGAGAAGCGTGAGCAGATCCTCGGCCTGCTCCCCGGCCTGCCGCGCGTGGCGGATGACGTTGACGAACTCGCGGATCTCGTCCGACTCGGCGCCCGGGAGGAACGTCAAGCGACGGATGCCGTCCTTGAAGAACTGAAACGCCAGGTTCTCCGGACTCTGCTCCCCGGAGTAGACCACATGGCCGCGCCAAGAGATCGTCAGCTCCTCGATGTTGAGGACGAGATTCTTGAGGCTCTCCCAGAGCGCGTCGAGCTTGTGCGAGAGGTCCTCCATGAAGTTGCGGAGGATAGGGCTCGTCGGGACATAGATCTGGGCCGCGCGGATCGCCTTCACGAGCACGCTCACAAAGTCGTGGATCTGAGCGGCCAGTTGCGCGTCGCCCTTTTCGGCCTCCCCGGCCTCCCCGGCCTCCCCGGCCTCCCCCTTGACGCGTTTGACCGCCCGCGCCTGCTCTTCCGTCATCGGCTCGCGACCTCCGCGACGTCCTTGTCGCCCCGCCCGCTGAGACAGACGATCACGCTTCGGCCGACCCAGCGCGACGCTTCGACCCGGAGCTGCGCCAGGGCGTGCGCGGGCTCCAGGGCCGGGAGGATCCCCTCCAGCCGCGAAAGGTCGGCGAACGCGTGCAGCGCATCCTCGTCGGTCACCGCCTCATACCGCGCGAACCCGGAGTCCTTCCACCAGGCGTGCTCCGGCCCGACGCCGGGGTAGTCGAGTCCGGCCGAGATCGAGTGCGCCGGGTGCACCTGCCCGCTCCCGTCCTGAAGCAGATACGTGAGCGCGCCGTGGAGAACGCCAGGCCGGCCCGCCACGAGCGACGCCGCATGCCGACCCGTGCTCAGCCCTTCACCGGCAGCCTCCACGCCGACGAGCGCCACGTCCTCGTCCTCCAAGAAGCCGTAGAAGATCCCGAGCGCGTTGGACCCGCCCCCGACGCACGCGAAGACGGCGTCGGGCGGCCGTCCCTCGGCCTCAAGGATCTGCTCTCGCGCTTCCTCTCCGATCACGCGCTGGAAATCGCGCACGAGGCGGGGGTAGGGGTCCGGACCCACCACAGACCCAATAATATAATGTGTCTCCCGCACATGTGTGACCCAGTCCCGGATGGCCTCGTTCGTGGCGTCCTTCAGCGTCCGGCTCCCCGCCGACACCGGGCGCACCTCGGCTCCCAGGAGCCGCATGCGAACGACGTTCAGCGCCTGCCGCTCCATGTCGCGCTCGCCCATGTAGACGACGCACTGGAAGCCGAAGAGCGCCGCGGCGGTGGCGGCCGCCCCCCCGTGCTGCCCCGCACCTGTCTCGGCGATGATGCGGCGCTTCCGCATCCGCCGGGCCAGGAGCGCCTGCCCGAGCGTGTTGTTGATCTTGTGCGCGCCCGTGTGGCAGAGATCTTCCCGCTTCAGGTACACGCGCACCCCGCCCAGATCCTCACCGAGCCGCCTCGCAGGGTACAGCGGCGTCGGCCGACCCGCGTAACCGCGGAGAAGACGCTCGAGCTCCGACCGGAATTCAGGATCGCGGCGCGCGTCCTCGTACGCCTCGCGCAGCTCATCGAGCGCGGCGATGAGCGTCTCGGGCACGTACCGACCGCCGTACGGGCCGAACCACCCGTCGAGTCCGGACTCCGAGCGTGCCCACGTCGCGCGGTTCACCCAGCGCTCCTCGCGTTTCGAATGAATGCGCGGACCTTCTCCGGATCCTTCACGCCTATCCGCGCCTCGACCCCCGAGCTCACATCGACCACGTGCGGCCGGGCCGACCTCACAACGGCGGTCACGTTCTCCGGCCGCAGCCCGCCGGCCACCACGAGCGCGAGTCCCGGAGGCCACGCGCGCCGAGCGCCTGCGACGACCTCCGGGTGGAGAGGCGCACCCATGCCGCCCAGCCCATGCTCGCTGAAGGGCTCCACCAGCACGGCATCCACCACGGCGCCAAACCGGCCAACGAGATCCGGAAGCCGCTCGCCCTCTCGTATGCGGACGGCCTTCCAGACCTGCCAGGGCCCGGCGCCGCGCACGCGGCCGCAGAACTCCGGCGGCTCCGAGCCGTGAAGCTGGACGACGCTCAGGCCCAGCCGGTCGGCGGCCCGACACACCTCGGATTCGTCCGTGTCGGCGAAGACGGCCGCGCGCGCCACCGGGAGGTCGCCCCAGATGCGCCGGGCCGATCGCACATCCTGACGCCGCGGGCCCGGCGCCAGCACCACGCCGAGAAAGTCGGCGCCCGCCTCGGCCGCGAGGCGCGCGTCCTCGGGCCGACAGAGCCCGCAGATCTTCACCCGTACCGCCGCGCGGGCCGCGTCACCCACGGTCGCGCTTCGGCAGGCCCACGAGCCGGGCCGCGGCCTGCGCCGGATCGGGACTCGCCAGGATCGACTCGCCCACGAGCACCGCGTCCACCCCTAGGGCGCCCACCCGGCGCACTTCCTCGGGGGCCTGGAACCCGCTCTCGGCTACGACGAGCGCGTGCGCGGGCACGAACGGCACGAGCCGCTCCGTGACGCCCAGGTCCGTCGCAAACGTGTCGAGATCGCGATTGTTGATCCCGATGATCTCCGCGCCCAGATCGAGCGCAGTTCCGAGTTCGCGCTCGTCGTGCACTTCCACGAGCGCGGCCAGACCCCAGTGCCTGGCGGCGTCGAGGAGAGCGCGCAACGGAGCGCGGCCCAGCGCCCGCACAATGAGCAGCACCGCATCCGCGCCCGCCGCTCGGGCCTCCGTCACCTGGACCGCGTCGAGGATGAAATCCTTCCGAAGAACCGGAAGGCGCGTGGCGCGCCGAACCTCGACGAGGTCTTCCGGCGCGCCATCGAATGCGCTGTCCGTCAGCACCGAGATGGCCGAGGCGCCGGCGGCCTCAAATTGCCCTGCCACACCGCTCACCGCCTCCCCGGGCCAGATCGCGCCGGCCGAGGGCGAGCGGCGCTTGAACTCCGTAATGAGGGCGACCGTCCCACGCAGACGAAGCGCCGCCGCGAAGGCGCGCGGCGCGGGCGCAGCCTCGGCAGCACGGTCCAGGGCCGGCGCACGGGCCTGTAGCTCGGCGACCTCCAATTGCTTCCGGCCCAAGATATCCTCAAGGATGCTCAGGCTCGAACCCTCTTCCGCAAGCGGGCCCTTGACTTTCGGTCAACCTTCGGGTATAGTGGCATTCGGCTGGTATTCGGGTTCCGGGACCGGCTCGGCCTGGAGCGGAGCTGGCGGCGGCCGCAGTCGGCGGGGGGGGCCGGGGGGGCCGGGC
>JACQVD010000081.1 GCA_016209945.1 Gemmatimonadota bacterium
ACGCTCATGCATGTGGGCAACGTGAAAACCCCCACGCTCGTCATGACCGGTGAGCTCGACCTGCGCACGCCCATGCCGCAGTCCGAGGAGTACTTCGCCGCGCTCAAGATGCGCGGCGTGCCCACGACGCTTCTCCGCTTCAAGGAGGAGTACCACGGCACGGGCTCGAAGCCGTCGAATTTCGTGCGGACGCTCCTCTACATGCTGGACTGGTACGGGAAGCACGGGGACGAGAAGGCTCCGGCCGCCGCAACAGGGGCCACGTCCGGGCCGCGGTAGGCGGCCGGCCCGTCGGCGGGTGCGGCGGGCTTCAGCCGGCTTGCCGCGGCTCCACTCGCACGAGGGCCTCCACCTCACCGAAAAACGGATTGCGCACGTCGAGCCGCAGCTCACCCGGTGCGGTCGGCGCGAACTCGAAGTCGTAGGTTTCGCCGACGCCGATGAGCTGTCGCGCCGGCCGCACCGTGGCCCGGGCCGCCGACAGATCCGCGCCGTCCTTGGCCAGGGACCGCCAGCTCGCCGGCGAATCGCCCGCGAGCAGAGTGACCGTCCAGGCGCCGCCCGGATTGATGTTGATCAGGCGCAGCCTGTACTTGTGTCCGGCCTCGAACTCGAACACGGGAGAGCGCTGCCCGTTGAGCAGCGGGGGTGCGTCCGGCGCCGGTCCCCCGGTGCTCAGGACGAGGATGCGGTCCCTGCGCGGGTCGAAGGACTGCCCGGGCTCCAGCACGATGAGCGCCCCGTAGAGGCCCGAGGTGAGCTGCGGCCTCTCGTCGAAGTGCGTGTGATAAATGAAGGTCCCGGCGCGGGGCGGCGTGAACTCGGCCACGAATGAGTCGCCCGGCGCGATCGCCGGCGCAGTCCGACCCTGGTCCCCGCTCCAGCCGGAGACACCGTCGTAGTAGCTCGCGAGTTCGATCCCGTGCCAGTGCACAGAGGTCGGCACCGGAAGCCGGTTCACCACCGTAATGCTCACCGGCTCGCCGCGTGTGAGCACGATCGGCGGGCCGGGAATGGCAACGGAGTCGGGCGCCGGGGCCACGTCGCCTTCGTGGAGCACGAAGCCGAAGCCCGGCGAGTCCCCATAGCGGTGAGGGCTCACCTGAGCGAGCAACCGGAGCCGCCGCCGCTCGCGGGTGCCGGCGACCGCCTTCGCCCCCGCGCCGGGAGGTTCCACCTGGACGCCTACGGCGAGGCCAGCCATCACCTCGAGGGCGTGGTTCACCGTGTGGTGCAATCTGCCAGCCGCCGGTGGCGCGCGGCCCAGCCGCAACTCGGGAGCGATGTGGCCGAGCGTGTGGCAGTGCATAAGCCAGTTGCCGGGGCGGTCCGGAACCCACAGGAGGGAGAAGGTGCCGCCGGAGAGCACAGTCTCCGTGACGACCACTTGCCGCTCGTGCTCCGAATACACGCTATCGCGCAGTGCGGTCCCGCGGCTGTGCACCCGGAAGTAGAAGCCATGGAGATGCATGGGATGCGGGCGGTCGCTCGCGTTGATCCAGCGCCAGCGCACGGAGTCCCCCGCGGCGTAGCCAAGACGCTCGCTGTGGGGCCATGACCTGCCGTTCACGACAACCGCCCGGATCGGACCCACCACGGGCGGAGGCCCTTCCGCCGTTGCGGGATCGACCCAGACGCCGATGACGAAGATGCGGTCGGACGGCGCCGGGCCTGCGGGCGGATCCACGATCAGCGCACCGCTGAGCTGGCTATCCACGCCGTATCGCTCGCCGAGCGTGGGCGCGCCAGTCGTAGTGGCCCAGTAGAAGTAGGTGCCCGGTTCGTTTGCCGGGAACCGGACCTCGCGCGTGCCGCCGGAGGCGACGTGAAAGGTGTCGTCGGGTGCGGCGGGGCGGGCGTGGAGCCCCTGAACCACCAAGCTCTCCCCGCGGATCGCGTTCCGCACGCGGACGCGAATCTCGGTGCCCGCGGGCACGCGCATCAGCGGTCCCGGGTTCCGCAGGGGCCCGCCCTCCTCGGCGAACGCATGTACCGCGTGCCCGGGACCTTCGTCCCCCTCGGGATACCAGATGCCGGTCCTGGCCTCCAGCCGGAGCGAGAGTATGCCGTCCTTCAGCTTACCCGGGGCGCTGCGATTGTCGTTGGCGAGGATCTCCTGGAGGGAATCAGGCGCGAGCGGAAGCGGACCGACCGTGTTCCTGGGCGGGAGTGGCAAAGCCGCCGCAAGCAACCCCAGCACTGCCCACACGACCACACTCATACGGATTGATATCCACATGTGCAAGGAGCGCCGCTCCAGCCAGCCGAGCGGTTAGCGCTCGCTCTCAAGCAACACGTCGCAGGCCGCATACACTGTCTGGCAGTGGATCTCGATGGTGTCGTCGAGCCGGCGGGCGTAGCCACCGGCGAGGCACATGGCCACCGGGACGCCGGCCCGGTATAGTGTTCTCAGCACGTACTCGTCGCGGCGGCGCAGGCCCTCCTTCGTGAGCCCGAGGCCTCCGAGCTGATCCTCCCTGTACGGGTCGGCGCCCGCGAGGTAGAAGGCGAGCTCGGGGCGGTGCTCTTCGACGATCCGCGGGAGGTGTTTCTGTAGGAGACCCAGATAGTCCTCGTCGCCCATCCCGTCCGGGAGCCCCAGATCGAGAT
>JACQVD010000082.1 GCA_016209945.1 Gemmatimonadota bacterium
CGCCGAGCAAGCTCGTCCCCGAGGGCGTGGAGGGCCGGGTGCCCTACCGGGGGCCCGTGGCCGACATCATCTTCCAGCTGGCCGGCGGGCTTCGGAGCGGCATGGGGTACTGCGGCTGCTCCGACATCGAGAGCCTGCGCACGCAGGTTCGCTTTGTGCGCATCACCGGCGGCGGTCTGCGCGAGTCACACCCGCACGACGTCACGATCACGCGAGAGGTGCCGAACTACAACCTCTAGGGCGGCCGTGGCGGGCGGTCCGATTCTCGCTCGCGCGGATGGGCCCTCGCTGGCGGGCAGGGCCATGCCCGGCCGAAGAACGTTGACAGCGGGCGGCGGCCGGCCTAGGTTGGGTGACAAGGTCACCCCCTGCCTTTCGTGCTACACGTCCGCCGCTCCCTCGCCGCGGTAGAAAGAACCTCTTCTTCCGGGGGCATGCGACACAATCCGGGGCGCAGCCCCGCGCCGCAGCGCAGAAGGGTGCGGCTCGTGAGTGCGACGTTTCACCGCTCGGCAGACATGCGCTGCCAAGCGGACGTGTGTCTGGAGTGGAGCGGAACCGAATACAGAGCGACGCAGACGGGCGTGGGGCGGGGGCCCATCGACCACCGGGTGGCGGCCGAGGCGACGCTGGAAGCGCTGCGGCTCGTGCTGCGGGGCGGTGTCAGCGTTCGGCTCGTCGGCACAAAGGCGGTGCGCGCCTTCGACCATGACATTGTGATCGTGTCGGTGGCGGTACGGGAGCCCAACACGGCCGCCGAGCGCTCTGTGATCGGCGCATCGCTGATACACGGTGGCGAGATGGCCAGGGGCGTGGCCCGCGCGATCCTCAACGCCACGAATCGCCGGCTCGCCAATTCTCTGGAGGCTCTGACGTGACACATCGAGCCCGGTTGGTGCCCCTCTCCTGTCTCTTCTGCGCGTTCCTGCCCGCCTGTGGCGGCGCGCCGGGGCCGCTCGCGACGGTGTCGCCTGCCGGACCCGACACGGCGGCCACCGCGGACGGCTCGGTGTTCGACTCGGCGGTGGCGGAGGACCGGGCGGCGGCCGAGGCGCTGACGGGCGTCGCGGTGGAAGAGGCGCCCAGCGACGAGCCGCTCCCCTCGGACACCGCGCGCGTGCCGGTGAACGAGGCCGACGTGAATGCGGAGCTCTCGCGGCTCTTCGGCCCGGAAGCGGTGCGGGAGGCCGGGGTGGGGGAGGCGGCCACCGATAGCGCTCCTCTGGAGGTCCGGTGGGACATCCCGATCGAGATCAACGATCGGGTGGAACGCTGGCTCGCCTACTTTCAGACCGAGGCGCGTGAGCGGTTCGAGCTCTGGCTCGTGCGGTCCGGACGCTACGAGGAGTTCATGCGGCAGGAATTCCGGAGCGCGGGCCTCCCGGAGGATCTCGTCTACCTCTCCCTGATCGAGAGCGGATTCAGCCCGCGGGCCTACAGCCGTTCCCGCGCTGTAGGGCTGTGGCAGTTCATCGCGTCCACCGCGCGCCGCTACGGTCTCAAGATCAATTACTGGGTGGACGAGCGGCGCGATCCCGTGGCCTCGACGAGGGCCGCGGTGCAGCACCTCAGGGATCTGTACGAGATGTTCGGAAGCTGGTACCTGGCGGCGGCGGCGTACAACGCCGGGGCAGGGCGCCTTGAGCGAGCGATCCGGAGGAAACGGAGCGACGACTTCTGGGACCTGGCCGGCACGCGGCTTCTCCGGAGCGAGACGCGCAACTACGTTCCGAAGCTCATCGCCGCCGCGCTGATCGCGAAGCAGCCCGAGACGTACGGGTTCACGAACCTCCAGTACTTCGAGCCCATGGCGTTTGAAGAGGTGGAGGTGCCGGACGCGACATCGCTCGACGTCGTGGCGGAAGCCGCGGGCGTCTCCCCCGACGACATCGAGACGCTCAACCCCCACGTTCTGCGCGGGATCACGCCGCCGGGCCGGCGGTATACGCTGCGTGTGCCCGCAGGGACGCGCGACAGCTTCGTCGTTCGCTACACGAGGATCCCGGCGCAGGAGCGGGTCACCTGGGTCACGCACGTGGTCCGCCGGGGCGAGACGCTGGGCGCGATCGCGCGGCGGTACGGCGTGACCGTGGAGGCGATCCGGGCGGCGAACCGTGGAGTCTCGCCTAGGAGGCTGCAAATCGGTCAGGTCCTGCTGATCCCGAGGGCCCGCGCGTTCCCTGCCACGAGCGGGCGGGGCGCCTCCGCCGGGTCGCGGCCGGCGCCGATCGCGTACCACCGGGTTCGGGCGGGGGAGACGCTGTGGGAGATCAGCCGCCGCTACGGCGTGAGCGTGGCGGATCTCCTCGAATGGAACGGGTTGCGCACGAGAACGATCCGCGCGGGCCAGAGGCTGCGGGTAGGTCCGCCGAGCTCCGCGGGGGAGGTGCGCGAGATCACGCATCGGGTGCAGCGGGGCGATACGGTGTGGGCCATCGCGCAGCGCTACTCGCTGAGGCCGGCGGACCTCCTCAAGTGGAACAACCTCGACCGAGACGCCGTGCTCAGACC
>JACQVD010000083.1 GCA_016209945.1 Gemmatimonadota bacterium
AGCGGGCCTCTGGGAAGCGCCCTGGCCATGGACAAGGAGCTGTCGAAGCGCCTCTTCGAGGATGTGGGAGTGCCGACGCCGCCCTGGCTCATGGCGCCGGTGCACGGCGCCGAGGTCGAGCACCGCCTGGGCTTTCCCGCCATCGTGAAGCCCTCGAAACAGGGCTCGACGGTCGGGATCACCGTTGTGCACGCCCCTCAAGAACTGGACGCGGCGGTGCGGCTCGCCTACGAGTTCGACGACGAGGTCGTCATCGAGAAGTTCATCAGGGGTCGCGAGCTCACCGTCGGGATCCTCGGCGAACGGGCGCTCCCCGTGGTCGAGATCTTCCCGAAGCACGAGATCTACGATTACGACTGCAAGTACACGAAGGGGATGTCGGAGTACCGGGTCCCCGCGCTGTTGAGCGAGGAGGAGAGCCGCACGATTCAGGATCTGGCGCTGCGGGCGCACCGGGCGCTCAAGCTGCGGGGGTTCAGCCGGATCGACTTTCGCATGAGCCCCGAGGGTCGCTTCTACTGTCTCGAGGCGAACTCGCTCCCCGGGCTCACGCAGACGAGCCTCTTGCCGAAGGGCGCGGCCGCGGCGGGGATTCCGTTTCCGGAGCTGTGTGAGCAGATTGTTCGCGTGGCGCTGGACGCCCACGGTGCCCACGGGGCGGACCGGGGGCGCCCAGGTTAGAAGGGGTCGTTGCCCATGCGGTATCGCAGTTCGTTTGAGCCGTCCTTCGGTGGCCTTCTGACTCCGTGGGTCAAGCGGCTTCTCATCGTCAACGCCGTCCTTTTCCTGCTGATCTGGACGACGGTGCTGCCGTTCGCCTGGGCGGTCGAGTTCCTGGCGTTCAACCCCGGGGATGTGCTGGAGAGGCCGTGGACCGTCATCACCTACATGTTCGTCCACGGCGGGTTCTGGCATCTCTTCTTCAACCTGCTCGCCATCTTCTTGTTCGGCCGGCCGCTGGAGGAGCACTGGGGGAGCTCCGAGTTCATCCGGTACTACCTGGTCTGCGGCGCCGGCGGTGTGCTCTTCGCGTTCTTCTTGGGGAACCACACGGTGTTCGGCGCGTCCGCGGCCGCGTACGGCCTGCTCCTCGCGTTCGCCCTCAACTGGCCGAACGCGCCGATCTACGTGTGGTTCATCCTCCCGGTGAAGGCGAAGTACCTGGCGCTCTTCCTCGGGCTCGCCGACCTCCTAGCCGGCCTCGCGGGACGACCCGACGGGATCGCGCACTTCGCTCACGTGGGCGGCCTCGTGGCGGGCTTCCTCTACCTGCGGCGCCCGTGGCGCGCGGCGCTGGGGTCCAGGGGTCTGCGGCGCAGGCTGCGGCGGCAGAAGCTCATCCCGATTCCCGGCCGGGAGTCAGAAGCGTCGTCATCCTCGGAGGCGCGCTCCGGGCGCCGGCGGTCCGATCTCGACCGGGATCTGTGGGACGAGGTGGACCGGGTTCTGGACAAGATCGCGGCGAGTGGGATCGAGTCGCTCACGCCGGAAGAACGGCACTTCCTGGATGAGATCTCGAAGAGGTACAGGGAGAAGTAGGCCGGCCTGTCGCGCCGCGCGCTCTCGTTATGCGCGGCTGGGCGATCGGGGCCCCGGCCGCTGCGGGTCGGTCCCCGGAGGCGCCGCGTCGGAGGGCGAAGACGTGAGCTCCGCCCTGGGGCTCACCGCGTCGGGCACGCGCTCCCGTACCTTTCCCCACCGGCGCGCCACGAGGCCGGTGGCGAGGCTCACCGCGACGATGAGGGTCAGCCAGCCGATCGCGTCCCACTCGCCCTTCACCGCGTCCAGGAGCTGATCGCCGCCGAGACTGAACGCGACGATCCACGGGACGATCCCGGCGGCCGTCGTCCACGCGAAGGTCCAGGTCCGCACGGCCGTGAGGCCGGCGGCGTAGTTCACGAGGTTGAAGCTCAGGACGGGGAGGAGTCGCACGCCGAGGAGCGCGCCGGTGCCGTACCGCGCGACCGTGCGATCGAATCGCTCGAGCTCGTCGGGCTTGAACCATCGCTGCACGAGCGGCCGTCCGAACCGTCGGCTCAGCCCGAAGCCGAGCGCGGCGCCGAGGAGGGCGCCGACCCAGCTCATCACCGCTCCCCAGACGGGCCCGAACACGATCGCGTTGGTCACCACGAGGACCTCGGCTGGGAAGGGGACGAGCGTGTGCGCCGTCATGAGGGCTACTGAGACGAGCGGCCCCAGCGGCCCCGTCTTCGCCACCATCTCGAAGACCGAGGGCGGTTCGAATCCGAAGATCGGGAAGCCGAGGGAGAGCCAGACGGCGGCGACGATCACCGCCGTCACGAATCCCGCGGCCCAGACCCGTCGTCGCCCGCTCAACCGGACGCTCGTAGAGGATTCCCTCATCGTGCGCGCTTGACACCCTCGCCGGGTCGCGGATAGGTTGGCGATTCCCGAGACCGGACGCGAAGATGACCCAAGCGAAGGTCTATCCCACAGAGAAGATCCGCAACGTCGTCTTCGTGGGCCACGGAGGCACCGGGAAGACGACCCTCCTGGACGCCATCGCGTTCCTCGCGGGCGCCACCGCGCGCCGCGGCTCCGTCGCCGATGGCACGGCGCTCACCGATTTCACGCCGGAGGAGAAAGCGCACGGGATCTCCATCAACCTGGCGCTCGCCCATGCCGAGTGGTCCGAGATCAAGCTAAACCTCATCGACACGCCCGGCTACCTGGACTTCGCCGGTGAGGCGAAGGCCGGGGTCCGGGTGGCCGACGGCGCGGTAGTCGCGGTGAGCGCCCTGGCCGGCGTCGAGGTCGGGACCGAGCGCGTGTGGGAGACGTGCGACGAGCGTGGGCTTCCGCGGATGATCTTCATTGCGCTCCTCGACAAGGAGAATGCGAGCTTCGGGCGCGCCCTGAAGGACGTGCGGGAGCGGCTCACGCAGAAGGCGATCCCTCTGACGTTCCCGATCGGGGAAGGGCCTCAGTTTCGCGGCGTTGTGGATCTCCTCTCCGGTCGCGCCACCGTGTACGATCCGAACGCGCCCGACGGGGAGCCGCGCGTGGAGGAGGTCCCGGCGGCCCTCCGGCCGGCGGTCGAGAAGGCCCGCCAGGATCTCATCGAGGCGATCGCGGCGAGCAACGACGCTCTCCTAGAGCGCTATCTCGAGGGAGCCGAGCTCCCGGGTGGGGAGCTGGTTCCCGTGATGCGGGCGGCGCTGCATCGCGGCGAGCTCGTCCCGGTCCTGTGCGGCTCGCCGTTCAAGGGGTGGGGCGTGCGCGCGCTCGCCGACGCGATCGTGACGCTCTTCCCGAACCCCGCGCAAGCGAGGCCCGAGGTCGCGCGGGATCCGAACGGCCAGGAGGTCGAGATTCGGGCGAACGAAGGCGAACCGTTCGCGGCACTCGTGTTCAAGACGGCCTCGGAACCGCACGTGGGTGAGCTGTCGTACTTCCGCGTCTTCGCGGGGAAGGCCGAGGCCGGGATGACGGCCGTCAATGGGAAGCGCGGTGGCACGGAGAAGCTCGCCCACATCGCGGCGCCGCAAGGAAAGGATCGGTTGGAGGTCGGCGTCCTGCACGCCGGCGACCTGGGCGTCACGACGAAGCTCCGGGGGACGCACACGAACGACACGCTGCACGCGGCGGAGCGCGCGGTGATCCTGGCACCGATCACCTTCCCGGAGCCCGACGTCGCGACCGCGCTGCGCACGTCGTCGGCCGGCGAGGAGGAGAAGATCAGCGTCGGGCTCCAGAAGCTGCACGAGGAGGATCCCACGTTCGTGTGGGCGCACGATGCGGAGCTCGGCCAGACGATCGCCCGCGGGCTCGGCGAGCTGCATGTCGCGGTCGCGGTGGAGCGGCTCGGCCGCCGGTACGGCATCCACGTGCTCACGGAACCCCCGAAGATCCCATACCGGGAGACGATCCGGAAGACCGCGGAGGGGCAGGGGAGATACAAGAAACAGACGGGCGGCCGCGGCCAGTACGGCGACTGCTGGGTCCGACTGTCACCGCTCGCCCGCGGTGCGGGCTACGAGTTCGTGGACGGGGTCGTGGGCGGCGTCATCCCTGGGAAATACATCCCCTCTGTGGACAAGGGGATCCAGGATGCGGCGAAGCGCGGGATCCTCGCGGGCTATCCGGTCGTGGATTTCCAGGCGGAGTGCTACGACGGCAGTCACCACCCGGTGGACTCGTCCGACATCGCCTTCAAGGTCGCGGGCTCGCTGGCCTTCCAGAACGTGGCGAAGCAGGCCGAGCCCGTCCTCCTGGAACCGATCTACGAGGTGGAGGTCGCGACGCCCGACGACTACATGGGGGACGTGATCGGGGATCTGAACCAGCGTCGGGGCCGCATCCTGGGGATGGAACCCGATGGCCGGCGCCAGCGGATCCGCGCCCTCGTGCCGCTTGCGGAGCTCCACAACTACTCCACGGCATTGCGCTCGATCACGCAGGGCCGCGCGACGCATCGGAAGAAGTTCCACACGTACGAGGAACTGCCGGCGCACATCACCGAGAGGATCATCGCGGAGGCGAAGAAGGAGAAGGAAGCCTCCTAGCCCCCCGGCCCCCCGGCCCCCCTACCGAGGGCCCGATGCGGAGCCGTTTCCGGCTCCCGTTTCCGCCTCGCGCCCCTTATATTCGCCTGGAGAGCTCACACACCTTCTCCCAGACGCCTGCGTTTCGGAGGGCCCGCAGTGGCAGGTCACAGCAAGTGGGCGCAGATCAAGCGCAAGAAGGCCGTCGAGGACCAGAAGCGCGGCAAGGTCTTCAGCAAGCTCATCCGTGAGCTCACCGTCTCCGCCCGCGAGGGCGGTGGCGACCGGGAGGGCAACCCCCGGCTCCGGGCCGCGATCGAGGCGGCCCGCGCGGCCAACATGCCCAAGGACAACATCGAGAAGGCGATCCTCCGCGGGACGGGCGAGCTCCCGGGCGCGTCGTACCAGCAGGTGAACTACGAGGGGTACGGGCCCGGAGGCGTGGCGCTCTTCATCGAGACGCTCACGGACAACGCGAACCGCACGGTGGCGGAGGTCCGCCACGTGCTGGAGAAGTACGGCGGCCGCCTGGGCGCCGGGGGCTCCGTGGCGTGGAACTTCGAGCGGCGGGGCAAGATCTACATCGACGCGTCGCGCTACGACGAGGAGATGGCCCTGGAGGCGGTGCTGGAGGCGGGCGCCGACGACATGGTCCGTGAGGATGGGTCGTACACGGTGACGAGCGAACCCGCGCGCTTCCACGCCGTGCAGGACGCGCTGCGCAGGCACGGGATCGAGATCGAGGGCGCCGAGCTTGCGCTCGTGCCGAGGAGCAGTGTCGCCCTGGAGGGCCGCGACGCGGAACGGCTGCTCAAACTCCTGGAGATGCTCGAGGAGCTCGACGACGTGCAGCACGTCTACTCGAACTTCGAGATCGACGAGACCGTGATGGCGGAGGTTCTCAGTGGGCGAGCGAGCGGTTGAGGGGCGAGATCGGGCGGTGGAGGCGAGGCCCGCGGCGTGATCGTGCTCGGTCTGGATCCCGGCGTGACCGTGACGGGGTACGGGCTCGTGCAAGGGGGCGACCGTCGTCCCCCGCGGCTTCTCGAGTGCGGTGCGATCCGGCCCCGGGGCGGCGCGCCGCTCGCGAAACGGCTCTTGGAGATTTACGAGGGTGTGAATCTCGTTCTGGATCGCGCGCGCCCCGACGCCCTGTGCGTGGAGGGCGTTTTTCTTCATCGGAACGTCCGGAGCACGGTCGTGCTGGGACACGCGCGCGCCGTGGCGATCCTGGCCGCCGCGCTGCGGGGGATCCCGGTGGTGGAATACGCGCCGTCGGAGGTGAAGGACGCGCTCACGGGACGCGGTGGAGCGAGGAAGGCACAGGTGGCGTTCATGGTGCAGCGGCTCCTGAGGCTCTCGACGCCGCCGACGCCTGCGGACGCGGCGGACGCGCTCGCGATCGCGCTCTGTCACCTCCATGCGCGCCAGCGACCGGGAGCCTCCCAGCGCGCGGCGAGCCCCGGGCGGCGCGGCAACCTTCGCCGGGTTCGCTTGCGGTGATCAGTCTGGTGCGCGGCACGCTGATCGCGAAGTCCCTCGATCGTGTGGAGGTCCTGACACCCACGGGCGTCGCGTACGAGTGTCTCGTGCCGGCGTCCACGTTCGAGCGGCTCCCGTCGGTGGGGCGCGAGGCGACTCTGCACACGGCCCTCGTGTCGCGGGAGGACGGGCTCGAGATGTACGGATTCGCCGATGCGCTCGAGAGGAGGCTCTTCGTCCGGCTCCAGGTCGCCGCCGGGGTCGGTCCGAAGCTGGCGCTGGCGATGGTGGGCGCCATCCCGCCGGAGCGGCTCGTCCGGGCGATTCGCGAGAAGGACATCCCGCGCCTCCAGACGATCCCGGGTGTCGGGAAGAAGAAGGCGGAACGGATCGTCCTCGAGCTGCACGAGCGGTTGGACGATCTGGCGGCGGAGATGCCGGCCGCGCCCGCGTACGAGCCGGAGTGGGAGCGGGCGGTCGCGGCACTCGTCGCCCTCGGGTACCCGCGCGGCGAGGCCGAGCAGTCGGTACAGCGCGCCGTTGAGCGCGCGAACGGGAAGCGTCTCGAGACGGCCGACCTCGTGCGGGCGGCGCTCACCGAGCTCGCGTAGCCATGCGCCTCGAGGTCACGACACCCCAGCCGCTCCCCGAGGAAGTCTCGCTGGAGCATTCGCTGCGGCCCCAGCGGCTCGACGAGTTCATCGGGCAGGAGAAGGTGAAGGAGGGCCTGCGCGTCTACATCGAGGCTGCGCGGGCACGGCGGGAACCGCTGGACCACGTCCTCCTGTACGGCCCCCCCGGGCTCGGGAAGACCACGCTCGCGCGCCTCATCGCGAGCGAGCTGGGCGTCGGCGTCCGGACCACGTCGGGGCCCGTCCTCGAGAAGCCGGGCGACCTCGTCGGCATCCTCACGAACCTGGAGGAGGGGGATGTCCTCTTCATCGACGAGGTGCACCGGCTGCGGCCCGTCCTCGAGGAGTTCCTGTACCCCGCAATGGAGGACTTCCGAATCGAGATCCGGCTGGGGGAAGGGCCGAAGGTTCAGACGATCACGATGCCGATCGAGCCATTCACTCTCGTGGGCGCCACAACGCGGTTCGGGCTCCTGACACCGCCCATGCGCGCGCGCTTCGGCGTCGTAGAGCGTCTGGGATACTATCCCACCGAGGATCTCGTGAAGATCGTGCACCGCTCGTCACGCATCCTCGGGGTCGAGATCGAGGAGGAGGGCGCCACGGAGATCGCCCGGCGCTCGCGGGGCACGCCGCGGATCGCGAATCGCCTGCTGCGCCGTGTGCGCGACTACGCCCAGGTGCGGGCTGACGGGCGCGTGACCCGCGAGGTCGCGGACGCCGCGCTGCGCATGTTGGACGTGGACGAGTACGGGCTCGATCACATGGACGCGCGCGTCCTGCGCACGATCATCGAGCACTTCGAGGGCGGACCGGTGGGCCTGGAGAGCCTGGCGGTCGCGGTCGGGGAGGATCCCGGCACGCTCGAAGAGGTCTACGAGCCCTTCCTGATCCAGAACGGATTTCTCCAGAGGACGCCCCGCGGCCGCGTGGTGACGAAGAGGGCGTACCGCCGGTTCGGGTACACGCCGCCGGAGACGGCGGCGACGGACCAGGGCACGCTCTTCACCGGATAGGTTCGCCGTGGCGCGCATTCTGGTTCGGCTCACGCGAGAGGATCGCTGGCTGCTCGTCCGGCGCTACGGGTTCCACGGGAACTCGTTCGCGGCGCTCGCCAAGGCGCTCGTGCGCGAGGGGGAGGGCGAGGAGACGATCCGCCGGCTGCGCGCGCTGCACCGCGTCGAGCGCCGGTTCGGCATCGACCTGGGGTTCCTGTGCCACGAGCACCGGCGCTGCCGCGAGCGGAGGCCTCACCCCCTGGAACGACTCGTGATGGCGTACGTGACGGTGCCCTCGGCGAACGACGGTGACCTCATCCTGGACGTGGACAGGATCCGCGAGGTCATCGGCCTCATCCGCAAGGGGCTCGAACGTGAGTCCGCCTGAGGTTCTCGGGCGAGGGCTCCGGACCGCCGACTACGATACCCCGCTGCCGCGCCACCTCATAGCCCAGCGCCCGGCGCCGCAGCGGGACGCCAGCCGGCTGCTCGTCGTGCACCGCCGGGGTGAGCGGTTCGAGGATCGTACCTTCCCCGACATCATCGAGCGGCTGGCACCGGGCGATGTCCTCGTCGTCAACGATACGCGCGTCTTTCCGGCCCGGCTCCTCGGCCGGAAGCCGACGGGCGCCAGCGCCGAGATCCTGCTCCTGCGGCCTCTGGACGATCGCTACTGCTGGGAAGGTCTCGTCCGGCCGGGCGGGAAACTGAAGCCGGGAAGGCGCGTCGAGATCTCCGACGAGCTCGCGGTGGAGGTCGTGGCCTGCGCCGGCGACGGCGTCCGGCACCTGCGTCTTGTGACGACCCTCGACCCCGAGGAAGCGCTGGAGCGCTACGGCCGCGTTCCGCTCCCGCCGTACATCGCGCGGGACGACGACCTCGAGGATCGCGAGCGCTACCAGACGGTGTACGCGCGGCGGACGGGGAGCGTGGCCGCGCCGACCGCCGGCCTGCACTTCACACCGGAACTTCTCGACGCGATCACGCGCCGTGGTGTTCGGCTGGCCACCATCACGCTGCACGTGGGTCCGGGAACCTTCCGGCCCGTCGGGGAGGAAGAGCCGGCGCGCCACGCGCTGCACGCGGAGTGGTACGAGGTCCCGCGGGAGGCGGCGGAGATCGTGCGCGCCGCCCGAGCGGAAGGGCGCGCGGTGTGGGCCGTGGGCACGACCGTCGCCCGCGCGCTAGAGACCGTGGCGGGCGAGCGGGAGGAGTGGGGCGAGGGGGGTGAGGGGGGCGAGGGGGGCGAGGGGGGCGAGATCCGGCCCGGGTCAGGCTGGACGCGGCTCTTGATCCGCCCGCCGTACCGGTTCCGGGCCGTCGATCATCTCCTCACGAACTTTCACCTGCCGCGGTCCACGCTCCTCATGCTGGTCGCGGCGTTCGCAGGGTATGATCTGACGATGCGTGCGTACCGTCACGCGATCGAGCAGCGCTACCGCTTGTATTCCTACGGCGACGCGATGCTCGTGCTATGACAGGCCGCACGGAGCTCCATCCGGGCGCGGAGGCAGTGGCCGGCGCCTTCGAGCTGAGGACATGCGATCGCGCGGCGCGCAGCGGCGTCTGGCGGCTCCCGCACGGCGCCGTGCGGACGCCGGCGTTTCTCCCCGTGGGGACGCAGGGAACGGTGAAGACGCTGACGCCGGAGGAGCTCGCGGACGCCGGCGCGGAGATCCTCCTCTGCAACGCGTACCACCTCTATCTCCGCCCGGGCCACGAGGTCGTGCGCGAGCTGGGCGGCCTGCACGCGTTCGTCGGCTGGGACCGGCCGATCCTCACGGATTCCGGCGGGTTCCAGGTCTTCTCTCTGGCCACGCTGAACCGCGTCGAGGAGCGGGGCGTGTGGTTCCAGAGCCACATCGACGGCTCGCGCCACCTCTTCACGCCCGAGTCGGTCATGGAGATCGAGCGCGCCCTCGCTTCGGACGTCGTCATGGCGTTCGACGAGTGTCCGCCCGGGGACGCGGATGCCGTGACGACCCGGCGGGCCACCGAGAGGACGCTCCGGTGGCTCGAGCGCTGTGTCGAGCGGTTCGAGGCGCTGGCCCGCAGGCGCCGTGAGCCCGTGCAGGTCCTCGCCCCGGTCGTCCAGGGCGGCGTGGATCTCGCGCTGCGCCGGGCGGCGCTCCGGCGCACCCTCGAGATCGGGGAGTGGCGTGCCATCGGGATCGGCGGGCTCTGGGTGGGGGAGCCTCGGGAGCGGGCGTGGGAGGTCGTGGACATGCTGGCGCCCGAGATGCCCGCAGGTGCCGTCCGCTACCTCATGGGCGTGGGCTACCCCGACGACCTTCTGGAGGCGATCCGCCGCGGGATGGACATCTTCGATTGCGTCGCACCGACCCGGAACGGCCGGAACGGCTCGGCGTTCACCCGCGAGGGTGTGGTGAACGTGACGGCGGCCGCCTGGCGCAACGATCCCCGGCCCATCGATCCGGAATGCGATTGCTACCCGTGCCGGCGCTACAGCCGGGCCTACATTCGCCACCTCTTTGTGAGCAACGAGATCCTCGGGCTCCGGCTCCTCTCGCTGCACAATCTGCGGTTCCTCTTCGCGCTCACCGAGCAGGCCCGGAACGCCATCGAGCACGGGCGGTATCACGCGTGGGCGGACGAGTGGATCGCCCGCTACCGCAGTGGGGCGCGGACGGCCGCGGTGGGGTAACCTCCAACAAGGACAACGCCAGTGATCGCCATCACGACAACGATCCTCTTCCAGCCGTCCGGCCAGGGAAGCGCCGCGGGGAGCCTCGTCATCATGGCGGCGTTCATCGGCATCTTCTATTTCCTTCTCATCCGCCCCCAGCGCGTGCAGCAGAGACGGCACCAGGAGTTCGTCAAGAGCCTGAAACGCGGGGACGAGGTGGTGACGGCCGGCGGGTTGATCGGTGAGATCGTGCATGTGAAGGAGGACCGTGTCGTCCTCAAGACGGGAGACGACACGCGGGTGACGGTGGAGCGCGACAAGATCGTGCGCCGCGCCGGTGCGCCCGCGCCGGCCGAGGCCGTGGAGAAGAGATGAGCGTCCGCGAGATCCAGCAGTTCGGCGAGCCGATCCTGCGGCAGCCAGCGGCGCCGGTGGAGGAGATCAACGCCGACGTGCGACGGCTCATCGACGACATGTTCGAGACGATGCGCGCGGCCCAGGGCGTCGGGCTGGCGGCCAACCAGGTGGGGATCGGGCTGCGCGTCTTCGTGATGGACGTCGGCGATCCCGACTATGGGCCGCGTGCCTTCGTGAACCCGGTGATCGCGGAGCGCTCGGGCGGGATCGTCGTCGAGGAGGGGTGCCTCAGCCTTCCGGGGTTGAGCGCCGAGGTGGAACGCGCGGCACGGGTCGTCGTCGAGGGGCTCGACCCCTCGGGTGACAAGGTGCGCCTCGAGGCCACGGAGCTCGCCGCCCGCTGCATCCAGCATGAGATCGACCACCTGGACGGCCTCCTCTTCATCGATCGCGTCTCCCCGCTCAAGCGCAGGATGCTGCTCAACGAGTGGGCGAAGCTCCGGAAGGAGGCCGCCCGTCGGTGAAGGTCCTCTTCTTCGGGACCTCGGAGTTCGCCGTCCCGGTCCTGCGCGCCCTCTCGGAAGAGGGGCACGAGATCGTCGCCGTGGTCACACAACCCGACCGGCCGGCGGGCCGCGGGCGACAGCGCCAGTCGAGCCCGGTCAAGAAAGCGGCGGAGGCGGAGGGGATTCCGGTGCTCCAGCCGGGTACGCCCCGGGGGCCGGAGTTCTTGGAGGCGATCCGCGCCCGCGAGCCGGGGGTTTCCGTCGTCGCCGCCTACGGCGAGATCCTCCCGGGCGAGGTCCTGGACGTCGCCCGGCATGGGTCGCTGAACGTGCACGCATCGCTGCTCCCGGAGCTTCGCGGTGCCGCGCCCGTGCCGTGGGCGATCATCCGGGGGTGCACGCGCACCGGCGTCACCATCATGCGAATGGTCGAGCGGCTGGACGCGGGCCCGATCCTCTACCAAGTGCCCGTCGAGATGGGGCCCGACGCGACGGCCGGCGAGCTCGGCGAGCAGCTGGCCGAGCTCGGCGCGTCGGCGCTCATCGAGGGGCTGAGCCTCCTTGAGGCGGGCAAGCTGCGAGAGGTGCCACAGGACGAGTCGCGTGCGACGTACGCGCCCAAGCTGAGCCCGGAGATCGCGCGTCTCGACTGGGCGAAGCCCGCGGAGGAGCTCGCGCGGTGGATCCGGGGGTGCGATCCCGTGCCCGGGGCGTGGACGGAACTGGACGGCGCGCGCGTCAAGCTCTTCCGGCCCGAAGCGTTGAGCGGGGTCACGCAGGCGGCGATCGATGCCGCGCCGGGCGCGGTCGTGGAGGCGGACCCGGTGGGCGGGCTCATCGCGGCGACGGGCCGGGGGCTCCTGCGCAGCCGGGAGGTGCAGCCCGAGGGCCGGCGACGCATGGAATCGGCGGCATGGATCCGCGGGCGCGGGGTTCGGGTCGGGGACCGGTTCCGCTGAGACCGCCCCTCCAGCCGCTGCACCTGGTGACGGACGACGCGGTGGTGACGATGTCCGACTTTTTGGCCAGGGCGGCGGCGGCGATCGAGGCGGGCGGCGCGCGCGTTGCCGTGCACCTCAGGGCGCACGGTCACCCGGGACGCCGGATCTACGAGTGGGCGCGCGCACTCCGAGGTCTCTGCGATCGTCACGGCGCGTCTTTGTGGATCAATGACCGCGTGGACGTCGCCCTGGCCGTCCGGGCCGACGGGATCCAGGTTGGCCGCCGCGGGTTGCCGATCCGGGACGTGCGGTCGCTCGTGGGGACCGCTCCGCGGATCGGCTACTCCGCGCACTCTGTGGGAGAAGCCCGCGAAGCCGTCGCGGAAGGCGCGGACGCGGTCATCCTCGGGCCGGTGTATCGCTCGGCTTCGCATCCCGGTGAGCGGGGACTGGGGCCGGGGATCCTGCGCGAGGCGTCCGCGATACCTCTCCCGGTCCTCGCGATCGGGGGTATAAGCTCGGCGCGGGTGCGGGAGGTGAGGAGCGAGGGCGCTGCTGGTGTTGCGGTTCTGCGCGGCGTCTGGGAGGGTGCGGCGGAAGAGAGCGGGCGCCGCGTGGCCTCGTACCTGGAGGCATGGGACACGGGATGAGTGCCACCGCGCTCGAGATCACGCTGAACGGCGAGCGGCGCGAGGTGCCGGAAGGATTGAGCATCGCCGGGCTCCTCGCACATCTGGGGCTGGACGAGCGAGTGATCGTCGTGGAGCACAACGGCGAGATCCTGCGGCGGCCCCGGTACCGCGAGGTGACGCTCGCGGCCGGCGATGTGGTGGAACTCGTGCACTTTGTTGGTGGAGGCTAGCATGACCACGTTTGCGGAAACGCTCGCGCAGCTCGACGAGCCGCTGAGCATCGCCGGGCGCGCGTTCCGGTCGAGACTCATCGCCGGGACTGGGAAGTACAGGGACCCGGACATCATGGTCAGGGCGATCGAGGCGTCCGGCGCCGAGATGGTCACCGTGGCGGTCCGGCGGATCGATCTCAACCGGCCGCGGGAGGAAGGGATTCTGTACCATCTCGATCCCGATCGGTACTTCATCCTTCCGAACACGGCAGCGTGCTACACCGCGGAAGAGGCGGTCCGCTACGCGCGGCTCGGCCGGGCCGCGGGCCTGAACGACTGGATTAAGCTCGAAGTGATCGGCGAGCGGGAGACGCTGCTCCCCGACGTGGAGGGCCTGGTGAAGGCCGGCGCCGAGCTCGTCCGCGACGGCTTCACGGTGCTGGCGTACACGAACGACGATCTCGTGACCGCGCTCAGGCTGGAGGACGAGGGCTGCGCGGCCGTCATGCCGCTCGCCTCGCCCATCGGCAGCGGGCTCGGGCTCTTAAACCCATTCACGATTCGGCTCATCAAATCGCGCCTCTCCGTGCCGATCATCGTGGATGCGGGCGTCGGAACGGCGTCCGACGCCTGCGTCACCATGGAGCAGGGGGTCGATGGGATCCTCATGAACACGGCTTTGGCCGAGGCGAAGGATCCCGTCCGCATGGCACGTGCGATGCGGCTGGCCACGGAGGCGGGGCGGCTGGCCTACCTCGCCGGCCGCATGCCGAGGCGCGAGTACGCGGTGCCTTCGAGCCCGGAAGGGGGGATGCTCGGGCCGCGGGGGGAGCGCGGGGAGCGCGGGGAGCGCGGGGAGCGTCCCGGGGAGCCGCGGGAGGGCCCGCGCTCGTAGCCACCCGTGGGGTAAGTCCGGCACGAGCGGCGGCGCTTCGCGTTCTCCGGGCGGTGCGCGGGGGGGCGTTCGCCGATCACGCCCTGGACCGCGCAGGTGCGCGGCTGAGCGAGAGGGACCGGCGGCTGGCCCAGGAGCTGGCCTACGGCGTCCTTCGCCTGCGCGGCCGGCTGGACGCCCTGCTGAGCACGCGCGTGCACCGCGGGCTTGAGCGCCTGGACCCGGACGTGCTCGATGTGCTTCGCCTCGCGCTCTATCAACTCCTGGAGCTGGATCGCGTGCCGGCGTACGCCGTCGTCGATGACGCCGTGGAGATGGCGCGGAAGGTCGGCGGCGCAGGGGCGGCCGGTCTCGTGAACGCCGTGCTGCGAGGTGTGATCCGCGATGGCGCGCATCCCGAGCCGGCACCGGACCTGGAGCGGGATCCCGCGGCGTACCTCTCCACCTGGGGTTCCCATCCCCGCTGGCTCATCGAGCGCTGGCTTCAGCGCTGGGACGCCGAAGAGGTTCGAGCGCTCGTCGAGGCGAACAACCGGCGGCCCTCCGTCTACCTCGCGCCCGTCGGGATCACGAGCGGGGAATGCATTCAGAGGCTGCGAGAGGCCGGGTGCTCCGCGAGGCCGGGACCGCTCGCCCGTGACATCGTGGAGATCGATCCGGGCGACCTCACGAGTGCGCTCGCGACCGTCCCGGCCGCCGTTCAGGATCCCGCGGCCGCGCTCGTCGTGGACTACGCGGAGCTGCCCCAGCGTGCGCGCACGGCCGACCTGTGTGCGGCGCCGGGCGGCAAGGCGTTCAGGATCGCGGCATCGGGGTGTCGTGTCGTCGCGTGCGATCGCTCGCGTCGGCGCCTTGGGCAGCTGTCCGAGAACCTGAGCCGCTTTCCCACGGCCTGCGTGAGCCTCGTCCGTTCGGATGCCGCGCATCCTCCCCTCCGTCATGTGGATGCGGTGCTGCTCGATGTGCCGTGCACGGGCACGGGGACCCTCCGACGCCGGCCTGACGCCCGTTGGAGGCTCTCGCCCGGCGACCTGGAGAAGCTGGTCGCCCTGCAACGCGAGCTCCTGGCCGCGGGCGCGGGGATCGTGCGTGCCGGCGGCCTCCTCGTCTACGCGACGTGCTCGCTCGAGCGCGAGGAGAACGAGGAGCAGGTCGCCGAGTTCCTCAGCGAGCGACCGGAGTACACGCTGGAGCCGCCCAGCGGCCCGTTTCCCGAGGGAACCCTGACAGGCCGGGGCGAGCTCTACGTGCTCCCGCAGCGATGCGGGACGGACGGCGCGTACGCGGCCCGGCTTCGCAGGCGCGGTGCAGGAGACTAGAGCCGCCGGGGGGTCGCGCGGGGTCTGGCGCAGGCTGCGGGCCACGCTCACATCCCGGCGCAAGGCGCTCCTGCTGGCGCTCGGGACCTCGATGGTAGGACTGCTCGTGGGGTACTCGGTCAGCGTCTTCGTTCTTTTCCCGGGTGAGCGGATCCCCGGCGGCCTCGTACCGGTTCCCGATCTCACGGGCCGCGAGCGCGAGGAAGCGCGCCGCTTGGTCGAGGAGCGGGGACTCTTGTATGTGGAAACGGATACGCTTCACCACCCGTCGGTGCCGGCCGGGCGGGTCGTCGCCCAGGATCCGCTCGCGGACCAGTGGGCGGTGGGCGGCGCGGAGGTTCGGGTCACGGTCAGTCTCGGACCTGCACGGCGGCCGCTGCCAAACGTGGTGGGGCTCAGGCACGAGGTCGCGACCCTTGCCCTTTCACAGGCGGGATTCGAGGCTGTGCTGAGCTGGGTGGACGCCCAAGCCGCGGTCGGAGAGGTGGTCGGCACGCGGCCTGCGCCGGGAACGCCGCTGGAACTCCCGGCCGAGGTGACGGTACTCGTGAGCGCCGGCCCCGAGCAGGTGGTGGTGCCGGACCTCGTGGGCCGCTCCCTGGCCGAGGCGCGCTCGGCCCTGCAACGGCTGGGCCTTCGGCTCGGTCGCGTCATGACGGATCCGGGTTCGGACGCGGCTCCGGGAACCGTGCTGGCGCAGACCCCGCTTCCCGGGACGGGCGCGTCCCGGGGCGACTCGATCTCGCTCGCCGTGGCCGCGGCGCGTGAGGGGGAGGGGAGCGCGGAAGACTCCGTCGCGAATGATCGCGGCGATCTCGAAGAGGGAACTTGATGGCGCTGTCACCGCGGCATCTCATCGCGCCGGGTGTGGCGGTCGCCCTGCTGGGCTCCGCGCTGGCGTGGGCCGTCCTGCACACAAGGCCCGGCGTCGAGGTGGGTGACCGCGCGCCGGCCTACAGCGCGTGGACGCTGGACGGCCGCGAGGTGGCGCTTGGCGATTTCCGCGGGCGTCCCGTCCTCCTGAACGTCTGGGCGACGTGGTGCGGGCCGTGCCGCGTGGAGATGCCGTCCATCCAGAGGCTGTACGACGCGTACCGCGACCGCGGGCTCGCCGTGCTCGCCGTGAGCGTGGATGTGGGCGGCGCCCGCGACGCGATCCGGGCGTACGTCGAAGAGCTGGGGCTCACGTTTCCGATCCTGCACGATCCCGGCGCGCGGGTGAGCGAGATCTTTCGGACGCGGGGCGTTCCGGAGACGCTGATCCTGGACGGCGAAGGCCGGATCGTGAAGCGGGTCTCGGGCGCCGCGCACTGGGATTCTCCGGGGAACCGGGCGCTCATGGAACACCTGCTCACGGGGCGCTAGGCGATGGGCGATCTGCGCCTTGCGTGGCAGCGGAACTGGCCTTACATGCTCATCGCCTTCGCGCTCTCCGTCGCCCTCTGGTTCAGCATGAGCGTCGAGGCGCCCACGCAGCAGGCCGTTCCCGCGGATCTCGTGGTCGTCAACAAGGATGAGCGCTACGTGCTCGTGTCCACGCCGCCGGAACGTGCGGACATCACCGTTCGTGGGCGCAAACGCGACCTCCTGCGGCTCTGGTTCAACCGGCCGCGGCTCGTGTACACCGTGGACGTGGTGCGCTCCCGGGTGGATGAGGTCGAGCTCCGCCCGGAGTGGGTGGTGCTGGCCGAGGGCGTGAAAGCCGAAGTGCTGGACGTGAAGCCGGCGCGGCTCGAGTTGCGGTTCGAGCCGCTGCGCGAGCGGAGCGTCGCCATCGGCGCGAGGCTGGAGGCGATCCCGGCCGAGGGGTACGCGCTGGCGGGCCCGGTGAAGATCGCGCCAGCGCGGATCCTCGTGCGGGGCCCCGAGAGCGGCGTCGCGAAGGTGGATTCGCTGTTCACCATGCCGTTGCGTCTCGAGGGGATCGACGCGACCGTCGTTCGCAATGTGCAGGTCGAGCTCCCCGATGATGTGGGCGGTTCTCTCGAACTGGCCGCGGCCACGGTTCGCGTCGAGGTGCCGGTCGAGCCCGCGGTGACGAGGGTGCTGCGCAACGTGCCGGTCCGGCTCGTCGGCCCCGGCGCCGCGCTCCTCCGGCCAAGCCCGTCACGGGTGAGCGTCACGCTGTGGGGCCCGGAGAGCGCCGTCTCCCGGGTCACGCCAGGAGATCTGGAGGCGCGGGTGCGCGTTCGGGGACGCGAGCAGGCGGGCGCCTGGCTGGCCGTGGAGGTGCGCGCCGAGAACCCCTATGTGGAGGCCGCGGTGACCGATTCCGTTCGGGTGCTGGCTCGGAGGTCATGAGGGACTCGCTGGTCCTCGGCATCGAGACCTCCTGCGACGAGACCTCCGCAGCGGTTCTGCGCGGCGAGCGGGAGCTTCTGAGCCACATCATCGCCTCGCAGGACGTGCACGCGGTGTACGGCGGGGTCGTCCCGGAGATCGCGGCGCGGCAGCAGCTTCGCGACCTGAGCCCGGTCGTCCGGGCGGCACTCGTGGCGGGGGGCCTGGAGCTGCGCGATGTGGGTGCCATCGCGGTGACGGCGGGGCCGGGTCTCATCGGCTCGCTCCTAGTGGGAGTGAACTGGGCGAAGGGCGCCGCGTACGCGCTCGGTCTCCCGCTGGTCGCGGTCCACCATATGGAGGCGCATCTCTTCGCCCCGAACCTCGAGAGTCCGGACGCGGAGCCCCCCTTCGTCGGGCTTCTCGTCTCGGGCGGGCACACCCTCCTCGTGTTCGCCGCCGCGTGGCGCGCCTACCGGGTCCTGGGGCAGACGAGAGACGACGCCGCGGGCGAAGCGTTCGACAAGGTCGGACGCCTCCTGGGCCTACCCTATCCCGGCGGCCCCCAGATCGAGCGGCTGGCGCGCGAGGGCGACCCGCGCCGGCACGCGTTCCCGGTTCCCATGGTCCGGGGCGACCAGCGGGCCTTCGATCCCGACTTCTACGATTTCTCGTTTAGCGGCTTGAAGACGGCGGTCCTCCTGCGGGTGCGCGCCCTGGAAGCGGAAGGTCGGCTGGCAGAGGAGCTGCCGCATCTGTGCGCGTCGTTCCAGGCGGCGGCGATCGAGTCGCTCGTCGTCAAGACCGTGCGCGCGGTCGAAGAGACCGGGGCCTCCCGGGTTGTGCTGGGCGGCGGGGTGGCGCGGAACCAGGCACTCGTGGACGCGTTGCGCGAGCGACTCGGGGCTGGCGTGGAGATCTTCGTTCCGAGCCCGCGCCTCGCCACCGACAACGCGGCCATGGTGGCGCGGGCAGGCGCATTTCACTGGCATCGAGGCGACGTGGCCGGCCTCGATCTCAACCCGGACCCGAACCTGCCTTTTCCGGGTCTCGCATAGGGAGTGTCCGTCTCGTGTACCCTGAGCTCTTCCGGATCGGCAACTTCGTCGTGACCTCGTTCGGGGTGATGCTTGCTCTGTCGTTCCTCGTGGCCGGCTGGGTGACCGGCGCCGAACTCCGGCGCAAGGGCCACAACCCCGACATCGCCTGGGACCTCGTCGTGGGCGCCATCGTGGGTGGGATCCTGGGCGCCAAGCTGTACTACGTTCTCTTGAACTGGTCGGAGCTCCTGCGGGACCCCTGGGGGAGCATCAGCGCACGGGCCGGGCTCGTCTGGTACGGCGGGCTCCTGGGCGGCTCGCTCGGCGTGCTCTTCATGGTTTTCCGGCGCCGGCGCGCGCCGCTCGGGGACGTGGCCGACTCCGTCGCGCTGGCGCTGCCGCTGGCATATGCCGTCGGCCGGATCGGCTGCTTCCTCGTGGGCGACGACTACGGGCGTCCGACCGGGGGGTGGGTGGGGATCGCGTTTCCGGAGGGCGCGCCGCCGTCCACGGCGGGAAATCTCCGGCGCGCCTTCGGAGTGGACGTGGATGCTTCGATTCCCGACGCGCAGGTCCTCTCGGTTCATCCCACGCAGCTCTACGAGGTGGCGCTGAGCACGCTCGTCTTTTTCGTGCTCTGGCGCCTGCGGGGAAGGCCGCACACGGCGGGGAGCCTCTTCATGCTGTATCTCATCCTGGCGGGCCTCGAGCGCGCGGTCGTCGAGTTCTTCCGGGCGAAGGACGACCGGTTCTTCGGGCCGTTCACGCTGGCGCAGACGATCAGCGCGGCCCTCATTCTAGGCGGCCTCTACGGTCTCTCCCGGCTCCGGCAGACGGGTGCGCCACGGGCCGTGTAGCACGCGGCCGCCGGCGCCGATGTCCCCGTGACGCGCCTTCTCCATATCTCCGATCTGCACTTCGGTCCCCCCTTCCTTCCCGACGTGTCGGAGGGCGTCGTGAAGGCCGTCAGCCGGCTCGGGCCGGACGCGGTGGTCGCGACCGGGGACCTCACGCAGCGTGCGAAGCGGCATCAGTTCGCGGCCGCCGCGGAATTCCTGCGCACGCTCGAGGTCCCCGTCGTCGTGACGCCCGGGAACCACGACGTCCCGCTCTACCGGGTCTGGGAGCGGTTCGCGGGACCGTACCGTCTGTATCGCGCGCATGTGAGCCCGGAGCTCGATAGCGTCTGCCGGCTCCCGGGAGCGGTGATCGTGGCGTTGAATTCGACGCGCAGGTTCACGTTCACGAACGGCCGGATCCGCCGCTGGCAGCTGCGATTTGCGGACGACGCCTTTCGCACGGCGCCGCCGCGCGCCGCGCGCGTCGTGGCGACGCACCACCACTTCGCGCCGCCCCCGGACTTCGAGGGCGGGAACGTCATGCCGGGGGCGAAACGCGCGTTGCGGGCGTTCAAGGCGTGCGGCGTCGAGCTCGTCCTCGCCGGGCACATGCACCGCTCGTACATCGGGAGCTCGCTCGACTTCTTCCCCGGAGAGGGGGATAGCCGCGGGATCGTGGTGGTGCAGTGCGGAACCACGACGTCCAGTCGGGGCCGGGGCCGCGAGCGCTTCCGCAACACGCTCAACGTGATCGACATCGACTCGGACAGGCTTCGCATCGTTCACTGCCTCTGGTCCCCGTCGTCGTCGTCGTTTGTCCCCGTGAGCGAGCATGTTTTTCCGCGCGGGGACAGGCTGTATCTTGAGCCCTCCGAACCATCCTGAGAATCGTGAGTCTGCGGGTTCTGCGGCGATGGGCCCCGCGGTGGGCCGTCGGAGCCGCGGCCGTGTGCGCCGCGGGGCCGACGATGGCGTCGTCCGCCCTTGCCCAGGAGGAGGAGTCCGTGGTCGCCCGGGTGGAGATCACGGGGAACTCGGCCTTCAAGAGCGAGGAGATCCGACGCGCGATCGCCACCGAGCCGAGCCGCTGCAAGTCCCTGCTCGCTGCTCCGCTCTGCGCGCTCGGGTTTGACGCCTTCCGCGACCAGCGGGCCTTCGATCCCGACGAAGTCCAGCTCGATGTCGCGCGGATCAAGCTCTTCTACTGGCGGCGCGGCTACCGCGAGGCTCAGGTGGATGCGCAGGTTCGCCGGCGCGATCACGATGCGGGGGTCACCTTCGAGATTCGGGAAGGCGAGCCGGTGCGCGTCCGTGGCTTCGGCATCGCCGGGCTCGGCGGGATCGTGCGGGACACGGCGGGGCTGCGCCGCCGGCTTTCGCTGCGGGTCGGCGAGCCGTTCAGCGTGGTCGCCGTCGAAGCGAGCCGGAACCAGATCGAGCAGTTGCTCCGGAACCGGGGCTACGCCCACGCACGGGTGCTCCTGGACGCGCTCATCCCCCGGGAGGATCCACGCTCCGCAGACGTGATGTTCCAAGTCGAGCCCGGGCCCCTGAGCCGCATCGGACAGATTCGCGTGGTGGGCGGCGAGGAGGTGGAGCCCCGCGTCGTGCGGCGGCTCCTCACGTTCCGGCAGGGCGAGCTTTACCGCGAGAACGAGATCTACCAGAGCCAGCGCCGCCTGTACGCCGTCGAGCTTTTCCAGTACGCCGACGTGGTTCCGCAGCTGGAGCGGAAAGACTCGATCGTGGACGTGACCGTCCGCGTCAGCGAGGCGCGGGTGCGCGCGGTGCGGGAAGGCGTCGGTGTCAGCACGAGCGACTGCGTCCAGGTGGAGGCGGCCTGGGCCCACAGGAACTTCCTGGGTGGCGCGCGTCGCCTGGAGGTCAGTTCGGGACTCTCGAACCTCCTGACGCCGTCCCTCGCCGGGCGGTTCCCCTGTAGCCAGGCGGGCGACACGCTCAATCGTTCGAGCCCGTTCAACAAGATGAACTGGATCGCGCGGGTCGGGTTCCAAGAGCCGTGGTTCTTCTCGTCCCGGAACTCGCTACGCCTGGGGGTGTTCGCTCAGCGGCAGAGTCTCCCCCTCATCTACGCCCGGGTGACCTACGGCGGGGACGTGGCACTCGAGCGGCAGATCGGATCGCGCACGCCGCTCGTGCTGGCGTACCGGACGGAGCGCGACTCCCTGGACGCAGGGAGCGCGAGCGTCTTTTTCTGCGCCAACTTCGGGTTCTGCCTTCCGCAGGATCTGCGGGAGCTCGCGCAGCCGAGATGGCTCTCCTGGATCTCGATCGGGATCACCCGCGACCGCACCGACGCGATCTTCAATCCCACCCGCGGGTACGTCGCGCGTGTGGAGGTGGAGCACGCCTCGCGGTTCACCCACTCGGACTACGCGTACTCGCGCGCCTGGGCCGACGTGAGCGCGTTCAAGTCGGTGGGCGGCAGTGTGCTGGCGTTCCGTGCGCGGCCGGGTTGGGTCGGGCCGATCGGCCGCGGGATCGAGTTCGACGGCCTGGAGGCCCCGGCTCCCGGTCCCGACGTTGTGCATCCGTTGAAGCGGTTCTACGCCGGCGGCGCGAACACGGTGCGGGGCTTCGGGCAGAACCTCTTGGGCCCCCTGGCGTTGCTCCTCCCGCAGTTGGACACGCTGGAACTCGGCTGCTCGCGCCAGACGATCGATACGGTCGCCGGGGTCTGGCGGGCGTGTGACGCGGGCCCGCTTCCCGCCGAGGCCTTCCAGCTCCGGCCCGTGGGGGGGATCGTGTCCCTCGTCGCGAACCTGGAGTTCCGCTTCCCGCTCTTTGGCCAGAACTGGTCGGGCGCTGCCTTCGTGGACATCGGAGCCGTCTGGCGGGACGAGGAGGAGTTCGAGGCCGCGCTCCGCAGAGGGCTTTTACGCGACCTCGTCTGGACCCCGGGATTCGGGATTCGGTATCGGAGCCCCGTCGGCCCCCTGCGGATGGACTTGGGGTACAACACGACGGGATCCCGAACGTTTCCCGTCGTGACGCAGGTGGATCTGCCCGCCGGCGCGCAGGTCGTGCAGTTGGAGCAGCTCTACCGATACGACCCCTTCAGCGACCCGAGCGCGTTCCGGGAGTTCCTGAACCGCTTGCAGATCCACTTCAGCCTCGGGCAGGCGTTCTGACGATGGGCTGGACGAAGCGTCTCGTCGGCATCCCTCTTGCGCTGGTGGCCGCGCTCGCAGCGCTGGCGAGTCTCGCCGTCTTTCTGCTCATCGGGACGTCGTGGGGACGCGACCGGATCCGCGACTTCGTAACCGCCAGAGTCCTGGCGCGACTGGCGGGGGACGTGCGCTTCGCCGCCATCAGCGGCGGCGGCCTCTTCCGCGGGATCGAACTGGCGGACGTGACGATTCTGGATCCGGACAGCGGCCTCGTGCTACGCGCGGACACCGTTCGACTCGCCTACCACTGGCGCGACTTCCTGCGGGGGGATGTCGTCTTCGAACGCGCGCAGCTCGTTCGGCCGGTCATCGTCCTGGAGGAGGGCCGGGATGGGAGCTGGAACGTCGTGCGTGCGTTCGGCACGGGCTCCGCCGCGGCACGCCCGGCCAGCGCGGACATCCGAAAGCGTATCGAGATGCGCAACGTGGAGTTGCGTGATGCGACGTTCACCCTGCGTTTCCCGCTGGACGGTGAGACCGGCTTCTGGCGGACGGAGACGGGGCCCGAGGGGCGCTGGCGCGTTCTCCGGGTCGTCGGATTCGACGCGACCCTACCGCTGCTGCGGCTTTCCTCTCGGGAACCGGGTCGGCCGATCCTAGTTCGCGTCTCCGGCCTCGCGGGTGACCTCCAGCTTCAGGGCGATCCCGTGGCGGTTCTGGATGCGCACTTGGATCTGGAGATCGACGCCGACACGATTCGACTCGACATCGCCCGACTCCGTCTCCCCGGCTCCGAGGTGGTGGGCCGCGGCCGCATCCTCGCGACCGAGTCCGGCCCACGCTACGACTTCGATGTCAAAGGACAGCCCGCAGCCTTCGCGGACGTGCGCTGGCTCATCCCGTGGCTGCCGCGGGAGGGGGGTGGCACGTTCGATCTTCACATGGCCACCGCGCCCGAGGGACTCGCCTTCACGTTTCGCGAGATCGACGCCCGTGTCGGCGCGTCGCGCGTCACGGGCCGGCTGGGCCTCGTCTTGCCCGACCGGGGCGAGATCATGTATCGGGGCATGGACCTGCGCCTCGATCCTCTGGAAACGCGCTGGATCGAGGCGATGACGGGCGACAGCGTGTTCTTCGACGGGCAACTGCGCGGTCGCTTCAGCGGTGACGGCCCCTTGAGCCAGATGAAGATCGAGGCCGATCTCGCGCTGGAGCCCGTGAACGCGCCTGCCCCCTCCCACGTGCGTGCGTCCGGAATCCTCGCCTGGGACGGGAGCTTCGGCGGGAATCCGCTGCGCACGGCCCTCATGGGCGTGGAGGTGGATCTTGTGGAGGCGCTGCTGGGGAGCGACCTGCCGCTTCGCGGGCGGCTGACCGGGACGTTGAGCTTCACGGGCACCCTGAAGACCGGGCTCCGGCTGCGCGGGGAGCTGGTGCACTCCGACGCGCCGCTGCCGCCGTCACGGTTCCGGGGGGGTGGTGAGGTGATCGGGATCGAGAAGCCCCGGGTGGACATGGCGTTCGATGCGGATCCGCTCTCGCTCACGGCGATGGCCGCGTACTACACGAAGCTGCCGTTCCGGGGCGACGTCCGTGGCCTGGTGCGGCTCCGCGGGACCCTTGACGATCTGGATGTGGACGCCGGGGTGGAGACGCGGCGTGGCCGGCTCGGCCTGCGCGGCCGCTTCGACCTGAGCGGCGAGCCCAAGCGGTACAACGCCGACCTTGAGGGCGACGATGTTCAGGTCGCAGCCCCCCGGGTCGCGTCGCCCCCTTCCGAGCTCGACTTCCGGGCACACGTGGAGGGCGCCGGGCTCGAGCCCGAGGAGCTGGAACTCAGGGGCTGGGTAGAGGTGAGGGCCTCGGAGTTCGCGGGCGCGCGGATCGACGGGGGGTTCGCGCGCCTTGCCGCGCACGACGGGGTTCTCCTCGTGGATTCCGCGGCGATCGTTTCGGAGGTTGGCGCGCTGCGGCTGGCCGGGAGCTTCGGATTGCGGGGCGACCGCCGGGGGACGCTCACCTTCGATCTTCGGGCCGATACCCTCGCAACGTGGAATCGCTGGCTCCTGCCGCCCGATAGCCTGCGGCCGCCGGAGACGCCCGGCGCGGACGGCGGCCTGGCCCTCCTCGGGGCCGAGCCGCTCGCACCCGGTGAGACGGGACCTATCCGGGGCTCGCTGGTGGCATCCGGCTCGATCAGCGGGAATCTCCAAGTGCTGTCGCTGGGGGCGAGCGGCCGTCTCGAAGATGTCCGCTGGAGGGACCACGCCGCCGCAGACCTCGCGTTCACGCTCTCCGCGGAGGGGCCCCGAGACTCGCTGCGGATCGAAGGGCACTTCGAGGGCCGGGAGGTAAAGGCGTTCGGGTTCGAGCTCACAGGCGTTCGGATCGACGCCGACGTCGCGGGGGATACGGCGCGCGTAGAGGGTGAGCTGCGCAAGGGGCCGGAGGCCCGGGTGGCTGCGGACCTGGAGATCGTCCGGGTGCCTCAGGGCACCGAGCTCACGCTGCGGGCGTTTCAGGCGATGTTGCGCGGCGGCGCGCTGGGGCTCGCGGCCCCTGTGCGGGCGGTGCGGCGCGGCCGGACCTTGTCGGTCGAGCCGCTGCGGATCACAGGCCCGGCGGGCTCCGTCGTGGCGCAGGTCAGAATCCCCGACTCGGGGGTTGCGGTGGGGAACGTGGAGGTGCGGGGCTTCGACCTCGCGGACCTGGTGGTGATGCTTCCCACGTGGGGGGACGCCCGGGGCGCCCTTCAGATGGATCTTCATCTCGCGGGATCCAACACGGCCCCTCTGGTGAACGTGGAGGTGCAGATCGTGGACGGTGCCTTGCGCGGCGTCCCGTTCTCGCGCCTCTCCGGGCGCGGGCGTTACGAGGCCGGTGCCTTGGCACTCGACATCTTCGCATGGCGCGGTGCCTCGAGGCTGCTGGAGATCTCGGGGAGCGTCCCCGCGACGCTCGACCTCGGCGCGCTCGCGCTCCGGGGCACGGAGCGGCCGGTCGAGGTCCGGGTGCGCGCCGACAGTTTCCCCCTGCGCTTCGCGCTTGCCAAGTTCGAGCAGTTCCGCGATGTGGAGGGCGTTCTGCGCGGCGAAGTCGTCGTCCGCGGGACGGTCAAGAGCCCCGACCTCGACGGCCACCTGGAGCTCAGGGGCGGCGCGTCTCGGCTCCACCGCGTCGGGGCCTCGTACTCCGGGATCCAAGGCAGGGTGCAGTTCCGGGGAACGACGGCTGAGCTGGACGGCGTGGAGTTCCGGGGGCCGGAGCGGGGGCGGGGCCGTGCCGAAGGATCCCTGCGCCTGAAGCCGCTCAACGACCCGGAGTTCGACCTGCGGTTCACGGCCAGCGATCTGCTGGCGTACAACACGCGGCTCGCCCGCGTCGTGGTGACCGGGGTCATCGACCTCCGAGGCTCCTACACGCATCCGATCGTCACAGGTGACCTCACGGTCGAGAGCGGTGCGCTGTTCGTGCGCGAGGTCGAGCGGCAGCGACAGATCATTGACCTCGCGGACCCGGCCTTCTTCAACGTGGTGGATACGACGCTGGCGGAGCACCGCCGGCTGCTCCCGCTCGTTCGGGATCCCTTCTTCCAGAACATGAACGCAGAGCTCACCCTGCGTCTGACTCGGGACAGCTGGCTGCGCGCGCCGGACCGGTCGATCGAGATCGCCGGGGATCTCCGGCTGCGCTGGGACCGGGCGAGACAGGATCTCCGGATGTCGGGGACCCTGGAGGCGCTGCGTGGAGAGTACAGGTACGTGGGGAAGCGATTCACCGTGGAGGGCGGGACGGTCGAGTTTCCGGGGACGCCGGGGGTCAACCCGGATCTCAACCTCGTCGCCCAGCACAAGGTCGAGACCCCCCGGCGGCCGCTGACGATCCGGATCTTCGTCACCGGGACGCTGGAGAGCCCGCGGATCCGACTCACGAGCGACGCGCAACCGCCCATCGATGAGGCGGGCCTCCTGAGCTACCTCCTGTTCGGCCGGCCGTTCTCGGAGCTCACCCGGGGGCCCGGTGTCGTGTCGGCGGTGGGCGAGAGCGTCTTCGGGTTTGCGGCAACCCAACTCGAATCGTTCGTGGTCGGCGAGACCGGGATTGTGGACTACCTCGACATCACGGCCGCGCGCGGCAGGGGTGACCCGACGTACCGCACCGAGGAAAACGGGTTCAACCCGTGGACGCGCGTCGAGGCCGGCTGGTACCTGCTCCCTGACGTGTTCGTGACGGTCGGTCAGCGGTTCGGCGGCCCCCAGCGATCGGAGGTCCCGGACGTCCGGCTGGACTGGCTCATCACGCGAAACCTCTCCTTCCAATTCGTGGCGGAGGAACGCGGCGCGCGCACCGGGGCGATCGTTCTGGAGAGCGCGGCCCCGGAGCGCACGTTCGGGCTCTTCTTCTTCCACGAGTGGAGCTATTAGAATTGGTGCGGGGTAGAATTTCTGGACTTGCAGGAACCGGGGGAGCTATGACGCACGCGAAGCTGTTCTTCCTGATGGCGCTTCTGACGGCGCTCATCGTCGCCGTCGGCGGCCTTCTCGGCGGCAGCCAGATGATGCTGGTTGCCCTGGTCTTCGCCGCCCTCATGAACTTCGGGATCTACTGGTACAGCGACAAAGCCGTCCTCCGCATGTACCGGGCCCAGGCGGTGACGCGGGAGCAGGCCCCGGAGCTGTACGAGATGGTGGATCGGTTGCGCCGACGGGCCGGCCTCCCCATGCCGACGGTCGCCGTAGCACCTTCGGATCAGCCGAACGCGTTCGCCACCGGCCGGAGCCCCGACCGTGCCGTCGTGTGCTTCACGCGCGGGATCCTGAACCGCGTCCCCCGGGAAGAGCTGGAAGGCGTCACCGCGCACGAGCTCGCCCACATCAAGAACCGGGACATGCTCATCGGGACGACGGCGGCCACCATGGCGGGCGCCATCACGTTGCTGTCGCGGCTCGTGTGGTTCATCCCCCTCGGCGGGCACGAGCGCGATCGCAGCCCGCTCGCCGGCATCGCGCTTCTCATCGTGGCTCCGCTGGCGGCCCTCCTCGTCCACATGGCGGTGAGCCGGACAATGGAGTATCGGGCGGATCGCGTGGGCGCCGAGATCTCTGGGAATCCGCTGGGGCTGGCGGGAGCGCTGGGACGTCTCGAGGCGTACGCGAAGAGGATCCCCATGGAGGTGAACCCCGCGGCGGCGCACCTCTGCATCGTCCATCCTCTGCGAGGCGGAGGCCTGGTCGCGCTCTTCCGTACGCACCCGCCCACGGAGGAGCGGGTGCGAAGGCTCGAGGCGATGGCGCGCCGTCGCTAGTCTGCAACCTCCTCATCGAATCCCATGACGTCGGCGCGGGCCGACGTCCTCGTCATCCACAATCCTGCGGCGGGCGCCCGGGATCCCGAGCGTCTGCGGGCCCGGATCGCCGCAGAGTTCGCCCGGCTTGGGGTGCGGGTCGAGTGGCAGGAGACGCGTGCGCCCGGGGGGGCCCGCGAGCTGGCGAAGCGCGCCCGGAGCGAGGGGATCCTCCGGGTCGTCGTCGCGGGCGGCGACGGTACGATCGCGGAGGCGGCGGCAGAGCTCCTCGAGGCCCGCACGATCCTCGGCATCCTTCCCGTGGGGAGCGGGAACCAGCTCGCCCATTACCTCGGCCTGCCGCGTGCTCTGGGCGCGGCCATCGCCACAGCGCTCGGGGAGGCGGTTCGGGTCATTGATGTCGGCCTGATCGACGGGCGGGCGTTCGCAGGGTTGGCCGGTGCGGGCCTCGATGCCGGGATCATAGAACTGGCGAGCCGCGAGGCGAAGCGGAGGGCGGGCGGCGTGGCCTATCTCATCTCCGGCATCCGTGCAGGCCTGGCCCCGCGTCGCGCGCGCCTGAGGGTGCGCGTGGACGACGTCGAGTGGGAGGGCGTGGGCTTCGGCGCCATGGTGGGGAACATCCCGCGTCTCCGGATCCCCCTGGGCTGGCGGAGCCTCGAGGTGTTTCCGGGCGGGAGCGCTGAGGATGGGCTTTTGGACTGCTGCGTTCTAGGGATGAAGAGCCGCGCCGCGCTCGCGAGAGCTCTCCTCAGGGCCTTCCTGCGACCCGGCCGCGGAGCCGGTGGCGTGCGCTACTTTCGCGGCCGCAGCGTGGAAGTGAGCGCGGAGCCGGCGCTCCCGGCACAGGCGGACGGGGAGCTCATCGGCACGACCCCCTTTCGAGCCACGGTCCGTCCCGCCGTGCTGAGGGTCGCAGCCCCGGCCCTGCGGCGCCCAGGCCGTGATTGACTCTCGGCCCCCGAAAGAAATAAGGTAAAAGACTATGGCAGAGCCGGGCATCCTCATCCGCGGGGCGCGCGAGCACAACCTCAGGAACATCACGCTCGAGATCCCCCGCGACCGGCTGACAGTCATCACCGGTCTCTCCGGTTCCGGGAAGTCCAGCCTCGCGTTCGACACCTTGTACGCGGAAGGCCAGCGCCGGTACGTGGAGTCGCTCTCGGCGTACGCCCGCCAGTTCTTGGGGCTCATGGAGAAGCCGGACGTGGACTCGATCGAGGGCCTCTCGCCGGCGATCTCCATCGAGCAGAGGAGCACCGGCACGAACCCCAGGTCCACGGTCGGCACGATCACCGAGATCTACGACTTCCTGCGGCTCCTCTGGGCGCGCTGCGGGACCCCGCACTGCCCCGAGTGCGGGCGGCCCGTCCGGCGACAGACGCCGAGCCAGATCGCGGATGCCGTTCTCCAGTGGCCCGAGGGGAGCCGCATCGAGCTGCTCGCGCCGCTCGTGCGGGGCCGCAAGGGCGAGTTCCGGGACCTCTTCGAGAGGGCGCGCAAGGAAGGGTTCGTCCGGGTCCGCGTCGATGGCGATACGTACGACCTCGCGGCCCCTCCGAAACTGAACCGCAAGCTCAACCACACGATCGCGGTGCTGGTCGATCGCCTCTCGGTTCGAGCCGGCGACCGGAAGCGCCTCGCGGACTCCATCGAGGTGGCCCTTCGGATGGCGGAGGGCGTCGTCGAGGTGGACCTTGATCGGAACGGCACGCGGGAGGAGCACCTCTTCAGCGAGCGGTACGCGTGCCCCTCCTGCGGGATCAGCATCCCGGAACTCGAGCCGCGGCAGTTCTCCTTCAACTCGCCCTACGGCGCGTGCCCCGTGTGCACCGGACTCGGCGTGCGCAAGGTCGTGAATCCGGAGCTCGTCCTCGGCGACCCCCGGATCTCGATTCTTGAAGGTGTGGTCCTCCCCTGGGGCGCGCCGGGGACGTACGTGCGGAAGTACGTGATCGAGCCGATCGCCGCGCGCCACCGCGTGGATCCCAACACGCCGTGGGGCCGGCTCCCGGAGCGGATGAAGCGGGAGATCCTCTTTGGGACGAGCGACGGGACCTGGGAAGGTGTCGTGGCGCAGATCGAAGAGCGCTACTACGACACGGAGAGCGAGAGCCTGCGGGCCCGCCTGGAGGAGTTCATGGCGGACGACGTGTGCGGGGAGTGCAAGGGTACGCGACTCCGAGGGGAGGCGCTGGCCGTCACTGTCGAAGGGCGATCGGTCGGCGATGTCGTGAACATGACGGTCGAGGAGGCGCACGCGCACGTCCGCTCGCTGCCGCTGCGCCGGCAGCCGGGAGAGCCCGGCCTGGATCCCGACGTGGCGGGCCCGATCCTGCGCGAGGTCATGGGTCGCCTCGCTTTCCTGGTCGATGTCGGGGTCCCCTACCTCACGCTGGGCCGCTCGGCGGACACGCTTTCGGCAGGGGAGGCGCAGCGGATCCGGCTCGCGACCCAGATCGGGTCCAAGCTCGTGGGCGTGCTCTACATCCTCGACGAGCCTTCGATCGGCCTGCACGCCCGCGACAACCGCAGGCTGCTGAGCACCGTGAAGGCGCTGCGCGACCTCGGCAACACGGTCGTCGTCGTGGAGCACGACGAGGAGACGATCCGCAGCGCGGACCATGTGATCGATCTCGGGCCCGGCGCGGGCCGCCACGGCGGGGAGATGGTCTTCGCCGGGCCGATGCGCGAGCTCCTGAGGCACCCGACATCGCTCACCGGGGCGTACCTGCGAGGCGATCGCAGGATCGAGGTGCCCGGCGAGCGTCGGAGCCCGCGCGACGACCGCTGGCTCGTGGTGCGCGGCGCGCGGCAGAACAACCTGAAGAACATCGACGTTCGCTTTCCGCTCGGCTGCTTCCTCTGCGTCACCGGGGTGTCCGGATCGGGAAAGTCCACGCTCGTGGAGGAGATTCTGTACCGAGCCGTCGCGCGACGCCTGTACCGGGCCCGCCTGCTCCCGGGCGCCCACAACGCCATCGAAGGGCTCGAGCACATCGACAAGGTGATCGACGTGGACCAGTCCCCCATCGGGCGCACCCCGCGGTCGAACCCGGCGACGTACACGGGCCTGTTCACACCGATCCGCGACCTCTTCGCGAAGCTCCCCGAGTCGAAGATGCGGGGCTACGGTCCCGGCCGGTTCTCGTTCAACGTGAAGGGTGGGCGCTGCGAGGCGTGCCGCGGCGACGGCCTCGTCAAGATCGAGATGCACTTCCTCCCGGACGTCTATGTCGCCTGTGATGTCTGCCGGGGGAAACGCTACAATCGGGAGACCCTGGAGGTGTTCTACAAGGGGAAGGCGATCGCCGATGTGCTCGCCATGACGGTGGACGAGGCGCTCGAGTTCTTCCACGTGATCCCACCGATCCGCCGTAAGCTCGAGACGCTGTCCGATGTCGGACTGGGCTACATCACGTTGGGCCAGAGCGCGACGACGCTTTCGGGCGGCGAGGCGCAGCGCGTGAAGCTGGCGGCGGAGCTCTCGAAGGTGGGCACCGGGCGGACGCTCTACATCCTTGACGAGCCCACCACGGGCCTCCACTTCGAGGACATCCGGATGCTCCTGGGTGTGCTCCATCGCCTCGCGGACAGGGGGAACACGGTGGTGGTGATCGAGCATCACCTGGACGTGATCAAGACGGCCGACTGGGTCATCGACCTCGGGCCGGAGGGCGGGGAAGAGGGCGGCCGCGTGGTGGCGGAGGGGACGCCCGAGCAGGTCGCAGCGGTCCCCGAGAGCCACACGGGGCGTTTCCTGCGCCGCGTCCTGCCGGCCCTGGCGGCGGCCTAGGACCGCGCGGGGCCGGGGAGCCGCGCACCTTGCCGCACCTCAACGCCGCCGCCAAAGCCTGGCTCGCCTTCGGCCTCGGGCCGCGTAGGGGGACGCCGCCATTCCACAGGGTGGGGAAGCCCCTCAGCGAAGCCCGCGTCGCGCTCGTGACGACGGGCGGCTTCGTGCCGCCGGGTGCTGTGCCCTTCCGCACAGGCAAGCGAGGCGATCCCACCTTCCGGGTGATTCCCCACGGGCTGGATCCCGCGGCCCTCTCGATTCACCATCCCCACTATGACCACGGCGCCGCGCGCCGGGACGTGAACGTTCTCTTCCCGTATCCGCTCCTTCAGGCGCTGGCCGACGAGGGTGTCGTGGGCCGCGCGGCGTCGCATCACTACTCGTTCATGGGCTACATCCCGCTCACGCGCGCCCTGGAGAAGAAGTACGCGCCGCAGGTCGTGGGGATGATCGAGGCAGAAGGAGTCGATGCCGCGTTGCTCGTCCCCGCCTGACCGACCTGCAACCGGTCCGTGGGACTGATCGCAAGGATCGCCGAAGCGCGCGGGATCGCCACGGTCTGCGTCATGAACCTCCTCAAGGTGGCAGAGCGCATCCGGCCGCCCCGCACGCTGCTCGTGGAGCGGGAGTTCGGCGCTGTGCTGGGGCCGCCGGGGGACACGGCGACGCAGCGCGCAACGGTTTGCGCGGCGCTCGATCTCCTGGAGAGCGCTGAGAGGCCCGGTGAGATCCGCGTGCTTGACCGGGCCGGGCGCGCCTCCTAGAGTCCCGACGCGTGATCTTGGGAATGGGGCTCGATCTCGTCGATGTGCGGCGCGTTCGCGCGCTCCTGGCGCGCCATCGGGATCGGGCTCTTCGCCGCCTCTTCACCGACGCCGAGATCGAGTTCTGCTCCAGCGCGGGCGACGCGGCGGAGTGCTTCGCCGCGCGACTGGCGGCGAAGGAGGCCGCCTTCAAGGCCCTCGGCACAGGCGTCCGTCCCGGGGTGCGCTGGCGTGACGTGGAGGTCGTGCGCCAGGAGACGGGAAAGCCCGAGTTGCGCCTGTCGGGGGCCGCGCGCCTGTGGGCGGAGCGCCTGGGGACGGCCCATGCGTGGGTGAGCCTCTCCCACGAGGGCGAGTTCGCCGGCGCTCTGGTCCTTCTGGAGTCTCGCTAGCGCCGGCAGAGACCGGTTCCCAAGCCCCTTCCGCGCCACTATCTTGGCGCAGTTGAAATTGAATCTCAACGGCTTGGCAACTTGGAAACGTCTGTCTCCAAGCCATTGAAGCGCGTCTTGTGGGCCTGCGAGGTCCTGGTTCTGACGCTGGGCTCGCTGGCCGCCGCTCAACCGCCGGGCGCCGGGACCGCGGGCGCACCCTCCGACCCCGGTGAGCTGGCCGCGCGTCTCAGTCTGGCGGCCGAGGAGTACGCGCTGGGCGTGACGGCCGACGGGCGGCTCGTGAACCGGGCGGAGTATGACGAGGCGAGGCTGTTTCTGGACGCTGTCTCGCGGGATGTCGCGGCCTTCAGGCGGACATCGCCAGAGGCCGCGTGGTACGATCTCGCGCAGGCGGTTGACTCCGTCCGGGCCGTGGTCGAGAGGGTCGGCACACCGGACGAGGTCCGGCAGCGGGTCGGCGAAGCCCTTGCCATCCTAGCGGGTCGCCTCGCTGCGAAGCTCGTCGAGTGGCCGCTGCGCGCGCCGTCCCTGTCCTCCGGCCGCGCGCTCTATCGGGCACACTGCGCGGCCTGTCACGGTGTGGAGGGCCGCGGCGACGGTTCCCTGGCCGCAGGGATGGACCCGCCCCCGACCGACTTCACCGACCCCGACATTCTCTCGGCGACGCCGGCTCGCCTCTTTCACGTCGTCTCCCATGGGATCCCCGGCACGGCGATGAGCGCGTGGCGTGAGCGGCTCGGTCCGACCCAGCGCTGGGATCTCGCGGCGTATGTTCGGAGCCTGGCGGGCGACTCGGTCTCGGTGACGGGCTTCGTGGCGAGTCGTGGGGTGGACTGGGGAGGTGTCCGAGGGCTTCTCCAGAACGCCGTCCGTCGCGGTCTCGAGGGCGACTCCGAGGGCGCGGCGCAGGAAGCGCTGGCCGCCTACCTGGAGTTTGAGAAGGTGGAGAACGTCGTCCGGGCGCGCCGACCGGGGCTGGCGGCGAGCCTGGAGCGCGATTTCCTCGCGCTGCGCGAGGCCGTCCGAGGGCGGCCCGCTGAGGGAGCGGCGCTCGCGCGCCGGCTGGAGATGGATCTCGGGCGCGCGCAGGACGCTCTCGCCCGCGCGCCCGCGAGCCTGCGCGGAGTGGCCGAGTCGCTGACGATCATCGTCCGGGAGGGGTTCGAGGCGATCCTGATCGTCGGCGCGCTTCTCGCCTTGCTCGTGAAGTCGGGCCACAGGGCGCGGCGCCGGTCGGTTCTGTGGGGCGTGTTCGCCGCCGTCTGCGCGAGCCTCCTCACCGCCGTCGCCGTCGAAGGGATCTTCCGATGGAGCCCCGGTTCACGGGAAGCGCTCGAAGGGATCACGATGCTTCTGGCGACGGTCGTCCTCTTCAGCGTGAGCTACTGGCTCGTCTCGAAGGTGGAGCACGCGGCGTGGGATCGTTACATCCGTGGGAAGGTGCAGTCCGCGCTGGCGAAGGGGAGCGATCTCGCCCTCGCGGGCGTCGCGTTCCTGGCGGTCTACCGCGAAGGGTTCGAGACCGTGCTCTTCTACAGGGCGCTCCTCGCTGCGGCGCCCTCTCCGGGTGCGGTGGTCCTCGGCTTCGCGGTCGGCTGCGTCATCCTGGCGGCGATCTTCGCGCTCTTCTATGGTCTGGGCGTACGGATCCCGCTGCGTCCCTTCTTTGCGGGGACAGGCGCCGTGCTGTACTACTTGGCGTTCGTCTTCGCGGGAAGGGGAATCCACGAGCTCCAGGAGGCGGGGTGGCTTGCGACGACGGTGGTGCATGGGCTCCCATCGCTGGACTGGCTGGGGTTGTACCCGACCGTCGAGGGTCTTGGGGTTCAAGCGCTTCTCATTCTCGCCCTCGCCGCTGCGGTGCTGTGGGTCTTCATCATGAAGCCTCTGCGGCTCCGCGCCACGAGCCCCGCACACGTGTCGGAGTAGGGCTCGTCCTGAGATCGGGGTTCCGCGGAGGCCGGCAGGAAGGCGTCGGCGGAGACGGGTGATGAGCGTGACGGCCTTCCTCGCAGCGCTCGTCGCGATCCTCGCGGGCGCCAAGCTTTTCGGGGAGCTCGCCGAACGCGTCCGCCAGCCCGCTGTGCTCGGCGAACTCGTCGCGGGTGCCATCCTCGGGCCCAGCGTGCTCGGGTGGGTCGATCCTCACGCGGAGCCGATCCACCTCCTCGCGGAGCTCGGTGTCCTGATCCTCCTGTTCGAGATCGGCCTCGAGACGGATCTGCGCCGACTTCTGCGCGTTGGCTCGGCGTCGGCAGCCGTCGCGACGGTCGGCGTCCTTCTTCCGCTTGGCGGAGGCTACGCGCTGGGGCGCGTGCTCGGGTTCGAGCCGCTGCTGGCCCTCTTCCTGGGTGCGGCGCTCACGGCGACGTCGGTGGGGATCACCGGGCGGGTGCTGACGGATCTCGGCCGCCTCCAGGAGCCGGAATCGCAGGTCGTGCTGGGGGCGGCCGTCATCGATGATATCCTGGGTCTCGTGGTGCTGGCGGTGGTCGCCGGGCTCGCGGAAGGCAGCGGGATGAGCGGCGGTGCCGTTGCGCTGCTGGTCGCGAAGGCGTTCGGGTTCGTGGCGGTCGCGCTCGTCGTCGGCCGACTGGCCGCCGGGTGGCTGCTCCGGCTCGTGGATCGTCTTCGTGTGCGGGGCGCGCTTTTCGTCTTCGCGTTTCTCTTCGCGTTGGTCCTCGCCGTCGTTGCGGAGGCGGTGGGCTCGGCGTTCATCGTGGGGGCGTTCGCCGCGGGCCTTCTGCTGGCGGAGACGGGACGCGCTCCCGAGGTGGAAGGCGAGTTCCGCGCCGTCGCGCTCATCCTTGTGCCGATCTTCTTCGTGAGCGTCGGTGCAGTGATGGACGTGCGGCTGTTGAACCCTCTGAATGCCGAGAACCGAGAGATCCTCCTCGTCACACTCGCGCTCACGGCGGTGGCTGTCGTGACGAAGATGCTGGCGGGCTACGCGCCCTTCTGGATGAAGCTCCAGAAGCACGTCATCGGGGTAGGGATGGTGCCGCGGGGCGAGGTGGGGCTCATCTTCGCACAGGTCGGGCTCGCGGGCGGCGTTCTCGCCATCGCGGAGTACAATGCCGTCACCCTCATGGTGATGGCGACGACGTTCCTGGCGCCGCTGGGTCTCAGGGCTCTGTGGAAGCGGCGCCCGGGTCCGCGCGTGCCGCCGACCGGGGTCGCGGAACTCGTGGCGGAAACTTGATGAGAGCGCTCAGGCCGGCCAGCGGCCTCTGGGGAGGGGCGTCAGGGCCGAGAGCCTGGGTGCCAGTGCGGGCCCGGCGAGATACACCCAGACCTCCTGCCCGCTGACCCACACGCGGCTGCGCACGAAGAGACCTTCGCCGACGTTCTCGAAGTCGTCGAGCTCCCGGAGTAGAAAGTCGCCGTAGCTCGGGAGCTCGTAGAGCTCCCCTTCGACGAAGCCGGATCCGGCGGCGACGGCGGCAGGGAATCCCTCCGGTAGCGCGTACAGCGCGCCGGGCACCCGGGCCACGCCGAGGAACCGGCAGTCGCTCAAGAGCGCGTGGTGCGGCTGCCCTCGTTGCAAGGTGCCATAGACGAAGAGGATGTGGGCCATGGCGGCAACCCGCGGCGGCGTTCCCGGCGCGGTCTTACAGGAGGAGTTTCCCTCCGTCCACGACCAGCACCTGCCCGGTCTGGTAGTCGGATTCGAGCAAGAAGAGGACGGCCTGCACCGCGTCCTCGGGTGACCCGAGGCGTTTCAGGGCCGTTCGTGCGGCGAGCTCGGATCGCTCGCGCTCGTCGGCGGAGTCCGGCGGGAGGACGGGTCCGGGCGCGACCGTGTTGACGAGAATCTGGGGTGCGAACGCCTTGGCCAGCACGCGGGTGAGCGCCACGAGCCCCGCCTTCGAGACGGAGTGGTGCGCGTAGCCCGTCCAGTGCTCGAACGCGGAGAGGTCCGCCAGGTTCACGATCCGTCCACCGCCCCGCGGCTTCATCAGGCGCGCGGCCCGCTGCGCGCAGAGGAACGGCGCCCGCAGGTTCACGGCGAGCACGCGATCCCAATCCTCCGCGGCGATCTCGTCGATGGGTTTCCGTTCGAATACGGCGGCGTTGTTCACCAGGATGTCGAGCCCGCCGAACTCGGACCCGATCTCGTCGAACAGCCGGTCGATGTCGGCGGGGGAGGAGAGGTCGGCGCGGTACGCACGGCTGCGAACCCCCAGCTCCTGGAACTCCTGAACGGCACGTGCCGCCTCGTCCGCGGAGGTCCGGTAGTGCACGGCGACGTGGACCCCGCGTCGTGCGAGGGCGGTCGCGATCGCGCGGCCCAGGCGCCGGGCCGAGCCGGTGACGAGCGCGATTCGCCCGGAGAGGTCCATGGGGAGAGGCCTGCCCGTTTCCTTTGGTCCTTCGGCCGCTGCGGCCGGGCTCTGTGAAAGTAGCGGCGGGTCTGGGCGCCCGCCATGAGTCGCCCTTCCGCAAGTCCCGGGGCTTGACGCGCCGAGTCTCCGGTTACACTATGTCCCTACCGTATGAGCCGAACTGCTCTCGTCTATTCCGCCGGCTACTACACCTGGGGCGTCGCGTCCCGGGAGGAGCCGCGTTCGGGGTAGGAGGCGAGGTTGGGCTAGCATAGCAGACAGATTGGGTTGGACGAACGGTGGCTCCTCTCGAAGCCGCCGTTTTTGTTTCCCTGTCACGCGGGACGGCCTATGCGAGGGATCCGAGGAGCCATCTGCGCGCGCGCGAACACGCGCGAAGCGATCGCGGAGGCGACACAGACGCTCCTCCGCGAGATCGCCCAGCGGAACCGACTCCGGCGAGCGGACATCGTGAGTGTCCTGTTCACCATGACGCCCGACCTGAACGCGGAGTACCCGGCCTACGCGGCTCGAGATATGGGGTGGCTGGAGGTTCCCATGCTCGGCGCTATGGAAACTCCGGTCCCCGGAGCTCCGAGGCGCGCCATCCGCGCCCTCGTCCTGGCCCGGGGAACGGCGCCGACCCGCCACGTATATCTCGGTCGCGCGAGTCAGATGCGGCCCGACCTCGCCGAACCGGGCGACGCGGAGAGGTGGGATGGGGTCGAGGCGGCCGGCGTGCGCGGCCAACTCGGCCGGCTCCTCGTGATCGGGCTGGGCCTGATCGGAGGCTCTCTGGCCGCCGCAGCCCGGCAGAGCGGACTCTTCGCCGAGGTCGTCGGGAGCGATGTCGATCCCGACGTCAGGACCGAGGCCTCCAGGCGAGGCCTGATCGATTCGGTCGCGGAATCGGAGGCCGCGGGGATGGGAGAAGCGGACCTCATCGTCCTCGCCGCGCCTCTGCAGGCTCTCCCGGAGCTCGTGCGAAAAGCCGCGCGCGCGGCGCGCGACGGCGCGATCGTGACCGACGTGGGGAGCCTCAAGGCCCCCGTGGTCGCTGCCATGGACGAACTCCCGCCGACGGTCCGCGCGGTGGGCGGCCATCCCATGGCGGGGAGCGAGCGTCGGGGCGTGGGCGCAGCGGACGCCTCGCTCTTCGAGGGGCCGCCCTGGGCGCTTGTGCCGACCCGGCGGACGGATGGCGACGCGCTCGAGCGCGTGCAGCAGATGGTGATCGGGCTGGGTGCGCGTCCGGTGGTCTTGAGCGCCGCAGAGCACGACCAGGCCGTCACGTTCACGAGCCATCTCCCCGCGCTCCTTGCCTGCGCTCTCGCCAGGGTCGCGGGCGCCGCCCTCGGCGCGCTCCCTGCGGTTGCCGCGCTAGTGGGTCCGGCGTTCCGGGATGCGACGCGCGTGGCGGCCGCCGACGTCCGGTTGACGGCGGAGCTCCTGGGCGCCGATCCGGACAGGCTGGCCCAGGTGGGAGCGGTCTTGACGCGCGAGCTCGGGAGGTTGGTCACGGCCGCGCAGCGGCGGGACGCGTTGGACGCCCTCCTCTCCGAGGCCCGTGACTCTCGACTTCGTCTCGTTCCGACCTGAACGGAGCCGTTCCCATGATCATCGTACTTCAGAAGAACGCGACGCCCGAACAGATCGCCCAGATCATCGAGCGCGTGGAGGCCCACGGGCTCCGCGCCCACCTGTCGCGGGGGACCGAGCGGACGATCATCGGCTGCATCGGCGATGAGGAGCTCCTCCGCACCGTGCCCTTGAAAGTCCTGCCGGGCGTCGAGGATGTGATCCCGGTCCTCAAGCCGTACAAACTCGCGGCTCGCGCGTTCAACGAGTCGGGATCTGTGGTTCGCGCGGGTTCGGCGGCCTTCGGGAGCCGGGAATTCGTGGTCGCCGCGGGCCCATGCTCGGTGGAGAGCCGTGAGGGCTTCCTGGAAGTGGCGCGCGCCGTGGCGGCCGCGGGAGCGGCGTGCCTGCGGGGCGGCGCCTTCAAGGCCCGGACCTCGCCGTACTCCTTCCGGGGGCTGGGCGTGGAGGGCCTGAAGATCCTGGCGGAGGCGCGCGAGGCGACGCGACTTCCCGTCGTCACCGAGGTGATGGATACGCGCCACGTCGAGCGCGTCGCCGAGTACGCCGACATGCTCCAGGTCGGAGCCCGCAACATGCAGAACTTCGATCTCCTGCGCGAAGTGGGCGCGTCGCTCAGGCCCGCGCTCCTCAAGCGGGGCATGTCGGCTAGCGTGACCGACCTCCTCCTCGCCGCCGAGTACATCCTGAGCGCGGGAAACAGGGACGTCGTGTTGTGCGAGCGTGGGATCCGCACGTTCGAGACCGCGACGCGGAACACCCTCGACATCGCCGCGGTACCGGTGTTGAAATCCGAGACGCACCTGCCCGTCATCGTCGATCCGAGCCACGCGGCGGGCCGGCGCGACATCGTGCCGGCCCTCGCGGGCGCTGCCCTCGCCGCTGGCGCCGACGGGATCATGGTCGAGGTGCATCCGCGCCCGGAGGAGGCGCTCTCCGATGGGGAACAGTCGCTCACGTTATCAGGCTTCGAAGGCTTGATGGATCGGCTGCGGGGTCTCGGGGAGGCCGTGGGACGCGGCGTGCGGGCTCCCCGAGCGGTTACGGCGCTTCCATTTTCCTCTTGATCGTCGTGGTCTCCTCCTCGGAATCCACGGGCGCCCCGGGCTTCACGCGCACGCTCTTCGCGGGGATCCCCACGTTCACGTGGTAGGGCCGCACATCCCGGGTGGCCACGGCGCACGCCCCCACCATGGCATCGCGCCCGACGCACACGCCAGCCAGGACGGTGGCGTGATACGTGATGCGGACGTCGTCCTCCAGAATCGTCTTCGCGCAGGTCACATCGCGCTGATCCACGATGGAGTGCGTGTGGGAGTAGATGTTGGCGTAGTCGGCGATGGAGACTCGATCGCCCAGCACGATCCCGCCGCGGTCGTCCAGCAGCACGTACCGGTGCACGACCACGTCGTCGCCCACTTCCATGTTGTACCCGAACGAGAACTCGACGAAGTGAAAGCACTTAAAGTTGCGGCCACAGCGCTTGAAGATGTACGGGGCGAGGAGGCGCCGGAATCCCACCCCCAGGTGCACGTTCTGGCCGAGGGGCGTGCGATCGAACAACTGCCACATCCATAGGAGCGGCTTCACCCGCGCAAACTTCTCCGGATCGACTTCGGCGTAGTACTCGGGCTCCAGCGTGACGTTTCGAGGGTCGAGCTGGGCGAGCGCCACCTGCGCGCCGAGCGGGAGATCCTCGGGCCGCCGTTCCGCCATTTGGGGAAAGTAGAGATCGCGTAACACGCGTACGCAGAGCGCGTTGCGATCGCAGTCGGGTCGGCGGAGGTCGGCTTCGATGTCGGCGAGCCAGCGCTCGTAGAGCGCTGTCGGCTGACGGGATGGCCGGGTCACGCGCAGGGGAAGGAACGCCATGACCGTGTGACTATACGCGGGCGCCAGGGGGTGTCAACGCAACTCGGAATGCGTCGCGGGATGGGAAGCGCGACCACAGACGGCCGCGATCCCATTGCCGGGGCAGGGCAGCCCAATCTTGACGCGGTTCGCACCGCCGGTATAATGGGGCGCCGTTGAGAATCGTTCTCAATCTCAATAATTGTTATCGCTTCACCCGGAGGAGGAAGCCAATCCCAAGGTTGCAAGCGGCGCTGTTGGGCGCCCTGCTTCTACTCGCCCTGCCGATCCGGCCCGGGGAACCAGAGCGAACCGCTGGCCTCGGGGCGTCTCCCGAGCTTGTCCCCGACCCCTCGCAGGCGCCATCAGGATCGGTGTGGGTCGAGCGAGAGGCATACCTCATGGGGACGACCCTCCGGGCGCGGGTCGCCGCCCCCGACAGGACGAGGGCGATCGCGGCGATCGAGCGTGTCTTTGCGGAGGTTCGCCGCCTGGAGCAGGTGCTGAGCACGTGGCGGGACGACAGCGAACTGGGCCGCCTGAATCGCGCCCCGGTCGGGCGGGCCTTTAACCCATCGCCCGAAGTCTTCTCTCTCCTTTTGGAAGTGCAGTGCTGGTGGCGCGCCACGGGCGGCGCGTTCGACCCGGCGATCGGGCCTCTCGTTGAGGCGTGGGATCTACGGGGAGCGGGGCGGTACCCGTCCGAGTCCGTTCTCGGCTCGGCCCTGGCCGCCAGCGGACTGGACCGCTTCTCCTTCGAGGAGGAGGCACGAGCGATTCGGCGGCTCGATGCGCGCGCCTGGATCGACGACGGCGCCTTCGGGAAGGGGGCCGCGCTGCGGGCGGCGCGCCGGATTCTCTTGCAGGGGAGCGTTCGCTCGGCGCTGCTCGATTTCGGCGGGCAACTCCTGGCACTGGGTGACGCGGCCGGGGATGGCGGCTGGGTCGTGGCCGTCGCGCACCCGTCGCGCCGTGACGAGCCCGCGGCCGAGGTTCGGCTTCGCGACCGGTCGGCGGCGACCACCTCGTCTTCCGAGCGCTTTGTGGAAGTGAGCGGGGAGCGGTTCGGTCACGTTCTCGATCCCCGCACGGGCCGGCCCGTGCGTCCATGGGGGAGCGTGACGGTCGTCGCCCCGGATCCCCTCGTCGCCGATATCCTCTCGACGGCCCTCTTCGTCCTGGGGCCGGTGGAGGCCCTGCGGTGGGCGGAGGCGCGCGAGGACGTCGCGGTGCTGGTCCTGGAGAACGCATCCGGCGCGCCGGCCGCCTCGTCGAACCGGGCGATGGCGGGTTTGCTCGTGGATCTCGGGCCGGCCCGGGAAGTGACGGGAGGCGACAGCCGTATCCGAGAGGCCGAGAAGACTGCTCTGAGACAGGTGGAGCGGGCTGGAGACTGAACGCCAGAAGGGGGAAGTGTGATCCGCGCAGTGTCGTCACGGGTTCTCGTGTGTGCCATCGCGATCAGCTCCCTGGTCATGGTGCGGCAGGCCGCGGCGCAGGAGGGGGCCGCTCAGGACACGTCGCAGATCGCGGAGCTCCGGCGTCAAATCGAGGCGATCACGCGCGAACTCGAGCAGCTGAGGCTGGGTCAGGAGGTCGTGGTCCAGGCCGACACGAGCGTGTACGGGCTGGGGCCCGCCGCGTCGAAGGTCTACCGCGCCCGGCAGGGCGTCTCCCTCGCCGGATATGGGGAGATGCTGTACGAGAACTTCTCCGAGGATCGGGAGGACGGCTCCCGCTCCGGCAAGACGGACCAGCTCGATTTCCTGCGTGGGGTCGTCTACGTGGGATACAAGTTCAACGAGAGGTTCCTCTTCAACTCGGAGATCGAGTTCGAGCACGGCGCGACGGACCAGGAGGGCTCCGTCTCCCTGGAGTTCGCGTACGTGGACTACATCCTTTCGCCCGGTCTGGGATTCCGGGCGGGGCTGCTCCTCCCACCGATGGGTCTCATCAACGAACAGCACGAGCCTCCGATCTTTCTCGGGACGAGCCGGCCCGAGACGGAGCTCCGCATCATCCCGAGCACGTGGAGGGAGAACGGGATCGGGATCTTCGGGCAGGCGGCCGGGTTCGCGTATCGGGCGTATCTGATCAACGGTTTCGATGGCGTCGGCGGCGGCTCCTCGGGCGCGAGCGGATTCAGCGCTGCGGGTCTCAGGGGCGGGCGCCAGAAGGGTTCGAGGGCGATGGCGGAAGACCTGGCGTTCGTCGGCCGAGTGGAGTACGTGGGGCCCCTCGGCTTCCTCATCGGAACCTCGGTCTACGTCGGGAACTCGGGGCAGGGTCGGAGCGCGCCCACGGACCCCGAAGACGAGATCGGTGCCCGCGCCCTCATCTGGGAAGGCCACGCCCAGTACAAGGCTCGCGGCCTCGACGTGCGGGGCCTCGTGGCCGTAGCCGATGTGGATGACGTGGCGGAGTTGAACGCGGTTAAGCGTCTGGAGGGAAGCGCGTCCATCGGCGAGCGCCTTGTCGGAGGTTACGTGCAGGCGGGGTACGACGTCCTTCACCGCCTGCGCACCGGGCAGCAGCTCATCCCGTACGTCCGCTACGAGAGGTTGAACACGCAGGACGAGGTCCCGGAGGGGTTCGAGCCCAATCCGGCCAACGACCGCAGGATCGTGTCGATCGGGGCCGCGTGGAAGCCGATCCCGAACATCGCCCTCAAGGCGGACTACCAGATCCACGGCAACGAGGCGGACACGGGCGTGGACCAGTTCAACGTGAACGTGAGCTACCTGTTCTAGCGTGCCGGGTCGCCCGCTTCGGTTCTGGGGGCTCGGGGGGCTCGGGCCCGTCCTGTTGTGGGCGTGTCTGGCCCGCCCCTTGCTTGGGCAGGTTTTCCTCACGCAAGAGGAGGCTCTCCGGCTCGCCTTTCCGGAGCCGGCGACGATCGAACGGAGGACGGCATATCTGGGGGAAGCGGATCTCAAGGCGGCGCGGAGGCTCGCGGGGAGCGATGTGGAGATCCACCAGAGGGTCGTTACCTACTACGTCGGGAGGCTCGGTGATCGGCCCCTCGGGGTCGCCTACTTCGATGCCCACCGCGTCCGCACGCTCCCCGAGGTCGTCATGATCGTGGTGTCGAGGGAGGGGCACATCGACCGGATCGAGATCCTCAAGTTCTCCGAGCCGCCGGAGTACCGCGCGCCGCACAGCTGGCTCGGGCAGCTGGAGGGGAAGGCTCTTACGGAGGATCTCGCGCTCAAGAAAAGGATCGTGAACATGACCGGCGCCACGCTCACGTCGCGCGCCATCACCCGGGGGGCGAGGCGGGTCCTCGCGCTGCACCAGGTCATTCGCCCCCTGGGGCTCTGGGGCGCGGAGAGGGGAGAGCCCGATGGCGCCTCTTGAGCGGTGGTCGGTCTGGATCGCCTCGGCGCTCACCTTCCTCACGGGCGTCGGGTACATGTGGACGAAGTACTTCGTCGAGTCCGGCGATCCGTGGGCCGCTGTGAACCATCCGCTGGAGCCGTGGTTCCTGCGGGCGCACGTGGTCACGGCGCCCCTCCTCGTGTTCGTCCTGGGCGTCATCGCCTTGCGGCACGTGTGGCGGCACTTCCGAAGCGGGACGCCCTCGGGGCGGAGAAGCGGCGTGTTGGCGGCGCTGGCGGTCGTGCCGATGGTGCTGACGGGCTACGTCATTCAGGTCGTGACGCACCAGGGGTGGCTGCGCGCGCTCGCGATCTCGCACATCGGCGTCGGGTTCCTCTACGCGCTCGGTCTCGTGCTGCACGAGTTCGCGCTCCGAAAGGCGTCCAAGCCGGCCGAGGACGGCGTGCCCCGGCGGGAGGAGCCGCGGCGCGAGCCGGTTTGGGCGGCCGGCGCCGGAGGGGGGCGCCCGCCGCGCTCTCCCGACGCGGCCGGAGTTTCCTAGAAGGCGTTGACACCCGGCCACGGCCCATCCTACCTTCTCTCATGGGAAGGCGGTCGTTGCTGGAAACGCCATCCGGGTGCAGGCACTGCATGGTAACGTGCCGCGCCCGGGTGGCTTTTCGTTCATAGGACCCTGGACGATGGCGCAACGAGAGTTTCCTCTGGGCCTCACATTCGACGACGTCCTCATCGAGCCACGTCACTCGAAGACGCACCCGCAGGACGTGGACGTGAGCACGTCGCTCACGCGCAAGATCCGCCTCCACATCCCGATCGTCTCCGCCGCGATGGACACCGTCACGGAAGCGGGGATGGCGATCGCCATCGCGCGGGAGGGAGGGATCGGCATCGTCCACAAGAACCTGCCGATCGATCGGCAGGCGGCGGAGGTGGACCGGGTGAAGCGCTCCGAGAGCGGGATGATCCTCAACCCGATCACCTTGACGCCGGACCGCCCGATCCGGGAGGCGCTCGCGCTCATGAAGCGGTTCTCCATCAGCGGCGTCCCGATCGTGGAGCGCGACGGGCGGCTCGTGGGGATCGTGACGAACCGCGATCTCCAGTTCGAGACGAACGAGGATCGCGCCGTGCACGAGGTGATGACCCGGGAGCGACTCGTGACGGCCCCGGTGGGGACGACGCTCGAGGAGGCGGAGAAGATCCTGCACCGCCACAAGATCGAGAAGCTCCCGGTCGTGGACGCCGAGGGGAAGCTGCGCGGTCTCATCACGGTGAAGGACATCTTCAAGCGTCGCAGGTTCCCGAACGCCGCCAAGGACGAGCACGGGCGGCTCCGCGTCGGCGCGGCCGTGGGCACGAGGCGGCAGGACGTGGAGCGGGGCCACGAGCTCGTGAACGCGGGCGCCGACGTCATCGTCGTGGACAGCGCGCACGGCCACGCGCAGTCCGTCCTGGACATGGTGTCGCGGTTGCGGGAGGCTCATCCCGACGCGCAGATCGTGGCCGGGAACGTCGGGACGAAGGAGGGCGCGGCCGCGCTCGTGGAGCGCGGCGCGGACGCGGTCAAGGTCGGCGTGGGTCCGGGGTCGATCTGCACCACGCGGGTGGTCACCGGCGTCGGCGTCCCCCAGTTGACGGCGATCCTCCAGGCGGTGGAGGGCTGCGCGGGCCGGGTGCCCGTGATCGCGGACGGCGGGATCAAGCACTCGGGCGACATCGTGAAGGCGATCGCGGCAGGCGCTCACAGCGTCATGATCGGCTCGCTGCTCGCCGGCACGGAGGAGTCGCCGGGCGAGGCGTTCCTGCTCGAGGGGCGGCGCTTCAAGGTGATCCGCGGGATGGGCTCCCTCTCGGCGATGGAGGAGGGATCCGCGGACCGCTACTTCCAGGAAGGTGAGATGGCGCCGAGCAAGCTCGTCCCCGAGGGCGTGGAGGGCCGGGTGCCCTACCGGGGGCCCGTGGCCGACATCATCTTCCAGCTGGCCGGCGGGCTTCGGAGCGGCATGGGGTACTGCGGCTGC
>JACQVD010000085.1 GCA_016209945.1 Gemmatimonadota bacterium
CGTGCAGGCGGGGGCGGGGGTCGTGGCGGACTCGGATCCGGGGCGGGAGTATGAGGAGACGCTGAACAAGGCCCAGGCGCTGCTCCGGGCCTTGGAAGCCCTGGGCTCCTGAATGAGCACGCCTGGGCCCTAGGGTGGTCTTGACAGGATTGTGGCGGGGCTGTAACCTGCCGGAACACTCCGGGCCCACTGGGTTGGCCAAGGGGTTGGTGCAATTGTTGGCGCTGCCCTGCGGGCCGCAAGGTTCAAACCGGAAGAACGCCGAAGCTGGGCGGGCTGCTTGGACACTCCCCCGTTTAGGCAGTACGCGCAGTTGCCAATCGAGCCGCCTTGGCAAGAGCTCAGCGCGGGCTCGTGGCAACTCTCATATACCTATACCTACTTGTTCTCATTCTCGTTCGCGTTCAATCTCATGATGTGTAGGTGTACTCGAGCCGCTCCGGAGGGTCATCCATGGGTTCTGTAACGTTCCGCCGCGTGACGAAGATCCTGGCGGCCGCCGCGTTCCTCGGCGTCGCGTTTGCGGTCCCCGCCTCGGCGCAGATCACCGGGAAGATTCAGGGTCGGGTGACCGACGCGCAGACGGCCCAGCCGATCGCCGGTGCTCAGGTGATCGTTATGGGGACGCGGTTCGGGAACATCACCGACCAGGAGGGCCGCTACTTCGTCAACTTCGTCCCTGCCGGCCTGCACGACATTCAGATCCAGTTCATCGGCTACCGCACGGTGACGATCACGAACCAGCGGGTGCTGGCGGGTCAGACGACGGACCTGAACTTCCAGCTGGAGTCCACGGCGGTGGAGGTCACGCCCATTGAGGTTGTCGGCGAACGGGAGCCGCTGGTGCCGCGGGACCAGGTGGCCTCGAAGGCGATCATCTCGGGCGAAGACATCGACCAGTTGCCGGTGGACGATGCCCGGGCGGTGATCAAGATCCAGCCGGGTGTCGTAGAGACGCGTCGCGGGCTCTCGATCCGCGGGGCCCGAGAGGGCGAGAACGCGGTGTATATCGAGGGTGTGCTGGTCCGGAACTACAGCACAGACGCGGTCCGGGTGAACCTACCGACGAACGCGTTCTCCGAGGTGGACGTGATCACGGGTGGGTTCAGCGTGGAGTTCGGGGAGTCGCAGGGCGGGATCATCAACTTCGTGACGCGGACGGGCGGGCGGAACTACACGGGTGCGCTCTCCTACCAGACGGACGAGATCAGCCCGGATCAGAACTCGTCGTTCGGTGTGCACCGGTGGGAGGGGAGCGTGGGCGGCCCGCTGGTCAGCAACCTCTCGTTCTTCGTGGCCGGGTCGGCGCAGGGGAACCAGTCGGTCTTGACGAACAAAGGGTGGGACGACGTTGATCTCTTCGTCCTCAGCGGGGTGGACACGACGATCAACGTCACCGACGAGAGGGGGAACGTCCAGAGCGTGGACTTCCCCAGCTTCCTGAAGTGGGACGAGGGGAGGCGGCTGCCTTTCACGGCGAACGACCAGTACAGCCTCTTCGGGAAGCTGACCTGGAGCTACGGCGCCGGGTCCAACATCAGTGGCTCCTATAGCCGGACCCGCGACCAGGGGCGCTCCTTCCTCGGGCCGAGCGCGGTCACGCCCCGTGCGATCGGTGGGAACAACCTGTTCAACCCTATCGCGCTCGGCGGCGGGTTGTCGATCTCGAACGTCTGGACGCTCGCCTGGACGCAGAACTTCGTGCGGAGCGCTGAGAGCTCCTTCGCCCTCGACGCGCACCTCTCCTACCAGCGGGACAGAGCGCAGTCGGGTCAGTTCGACCAGGAGTGGGCGCTGGACAACCGGAGCCCGGCCGCGGGGTTCACGTTCGACGACTTCGAGTTCATGACCGAGGAGGAGGACTTCCCCGGCGACCGGGACGGCAACGGGGCTGTGGACGACGACGACTACAAGTGGCTCATGGAAGACATCCGGGTGAACGGGTGCGCGCTCAGGTCCATCGACGGGGAGACGCGGCCCAACGCGCCCGACTGCAACGAGATCTCGGAGCGCCGGGTGCCGTTCCAGGGGAACACGGCGGTCCGCAATCGCCAGCCCTTCCGGATGAACCCGTTCGGGATGGCCGTGAACTTCCCGACCGAGGGGATCCCGTTCGGCCACTCCATAAGCCGCGAGGACCGCTTTGAGGCCCGCGCGAACCTCGACTGGCAGATCAACCGGCTGCACCGGCTGAAGCTCGGCGGCGAGTTCCGGAAAGTTGACGCGCAGCTCCTGAGCTCCGGGCTGGACCGCCAGATCTTCATGAGCATGTTCGCCGACCCGAACTTCACCCGGGCGTCGCTGTACGGCGAAGATCGGGTTGACCTGGGCGACGTCGTGGTCTTCGGCGGCCTGCGCTGGGACTACTTCACGAGCGACGCGCGCTATCCGCGGACCCCGTTCTTCGTGTTCAACCTCCCCGAGCGGATCACGGCGGACACGGCGGCGGGCTGCGAGACGAGCGCGGTCGTCGAGGAGGGAGTGCCGGATCCCTGCTTCCCCGACAACTGGTTCGTCGAGCCGGACGCGAAGAACGCGCTCTCCCCGCGGCTGGGCGTGTCGTTCCCGGTCACGGAGCGGAGCACCTTCCGGCTGTCGTACGGCCACTTCGTGCGCACGGCCACGCTGGACCAGCTGTTCAGCACGATCTGGACCGACCTCCGCAACTCGAACACGAACGACATCCTCTCGCGGGACCTCGACTTCGGTCGCGTGATCACGTTCGAGTTCGGGTACCGGCAGCAGCTCGGGGTGGACGCGGTGCTGGACCTCGCCGCGTACAACACGGACACGCGGAGGAACGTCGCGGTCCGGAAGCTGCCGTTCGAGGACCCGAACCGGGCGGAGAAGTTCGAGTTCTACAACGTGTTCACGAACCTCACGTTCGGGAACAACCGCGGGGTGGACATCCGGCTGGACAAGCGGTTCGGGAACATCCTTGATGTGACGGCGACGTACGGGTTCGTGCGGGGCGAGACGACGGATTCCGACCCGTTCGTGTTCACCCGGATCTTCGCGCGGCAGTTGACGAACCTGGCGCGCCTCACGGGTGAGCCGATCCGGCCCGCGGAGTCGCTGCTGCTCTCGGACCAGACGCGGACGCACAACGTGGGCGGCTCCTTCTCGCTGACGTTCCCGGACAATTACCTGGGCGGGACGGGGATCGGCGCGGTTCTGGAGAACGTGGGCGTCTTCGGCCTCTTCCGGTTCGCCAGCGGCTTGCCGTACTCGAGGCTGGTGAACGTTGGCGTCGGGCAGGTCGGGCCGCCGACGACCGCGGGGCTCGGGGGCGAGCTGGAGCGCGAGGACCTGAACACCTTCCGCACCGAATGGATCAAGGAAGTGGATCTCAGGGTGACGAAGGGGTTCAACCTCGGTGCCGGCTCGCAGGTGCGGCTCTTTGCGGACGTGCGGAACCTCTTCGACTTCCGGAACGTGCTCCAGGTGTTCCTGGAGACCGGGGAGACCGTGAACGAGCTCCACCGCGACTTCTTCACCAGTCCGGAGCTCGCGCGGCTGGCGGGCCTCGTGGATAGCCCGGGCGGCTTGCCCACGGACGTTTCGCTGTACGACCCGGCGCAGCCGAACCGGGTGGACCAGGTTCTCAAGAACCTGCCGCTGGACAACGCGGTGGACGCCTGGGGGCTCATCCGGGCGGAGGAGCGCTGGGGGAACGGCGACGGCTTCTTCTCCCTCGAGGAGCAAGAGGCGGCCTTCAATGCCGCGTACAACCTGTCGTTCGGGGAACAGAACCTCCTGGGCCCGTCGCGGCAGATCCGGTTCGGAATCGAGTGGACATTCTGACGTGGAGGCGAGAATGGCTCACGTCTCGTCGAACTCTCATACGAGAACATTCGCGGCGTTCCTGATTCTCATGCTGGCGGCGGCGGTGGCCGCGCCGTCGGCCTGGGCCGATCGCAACCCGGAGGCCGCGGCCCGCGCGAAGAGCCGCTTCAACCTGAGCGCCGGGGCGACGCTCGTGCTGGACGTGAACCTCGTCCAGTGCGGGATCACGAACGAGGGCGAGGTCTGTGTCAACGTGTTCAACTCGCCCACGGGCGGCGGCGGCTTCTGGCCGAAGGGGACCGCGAACCAGTACGTGTTCAACAGCGGGCTCCAGATCGCGGGGCGCGTCCCGCGTGACGCGGGCTTCGCCTGGGCCGGCGACACCGTTGCTGCGTTCTTCTTCGACGCCCGCGGCGATCAGCTCCACGGCGACTTCATCACGAACATCTTCAACTCGCTGGACGCCGCGGACGTAGCCGCGTGGCCGGAAGAGGCGAAGGTCAACGATCCCGAGATCTTCAACGAGGCGCTCCTCGGACGCGTCGCCGCCTCTCAGCAGGACAGCTGGGTCGCGTACTGGGATGCGAACCCGAACAAGCTGGGTGGCGGCCGCAAGCACCCGATGGGGATCAAGGTCGAGCAGCGGAGCCTCGCCTGGAACTTCCCCGCGGGCAACCAGGACATCATCTACTTCCTCATCAAGTTCACGAACGTCACGAACGACCCCGAGTTCCAGCGCCTTCAGGAGAACGCGTTCTTCGGCGGCGCGAACGCGCTCCCCGATGGCGGCTGGCGGATGGACTCGGTCTACGCGTCGTTCTCCTTCGACCCCGACGTGGGGAACTTCGCGACGAACTACTCGTACGCGATCCTGCCCTTCGACCTCGGGCTCACCTACGGCGCGACCTTCGAGGAGTCCGGCTGGGTCTTTCCCCCTGACATCTACTTCCCGCCCTTCGCGAACGGGGTGGGGATCTTCGCGTCGAAGTACCTGAAGAGCCCGCGGGACCTGGGGCTCACGCTCTTCACCGCGACCCTGAACGCGGCGACCGGGTTCCCGGACCCTATCGGCCCCGCGCAGCTCTGGCGGTACCTCTCGGGCCGGGTAAGCACGGCGCTGGGCGACAACCCGTGCAACGTGACACTCCAGACGCAAGGCCGAGTGTGCTTCCTGGAGCAGGTGCAGCGCGACACCCGGTTCGACGAGGTGTCCGGCCCCTTCTCGCTCGGGCCCGGTGAGAGCACCACGATCGGCGTGGCGTTCGTGCACGCGGCTCCGCTGGACGTTCCGGAGTTCATCCTCGGCGGCGACGTGAAGCCGGGGATCCCGTCCACGCCGGAGCAGCTCGCGGCCGATCCCACGAGGATCAACCCGATCGACAAGATCGCGGGGTGGCGGTCGGCTTCGGACTTGAACGGGGACGGGAGGATCGACCAGACAGAGGTCGAGATCGCGCACCCCGCGACTCTTCTGGGGAAGGCGCTCGTGGCCCAGGCGGTCTTCGACAACAAGTTCCTGCTGCCGTTCGCCCCGGAGCTCCCGGACTTCTTCCTCATCCCGGGCGACAGGAAGGTCACGGTCGTGTGGAAGCCGAGCGCGACGGAGACGGACGGGGATCCCTTCTTCGCGGTCGCGAGCGACCCGGAGAGCCCTCTCTTCGATCCGAACTTCCGCAAGCTCGACGTGGAGGGCTACCGCATCTACAAGGCCACGCGGGAGCAGGACATCCAGCTCCTCGCGCAGTTCGACTTCGCCGGCACATTCATGGTGGATGAGGCGGGCGGGCGCTTCGCGAGCAACGATCTCGGCGAGCTGTCGGAGGCCGGCGACGCGATCCCGCTCGGGGCGGCGGGAGGAAGCTTCCAGCCCTTCGACTTCTCCAGGGTCATCCAGGTTCCGGAGGGGGGTGCTGTGGAGCTCGCCGATGGCCGGACGCTCGTCGTCAAGGCGGACACGGCGGTGACCGGCGGTGGGAGCGGCTTCGCGCCACTCACGGATACTGGGGTGCCGTTCGGCTTCAGCGACACGGATGTCGTCAACGGGTTCGACTACTTCTACGCCGTGACGGCGTTCGACGTGAACTCCCTCAAGTCCGGGCCGACCTCACTCGAGTCGGCGCGGCGCGCGAAGCGGGTCGTGCCGCGCGTGGCGAGCCGGGGTCTCGTGCCGGCCACGTTCCGTGAAGCCTTTATGGGCGAGCAGGACACGCTCAACCCGAGCGCGGCGCTTCCGGAGATCAACGCGGAGACGGGCATCTTCTCGGGGCCCATGCCGCCCACGAACGCCGCGGAGGCGTTCTTCCGGCCGCTGGTCCCGGAGGTGCTCAGCGAAGGGACGACGGAGCTCAAGATCGACAGCGTGCGCGTGGGTTCGGAGATTGGCCTCTGCGAGGGTGCGTTCAACGCCCTCGGCGGTTGCGGCGTGGTCTTCGTCAGCGTCACGAACCCGGACGGGAGCGTGCAGCAGCTCCAGAGGATCATCACGATCCCGGTGTGGGACGCGTTCGGGGAGCCCAGTGAGGTGTTCGACGAGTTCGCGCGGCTGGTTCCGTTCGACGAGGAGGGCCTGGCGCGGTTCGGCATCCCGCCGGTGAACACGAACGCGATCATGAACCTCGGGTTCCGGCAGTCGATCGACCTGTCGGCGCACGAGAACCAGGCGGCGCGGCGGAACCGCTTCGGCGCGGGCGGCGGGTTCTCGCCCGGCGGCCCGCGGTGGTTCAACGGGACGCAAGAGAGCGAGCCTGACCCCGGTCGCGGGATTCGGGTGGGCCACCTGGCGGAGCTGGACTCGGTATGGTCGCCGCGCAGCCACTCGGATTCGACGCCCGAGGTGGCAGGCAGCCAGACTCCGCCCAACTCGGGCAGCATGCAGTGCTTCAACTACATCGCGGCGATCATGGGTCGCGCGGCGGACGTGCGGGTCACCTGGCAGGGCGGCACCTTCGGCGAGATCCGCGATGTGACCCACGACGTGCCGGTGCCGTTCAGCGAGAACGCCGGCGCGTCGTACGGCTTCATCGACGACGCGAACGGCAACGGCACGATCGATTGGAAGGATTTCAACTACCTGGATCAGATCTCGCAGACCGTGGACGACAACTTCCTCGGGTTCTGCGCGCACACCGATCCGGGTCCCGCGGGTCGGGCACGCTTGAGGCCGAACCCCGTGGTCAAGCCGATCCACATCGGCTCGGGGAAGGCGGGCGACCTGGGCACGCCCAACGGGACCGGGTTCGGGCTCTACATCAACGGCGAGCGCTACATCTTCAAGTTGACGGGCGGCCAGCTTCCGCCCGACGGCACGGTCTGGACCCTGCGGAACTACTCGGGCCGCGTACGTGCGAGCACCGACGCCACGGGCTTGGACCCGTCGGGCTACACGTTCAGTCCGGCGTTGCGGCCTGCGACGGTGCCCGGCACCCGCTTCCGGCTCACCGTGGACCAGGCCACCCGGATCGAACCGGTCGCGCAGAAGGATCTCGAGCGCATCCACACGTGGCCGGATCCGTACTACGTGACGAGCCCGTTCGACCTGGCACCCGTGGAGAAGCGGCTGAAGTTCGTGAACCTCCCCGACCGGGCGATCATCCGGATCTACAGCCTGAGCGGGCTGCTCGTGGCGATCATCAACCACAACGACCCGTCCGGCGGTGCCATGGCCGAGTGGAACCTCCGCAACCGCAACAACCAGTTCGTGGCCAGCGGGGTCTACTTCTACCACGTGGAGACAGAGGACGGGAAAGAGATCATCAAGAAGTTCACCGTTGTGAACTTCGCGCGCTGAGAACGTGAGCGCCGGGCCGCGCCCGCACGGCGCGGCCCGGCCGGCTCGGAGGGAGAAAGACATGCGAGAGCTGCGTCGTTGGTCTCTGGGAGTTGCGCTGACGCTCCTCGGCGGGTCCTCGGCGTTGGCGCAGGTCGAGATCCCGGTGGACAACACGGGGTTCGGAACGACCTCGGGCGAGTTCCTCCTGCTCGGGGCGGGCGCCCGGAGCGCGGCGCTCGGTGGCTCGTATGCCGCGATCGCGACCGACGCCAGCGCCCTCTACTGGAATCCGGCCGGCGTGGCGCTCAACCGCCGGCCGACCGTCGAGGTGGCGTACCTCGACTACATCGAGGATACCCGCTACGTCTGGGTCGGCGGCGTGCTCCCCATCGGTGGCGGCGAGTGGGCCGTGGGCGTGAACCTCGGCTCCTTCGGATTCGATGACCAGCCGATCTTCACCGCGGCGGACCAGGAGAACGAGGCGGGCCGTACCTACGACGTTTCGGAGACGTTCGCGGGCCTGACGATCGCCCGACAGTTCTCCGACCGCTTCTCCGCCGGGATCACCGGGAAGCTGGTCAGCGACGTCTTGGGCGAGGTGGACGGCACGGCCGTCGCCTTCGATTTCGGCACCAACTTCCACTCCGAGCTGGGCGGCCGGCCGATCCGCGCGTCATTCGTGATCCAGCACCTGGGCTCGCGGCTCGAGCACAGCGGTGCGGGGACCGAGGTGGCGATCATCCCCTCGGATCCGAGGGTCCCCGATCGGCGGGTGGACCCGACGCCGACGCGGCTCAGGGCCAAGGGGTGGCCGCTGCCGGTGACGTTCCGCGTGGGCGTCGCGTACGACGTCGTCTCGGAGGCGACGAACCGGCTGACCTTCCTGTCGGAGTTCACGCAGCCGAACAACGCCGACGCCACGTTCAACGTGGCCGGCGAGTGGGGATTCGACCGGATCGGTGGCTCGGGCTTCGGGGCGGCGCTCCGCGCCAGCTACAGCTACCAGCCGGACGAGGAGGCGATCGAGTGCACGGGTGACGGGGCCGCGCAGGTGTGCGATTTCGGTACCAGCTTCGAGTCCAGCGTGAACAGCGACCGCGGCCTCGACGGGCTGGCGTTCGGCGGCGGGCTCAAGTGGGATTTCCCCTCCTGGAGCGTGCGGGTGGACTACGCGCTCCGGCACATGGGGATCCTCGAGACCGTCAACTATTTCAGCATCGGGCTCGACATCGGCGCGCTGTAGCCGCCGGCCGGCTGCGGGAAGGTTGAACATATAAGATTGAGATTATAGGGTGCGTATGGGCGTGAAGGCCGCGGCCTTCGCGGCTGCGCTTTCTCTTCTTTCCGCCCAGGCGGAGCCCGCCCGCGACACACCTTCCCTCGCCCTCTACCGGTTCTCGCGGCCCGAGCGCGGCGTGCTCGTGAGCGGGGTGTTGTCGATCCCGTTCGCGCTTCTCCGGGACGTGGCGGCTCCGGGGGCCGGGGAGGCCGGGGGGCCCGGCGTGTATGAGTGCCAGGTGGTGGTGTCGGGCGCCGAGGGGGAGCTCTTCAAGGACTCGTGGTCTCAGGAGATCGCGGACTCGCTCCTCGCCTCCGGCGGGAGTACGGTGGACCTGTTCAGCTTCGCGGTGGACCCCGGGACGTACAGGCTCGCCGTGCGGGTCCGGAGCGCAGGCGGGGCCTTTGACATCGAGAGGGAGATTGAGGCGTTCGCGGACCCGCGGGCGTCTGACCTCGTGCTGTCGCAGGAGATTCGGAGGACGGAGCGCGAGGCCAGCGCGGGGGAGATCCGGAAGGGTCCGTACGTCATCGTCGCCTCTGCCCTGCCGGCGGTGACTTCCCTTTCGCCGCGGCTCTTCTACTACGTGGAGATCTACGGTGAGGGGGGGGCGGGGGGGTCTGACAGCCTCGCCGCGCAGACCCGGTTGACGGCGTGGGACTCGGCGGGGCGCCAGGTCTTCCAGACGTCGTGGAAGACGCTCCTCCTCCCGGCCTCGGGCGGCATCGACGTCGGCGGCGTGAATCTCCGCGGGCTGCCTTCGGGGTCGTACACCGTGGAGGCGGCGGTGCAGGCGGGCGGCGAGACCGTGACGCGGGCGGGCCGGTTCCGGTTGATCGGCGTGCGCGAGCCGATGCTGGCCGCCGCTCCCGTGGAGGATGAGGTGTCGCGCGGGCTCGCGGAGCTGAACGACGCCGAGCTCGACAGTATCTACAAGCCGCTCGCCTACTTTTTGGCCGCGGAGCAGAAGGCGGTCTTCGAGGCGCTGGCACCGGAGGCGAGGCGGCGCTTTCTGCGCGAGTACTTCGCGCGCCGGGATCCCAACGGGCCGCAGCCCGGCAACGCGTTCCACGACGAGTATCTGGAGCGCGTCGAGTACGCGAACCAGTACTTCTACGAGCGGGGCGGCTCGATCCGGCCCGGCTGGCTGACCGACCGGGGCCGGATCTACCTCCGCTACGGGGCACCGGACGACGTCTTTCGCGGCAATCTTCCGGAGGCCCAGCGCAGAGACTTCGTGGTCTGGAAGTACAGCCGAGACCGCGACCTGAAGTTCGTGTTCCTGGATGAGACAGGGTTCGGCCACTTCAACCTGATCTACACGAATGACCGCACGGAGGCGTCGCGGCCGAACTGGCAGGGGCTCTTGGGCAGTCCCGAAGCCGTCGAGATGGTGAATCGCTTCTAAGGGGAACAACCCGGGGGATCGCATGAATGGAATCACACGATGTCTGACAGCGGTGGCATTGGCGGTGGCGCTGGGGTTCGTCTCGGGCGCATGCCGCGACGATCCCACGAACTCGGAGCGCGGCGATCCGGTGGCCATCCTCCTGGAGTTCGACACGCTGCACCTGGCCGTGGGCGCGGACTCGGTGCGGTTCGTGGGCCGGCTCGTGGACGAGAACCTGACGCCCATTCCGGGGCCCCTCGACTGGCGCTCCGAGAACGAGGGAGTCGTCAGCATCATCGGACCCGGCACGCTGGAGGACTTCGAGGTGGGGGATGCCATCCTCCTGCGCGCGGTCGCTGCGGGCTCGACAAGTCTTGTCGCCTCCTCAGGCTCGGTCGCGGCCTCCGCGTTCGTCATCGTCGAGTAGCGGACAGCACCCCAGAAGGTCAGGAGCATACACGGCCCCCGAGCGATCGGGGGCTATTGTTTTTCGCAAGACGCGATCGGGTGTTTCGGGTTGACAGTCTCGCCCCTCGTCGGTAAGGTGGCGTCCTCGTTATGAACGAGCCATCTTCCAGGACCCGTAAGGTTCGCCAGGCCGCCTTCTACTACCTCTTCGTGGCGGTCCTGTACGACGGCGCGGTGTGGCAATTCCAGCGGCACGGGTTGCTGGGAGAGCGCACGGCGGCCGGCCCGGTGTGGTTCTTCCTGCTCCTGGGTGCCTTCATCGCCGCCCTCGCGTTCTATTTCTTGTGGTTCAAGGAGAACCGCTGGGTGGCGAGGCTCTTCGCGGTCCTCTCGGCGGGGCGGCTCGTGCACTTGATCCCCGACGCCTTTCTGCGCGCGAACTACGAGCCGGCCGGTGGCGCGCCGTACGCGGTCTCCCGCGCGTTCTACATTGCCGCCTTCGTGGTCGTGGCGCTGAACGCCTGGCTCATGGCGCGCGCCGGTTGGGACCTGTGAAGCGGATCCGCACGTACTTCGATCTCCCGCCCGATACGGGGTCGGACGTGCTCGGGCAGATCCGTGCCCAGGTCGAGCGTCTCCATCGCCGGCTGAGCCAAGTCCATTTCACCCTGGCCGTCTTGAGCGGCAAGGGAGGGGTCGGGAAGAGTGTCGTGACCGCGAACCTGGCCGCGGCGCTCGCGGCCGATCGTTGCCGCGTGGGCGTCGTGGATGCGGACCTCAACGGCCCCTGCATGGCGAAGCTCCTGGGGGCGCGCGGCCAGCGGCTTCTCGTGAAGGCGGACGGCGTCGCGCCGGCCGTGGGTGCCGGCGGGCTGAAACTCATGTCGATGGACCTCCTGCTCGCGTCGGACTCGGCGCCCGTGGAGTGGAAGGGCCCGGAGGCGGAGAGCTTCGTCTGGCGCGGAACTCTTGAGGCGGGCGCCCTGCGGGAATTCCTCGCGGACACGGACTGGGGCGCCCTCGACTACCTTCTCCTCGATCTTCCACCCGGGACGGACCGGATCGAGCCGGTGCACGATCTTCTCCCGCATCTCGGCGGCGTCGTGTTTGTGAGCCTGGCCTCGGATCTGTCGCAGTTCGTGGTCCGCAAGGCCGTCCACAGGGTGCGCGAGCTGGGCATCCCGATCGTCGGGTTCGTCGAGAACATGGCCGGGTACGCCTGCCCGCATTGCGGAACCGTGGGCCCGCTCTTCGGGGCGTCCGCCGAGTTCGATGGCGTTCCGAGCCTCGGCCGGGTCCCGTTCGATCCCGAGCTCGCGGCGCTGGCGGATCGCGGCCGGCCGTTCGTGCTGGAGCGGCCCGGGTCGGCGGCGGCGGCGGCGTTCGGGCAGGCGGCGCGCGCCGTGCGCGCCTTCTTCGAGACGGGTAGGACGCTGTGAAGTTCCTCTGCGTAGATTGCGACGCGCAGATGAGGTACGAGGAGCGAGAGCTTCCGGGTGACGGGACGCTCGCGGTGATGTTCGCGTGTCCCACCTGCGGCCGGAAGGTGGCCCTTCTCACGAACCCCATGGAGACGCAGCTCGTGTCGAGCCTCGGGGTCAAGATCGGCGGCCGAACGGTACCGGACCAGCCGCTCGAGACGGTGCGCACACAGCTCGGGACGGGTGCCGACGGCGCGCTCGTCGATGAGGATACGAGGCGGGCGCCTGCGTGGAGCGCGGCTGCCGAGGACCGGCTCGCCCGGGTCCCGGGCTTCGTGCGCGGGATGGTGCGCAGGCTCTACTCCGAGTGGGCGAAGGAGCGCGGGATCGAGGAGATCACGCCCGAGGTCATGGACGCCGCCCGAAAAGAACTAGGCCTGGAGGAGATGTGAGGGGGGAGCCGGTGGAGGGAGAACTGGCCGGGCTGGCCGGGCCGGACGGGCGCCGCGCATCGTCTGGGGCGTCGCCGCAGACCGCGGAGAGATCCCCGCGCCATGGCGTCCGGGTCGTCGTGGACCGCGCGCTGTGCGTGGCATTCGCGGAATGCGTCGGCGTCGCAGCCACGGCCTTCGAGCTCGACCAGCAGGAGAACGTCGCCGTCGTGCTGGACCCCGAGTCTGTGGATGTGGAGACCCTGAAGGCGGCGGCGCGCGCGTGTCCGGTGAGCGCGATCGCGCTCTTCGACGCGGACGGCGCGGAGATCCCGCTGTAACATAATCGCTGGGCGTTGCACCCAAACCCCGCACCGAGGGCTCGCATGTACCAGAACATCTTCGTTCCCTGCGACAACTCCCTGGAATGCCACTACGCCATCGATCTGGCGATCGAGCTGGGCAAGGAGTTCGGCGCACACCTCGTGGGGAACCACGTCTACGCGGCGCGGCTCCACGATGTCCGCTTCCGCCAGCTGGAGAGCGGGCTCCCCGCACGCTTCCAGACGAAGGAGGAGATCCAGCGGCAGCGGAAGATCCACGACAAGCTGATCGAGAAGGGCCTCCAGCTCATCAGCGATTCCTACCTCGATCAGATGGAACAGAAGTGCCGGACGGCCGGCGTGCCCATGACGCGCCAGCTCCTCGAGGGGATCCACTTCGAGGAGATCATCCGCGAGTCGAATCACGGGGACTACGACCTCGTGACGATGGGGGCGTTCGGGCTGGGCCGCCAGCCGAGCTCGCAGCTGGGCAGCGTCGTCTCGCGGGCGATGCGGAAGGTCGAGAAGGACATGCTCATCGCGAGGACCGCGGGGCCGCTGCGGGAGGGGCTCTTCCTCGTGTGCGTGGACGGGTCCTCCTACGGCTACCGCGGGGCGAAGATGGCACTCGAGCTGGCCCGCGCCTTCCATGCCCGGGTCCAGTTCGCGAGCGCCTTCGACGTCGAGTTCCACCACGCCGCCTTCCGCAGCATCAAGGACGTCCTCTCGGTCCAGGCCTCGAAGGTGTTCAAGTTCGAGGAGCAGGAGGAGCTGCACAACAACATCATCGACAAGGGGCTCCTGAAGCTCTGCCAGGCGAACGTGAAGCGCGCGCAGAAGATGGCGGAGGCCTACCCGGACGTGGAGGTCGGGAGCCAGATCCTCATCGGGAAGCCGTTCCAGTGCATCCTCCAGTACGTGGAGGAGCTCCGGCCGAGCCTGCTCGTCATCGCGCGGCACGGCGCGCACCGCATCGACGGCAGCGACATGGGCTCGCAGGCCGAGGAGGTGGTACGGCTCGCCCCCTGCAACGTGCTCCTCACCGGTACCGTGGGCGTCCGGCCCGAGGACATCCCGTGGATCGAGGAGGACGGCGTCGCCGGGCTCGACTGGGATCCCATGGCTGAGGTGCGGATCATGCGCGTGCCGCCCTTCGCCCAGGGGATCGCGCGCAAGGCGGTGGAAGAGTGGTGCGAGGAGCGCGGCCACGCGGTCGTGACGCAGGCACTCCTCGATGCGGCGATCCGGGATCTCCTCCCCACGCACATGCAGCTCGTGATGGGGATCGGACAGGCGGAGGAGATCGCCCGCGCAGAACTGAAAGCGGAGGAGGCGCTCGCCGATCGGCCGGTCTGCGAGTGCCCCATGGGGAGCGATCGCGAGGTCGTGCGCAAGCGGGCGCGCAACGGGATCACGTGGTCGAAGGACGCGTGGGAGCGGCTGGAACGCGTCCCGCTCATCGCCCGGCCCCTGGCGCGGTCCACGGTCGAGCGCTTCGCCAGGGAACGCGGAGTGGATCACGCGACCGTGCAGGTGATGGACGAGAACCGCCAGGCGATGATCGAGGCCGACAGCTTCGACATCGAGACGATGATGGTCATGTTCCAGGAGCTCCGCGCCCGCGAGATCCGCGACTCGGTGGGTACCTCGCTGGCGTTCCTGGAGACATCCGGGGCCAGGTGCCCCATCAAGGAGGTGCAGGAGCGGCTGGACGCGATGGACAAGTGTCCGGTGATCGGCAAGGCCGAGTGACCGTGCGGCTCCCGAGTTCAGCTCGGCAGAGCCCGCAGGCCGCGCCCCCCTGGCGGCGGCCGGTCCTCATGCTCGCGGCTCTGGCCGCTCTCCTCCTCTCCCTCCCCGACGTGGCTCTAGCCCAGGTGGCGGCCCGGGACACGGCGGGCGCGTACGGGTACTTCCCCGGCATCGGCTCCCGGGCTGCCGTCTGGATCGTCGCACAGCTGCACCTCATGTTCGCGGCCTTCGTCCTCGGCGTGCCGATCTTCGCCATGGTCGCGGAGGCGATCGGGATGGCGGGCGGTGACAAGCGCTACGACCGGCTGGCGAAAGAGTTCACGCGCCTCCTCCTCGTCGCCTACAGCGCCACCGCCATCTGGGGCGCGCTCCTCGTCTTCACGCTCTCCTCGCTGTACCCGCGGTTCTGGGGCTATCTGACCCAGGTCTTCAGCGTCTCGATGTGGATCTACGCCGCGCTCTTCTTCGTCGAGTCCTTCACGCTCTACCTCTACTACTACGGCTGGGACATCTGGAAGGAGGGCGCGGCGAAGCTCTGGCACCTCGGGCTCGGGGTCCTGCTCAACGTCGTAGGCACCGCCGTCATGTTCATCGCCGACGGGTGGCTGACCTACATGATGACCCCGCCGGCGAGCGTACGGCCCGAGACGGCGCCGGGGACAGTGGGCGTGTGGACGGCGATCGCGAACGCCACGTGGATGCCGATTAACATCCACCGGACGATCGCGAACGTGGTCTTCGGCGGCTCGATCGTCGCGGCGTACGCGGCGTATCGCTTCATGGCCGCCCGGAACGAGGAGGAGCGGCAGCACTACGACTGGATGGGGTACGTGGGGAACTTCATCGCGATCTCGGCGCTCATCGTGCTCCCCTTCGCCGGCTACTGGCTCGGCCGTGAGATCTACGCGTACAACGAGCAGCTGGGGATCACGATGATGGGCGGCTTCATGAGCTGGCTCTGGATCGTGCAGGCGATCCTCATCGGTGTCCTCTTCCTGGCCGCGAACTACTACCTGTGGGTGGGGATGGCGCGCATCCCCGGGGCGGAGCGCTTCCGGCCCTACACGAAGTGGATGCTGATCATCCTCGTCGGCGGTGTCATCGTGTGGGCGACGCCGCACACGATGATCGCGACGCGCGAGGAATTGGTCGCCATGGGCGGCTCGCACCACCCGTTCCTGGGGGTCTTCGGCGTCATGAGCGCGAAGAACACCGCGGTGAACCTCATGATCCTGACGACGTTCCTCTCGTTCCTCGTGTACCGGCGCGCGAACAGCCGGCCGGTCGTATCGTGGGCGAAGACGGCGACGTGGGTGCAGGGCGCAATCTTCGCGACCGCGGCGGCGATCGTGGTCTTCTACGGCGTCTACGGCTACTTCGTGCCGGCCATCGTGCGCATCGGGTTCAGCGTGTACCAGGTGCTGGCCGTGCTCGCGACGATCGTGAGCGTGACGGTGCTCGACATCTTCCTGGTGCGCGGTGCGGAGTCGCGCGGCGCCATTCGCTGGGGCGAGATGCCCGAGCGATCGCAGTACGCGCTCTTCATTCTGGCAGTCACGTTCACCTGGCTCATGGGGCTCATGGGCTTCGCCCGGAGCGGGATCCGCCAGCACTGGCACGTCTTCGAGGTGATGCGCGACACGAGCCCGTGGGCGGCGACGCCCGCGCTCGGCTACGCGGCGCAGATCATCAGCGTGTGCGTGCTCATCTTTCTCGGGCTCGTGGGCTTCGTCTTCTGGCTCACGAGCCTCGTGGAGAAGCCGGTGCCGGCGGCTCTCGGCGTGGCGCCGGTCGCGCGCGTCGAGCCTCGATTCGCACCGGGATCGACGGGTGAGTGAGCCATGAGGGGGACGAACCTGAAGATCGCGCTCATCGTGCTCCTGACGGTGGGCTTCTACACGCTCGTGGCGAACGTCATCCCCCAGGTCGAGTCGGAGGTGCCGAGGGAGCTCACGCTGGGGCCGGGCGTGACGCCGGAGGAGCTCGTGGCGGCGGGAGAAGGGGTCTACCACGGGCCCGGCGGGTGTGAGGTGTGCCACGGGCTCGGCACGCGCGCGCCGAGGCTTCTCACAGCGGAAGGCGCTCTCGGCCTCATCGGCGCGCGCTGCGGGCTGCGCGTGGGCGGGCAGGACTGCAAAGCGTACCTCTACGAGTCGCTCGTGAAACCCCAGGCGTACCTGGTCGCGGGCTACGAGCCGATCATGCCCGACATGAGCCGCCAGCTGTCACCCGCGCAGATCTGGGCGGTTGTGGCGTTCCTCCAGGCGCAGGGCGGCGAGGTGACGGTCACCACGGATGACCTGGGTGGCGCGCTCGCACCGGGTGCGGCCGCTGGTGGTGCGCCGGCCGCCGGCGCCGCCGCGCCTCTGTCGGCCACCATGGACCCGATCGAGATCATGCGCGGCCTGGGATGCTTCGCGTGCCATGTCTTCCGCGGGGAAGGCGGCCCCATCGGCCCGGAGCTCATGAAGATCGGCGCGGCACGAAACGTCGAGTACCTGCGCGAGTCGATCCTCAAGCCGGACGCGACGATCGCCGCGGGCTTCGAGCGCTTCGCGGGGCTCATGCCGAAGGACTTCGGGCAGAAGATGACCGCCGCTCAGCTCGATACGCTCGTGCACTTCCTCGCCAACCAGAGATAGAGCGATGCCGAGAGCGCGGGCGCTGGACCGACTCGTGAACGCGGCGCGCCACCCGTTCGGGAAGGCGACTCTGATCCTTGTCCTCTGCTATCTCGTCTTCAAGTACGGAGTGGCCTACGTCCCGCCCCTCTTCGGGGTGCGGAGCGCGCCGGTTCCGGCAAGCGTGCTCCTCCAGTTCATGCTTACGGCGCTCGCCGGAGTCCTCATCTGGCTGAGCGAGGACGAGGATCGGTGGCGCAGCTTCAAGGAGCCGATTCGGGCGGTTCTCGTGGAGCCCGACAAGGGGAGGATCCGGATGGCACTCCTGGTCCTGCTCCCGCTGCTCGTGGGCGTGCTCGCCTACCAGCAGGTGAAGCCCAGGGTCGTCGCGCCCGTGGGGTTGCGCTCGATCCACCCCGCGCCGCCCGGCCAGATCACGTTCCGCGGAAGGACGATGCGGATTCCGGGTCTCGAGAACCCGTTGCGCGCGGGGGCCGAGGGGGGCCGTCTCCGGCAGGCCTACGAGCGGGGGAAGCGCGTCTACGTTCAGAACTGCGTCCCCTGCCACGGCGACCTCCTGGATGGGTTCGGGCACTACGCCCACGGGTTCAACCCTCCCCCTCTGGAATTCACGAGCAGCGGAACGATCGCGCAGCTCACGGAGAGTTTCGTCTTCTGGCGCATCGCGAAAGGCGGCCTGGGCCTGCCGCCGGAGGGGACGCCCTGGAACTCCGCCATGCCCGCCTGGGAGGACTTCCTCACAGAGGATGAGATCTGGGCCGTGATCATCTTCCTGTACGAGCAGACTGGGTGGTCGCCGCGGACCTCGGAGGAGACGGGTGCGGCTGCGGAGTAAGGGACCCGCTGCGCTGGTGCTTGCGGCCGGCGTCGCTGCGGTCGCGGGCGCGAGGAGCCCTGAGGCTGCTCAGGAGAAAGCGCCGGCGCCGACGCGCGGCGCGGAGCTGTACGCGCGGTGGTGTGCCGGTTGCCACGGCGATGAGGGACGCGGGGACGGGCCCGCGGCCGAGCGCATGCTTCCCAGGCCGCGCGACTTCACCCGGGCGCTGTATCAGGTCCGGACCACGCCCAGTGGCAGCCTCCCCGCGGACGACGATCTCCTGCGGGTCATCTTGAGCGGAATGCCGGGGACGACGATGCCCGGCTGGAAAAAGAAATTCTCGGCTCAGGAGCTTCGCGAACTCGTCCGGCACCTGAAAGCGTTTTCGCCTTTCTTCGAGAGCGAACCGCCGCCCGAGCGCGTGGCGGTCGGCAGGCCGCCGAAGGTTACCGAGGAGGGCCTCCGAGAGGGACGCGCGCTCTACGAGAAGATCGAGTGCTGGAAGTGCCACGGGCAGGCGGGGCGCGGCGACGGGCCGTCCGCGCCCACGCTCCGCGACGACGCCGAGCTGCCAATCCGCGCCATGGACCTGACGGAGAACTGGAACTTCAACGGCGGCGGCTCCGTCGAGGAGATCTTCGCGCGGCTCAAGACCGGCCTCGACGGCACGCCCATGCCGTCGTTCACGGACCTTATCGACGCGGAGGTGATCACCGAGGAGGGGCTCTGGCGCATGGCCCAATACGTGCGAAGCCTTTCGCCCGGGAAGCCGCCGGTCGTGCGCGAGGTCGTCCGTGCCGAGCGGATCGAAGGCGAGCTCCCGGCCTCCCCGGACGATTCGATCTGGGATTCGGTCGAGCGCTTCTACTTCCCGCTCGTGGGGCAGGTCATCGTGAAACCGAGATGGTTTGCTCCCACGGTGGACGGAGTGTGGGTGCAGGCGCTGCACAACGGGCGCCAGCTGGCGCTCCGCCTCGTGTGGCACGATCCGTCCCGGAGCCCGAGCGCCGAGTGGATGGAGTGGCAGCAGGCGGTGCTCATGACCATGGCACAGGACTCCGGCGCGCTGCCGGCGGCCGAGCCGCTGCCGGACGCGTTCGCCGTGCAGTTCCCGAGGAGGATCCCGGAGGGCCCGCAGCGGCCGTACTTCCTGATGGGGACGGCCACGGAGCCGGTGTACCTGTGGCGCTGGCAGAGTGGGCCCGGGGGGGCC
>JACQVD010000086.1 GCA_016209945.1 Gemmatimonadota bacterium
TACGCCCTCGTACGCGAGCGGGTGCAGCCGCTGACGGGCGATCGGCCGCTCCAGTCCGACCTGGAGGCGCTCACGGATCTCGTCCAATCCGGCGAACTCGCCGCGCTATGGAAGAACGCGGGTTGAGAGTCGCGGCACAGAGCGGGCGGCGCGCCTCGATGGGCGCACCGCCCGCTCGCTGAGAGGGAGTGGGGGAGGAGTCCTATGGCAACGGTGGTGGGTCGAACGGTCCGCGCGCCGCGGGGCGCCGCCCTCACCTGCAAGGGGTGGGGCCAGGAAGCGGCGATGCGGATGCTCATGAACAACCTCGATCCGGATGTGGCGGAACGCCCGGACGAGCTGGTCGTGTACGGGGGCACCGGGAGAGCCGCGCGGTCCTGGGAGGCGTTCGAGGCGATCGTGCGGTGCCTGCAGGGGCTGGAGAACCACGAGACGCTCCTCGTGCAGAGCGGAAAGCCGGTCGGGGTCTTCCCAACGCACGAGGACGCGCCACGCGTCCTCATCGCGAACTCCAACCTCGTCGGCCGCTGGGCCACGTGGGAGGTCTTCCGGGACCTGGAGCGGAAAGGCCTCATCATGTACGGCCAGATGACGGCGGGCTCGTGGATCTATATCGGGACGCAGGGGATCCTCCAGGGGACGTACGAGACGTTCGGTGCCGTGGCGCGGCAGCATTTCGGCGGGAGTCTGAGAGGCCGCTGGGTGATGAGCGGGGGGCTCGGCGGCATGGGTGGCGCGCAGCCTCTGGCGGCGACGATGAACGGCGCCGCGTTCCTCGGGGTGGAGGTGGACCCGGAGCGCATCAACCGCAGGCTCCGGACTGGCTACCTCGATCGTGCGACGCGTGACCTCGACGAGGCGCTGTCGTGGGTCGTCCGTGCAAGGGAGGATGCTCGCGCCGTCTCCGTCGGCCTGCTCGGGAACTGTGCCGAGGTGCTCCCGGAGATCGTGCGCCGCGGTCTCGTCCCCGATGTCCTCACCGATCAGACCAGCGCGCACGACGCTCTGAACGGGTACATCCCCGCCGGGCTGGCGGTGGAGGCGGCCGCGGAGCTGCGGCGCCGCGACCCGGAGGAGTACGTGCGGCGTGCTCGGAAGAGCATCGCCGCGCACGTGCAGGCGATGCTCGCGCTCCATCGGAAGGGTGCCGTGACGTTCGACTACGGGAACAACATCCGGGCGCAGGCCTACGACGCGGGCCTGAAGGACGCGTTCGAGTTCCCGGGCTTCGTGCAGGCGTACATCCGTCCGCTCTTCTGCCAGGGCCGGGGCCCGTTCCGCTGGGTGGCGCTGTCGGGCGACCCGGAGGACATCCGCCGGACCGATGAGCTGGTCCTCGAGCTCTTTCCGCAGGACGCGGTGCTCACGCGGTGGATTCGCATGGCGCGGGAGAAGGTGAAGTTCCAGGGCCTCCCCGCGCGCATCTGCTGGCTGGGCCTCGGGGAGCGGGCGCGGTTCGGCCTGGCCCTGAACGAGCTCGTCGCCCGCGGCGTTGTGCAGGCGCCCATCGTCATCGGCCGCGATCACCTGGACACGGGCTCCGTGGCCTCGCCGTTCCGCGAGACGGAAGGCATGCTCGACGGATCGGATGCGATTGCGGACTGGCCGATCCTGAACGCGATGTTGAACGTGGCGAGCGGCGCCAGCTGGGTCGCGTTCCATCACGGCGGCGGCGTCGGGATTGGGAACTCGCTGCACGCCGGACAGGTGATCGTCGCCGACGGCACACCGGCAGCGGCGCGGCGGCTTGAGCGCGTGCTGAGCAACGATCCGGGGATCGGCGTCGTTCGCCACGCGGACGCCGGGTACGAGCTCGCCCTGGAAACCGCACGGCGCCATGGCCTCAGGATCCCGATGGCCGAATAGCGCGGTGGCGGGCTCCGACGTTCTCATCCTCGAAGCCGACCAGCTGCTCACCCTGGAGCGGGCAGATGGTGGCGGACGCCCGGCCGGACCCCGCCGCGGTGCCGAGATGTCGCCTGTGGGCCTTCGCACGGGCGAAGCCCTCGCCATTCTGGATGGCCGCGTCGCGGGAGTGGGCGAGCCTGGGGCGCTGCGCGCGCGCTGGCCGGCGGCGCGGGCGGAGCGCTGGGCGGGCTGTGTCTTGGCACCCGGGTTCGTGGACTCGCATACCCACGCCATCTTCGGTCGCTGGCGCGTGGAGGAATTCGAGCTGCGGGCGCGGGGAGCCGACACCATGCAGATCCACGCGGCGGGAGGCGGGATCGCGGCCTCGGTCCGAGATCTCCGCGGGCTCTGCGAAGACGAGCTCGTCGAGCGAACGCGCCCCCGGCTCCGCAGGATGCTGGAGCACGGCACGACGACCGTCGAGATCAAGAGCGGCTACGGGCTCAGCCTCGAGGACGAGCTCAGGATGCTTCGTGCCATCCGCCGGCTCGCGTCGGAGGGCCCGCTCGAGGTCGTGGCGACCTTCTTGGGCGCACATGCGGTGCCGCCGGAGTTCGCAGGCCGGCGCGCGGACTTCGTGAACGCCGTCGTCGAGGAGATGATCCCCCGCGTCGCGGAGGGGGGGCTCGCGGAGTTCTGCGACGTGTTCGTCGAGCCGGGTGTGTTCACCGCGGAGGATGGCGAGAGGATCCTCACGGCCGCCCGAGGGCACGGCCTCGGCGCGAAGGTGCACGCCGACGAGTTCGAGTGGGGTGGCGGCGCGGAGCTGGCGGTGCGTGTGGGGGCGGCGTCCGCCGATCATCTGGGCGCCGTCTCCGATGAGGGGATCGAGGCACTGGCGGCGTCGCAGACGGTGGCCACGCTCCTTCCGGGGACGCTGTTTTTTGTGGGGAAGCAGCGCTTCGCGCCGGCGCGACGGCTCGTGGAGGCGGGGGCGGCCGTGGCGCTGGCAACGGACTTCAACCCCGGCACCTCGCCCACGACGAACATGCAGATGATGATGTCGCTCGCGGTCGCTCGCATGGGGATGACGCCGGCGGAGGCGTTCGTCGCGGCCACGGCGAACGGGGCGGCCGCGCTCCGTCGGGTCGCCGGGGAGGGGACCCTGGTCGTGGGCGCGCCCGCGGACGTGGTCGCCTTTGCGGTCTCCGATTACCGGCACGTGGCCTACCGCTATGGCGAGAACCACTGTGTGGCCGTATGGAAGCGGGGTGTCCGTGTCGTCTAGAGAGGTTCGTTCTTGTTCGGCCTGTCGTGCTGGCGTATACTGATTCAGCGTGTCCCAGGCCGTCCTCGAGGCCGTTCCGAACGTCAGCGAGGGGCGCGATCCCAGCGTGATCGCTGCCCTCGCGGACGCCGTTGCGAACGTGCCGGGGGTTGACCTGGTAGACGTGTCGGGCGACCCCGATCATCACCGTTCCGTCCTCACCTACCTGGGTCCGCCGGACGCCGTGCTTGAGGCCTCGGTCGCCGTGGCCCGGGAGGCGAAGGCGCGGATCGACCTTCGTCGCCACGAGGGCGTGCACCCGCGGATCGGCGCGCTGGATGTGCTTGCGCTGGTGCCGCTCCTCGGACTCGATCTGAAGGAAGCGGCGACGCTGGCTCGCGACCTGGGTCGTCGCATCGCGGAGGAGGTGGGCATCCCCGTCTTCCTCTACGCCGCGGCCTCGGACCCGCCTGGGCGTTTGCTGGCCGATCTGCGGCGCGGCGGCCTGGAAGCGTTCGGCGGAGGCTTTCCGAGCGACCGGCTTCCGGGTCGGGGCCGGGTCCAGGTGTCGATGAACCTTGAGCGGCCAGCGGAGGTGTCGGCGGCGGAGATCTACCAGCAGATCGACCGGCTCGCGCGTGAGCGGGGGACGCGGGCGGCGGAGAGCGAGGTGGTCGGGCTCATCCCGGACGAGGCGGCGATGAGCGGTGCGTCGGCCTTCTTCCGGTGGTCGCAGGCGTCGCCGTCGAGGCTCTTGTCGCGCCGCGCGGCGGAGCACCTGGCGGCGCGGGCCGGGTTCGCTGCACTTGCGGAGCGCGACGCGCCTTCCTGCCGCGCATACCTCTCGGCGGTGGGCCCGGAGCGTGAGCGGGCCAGGCGCGAGACGGCGGACCTCCGGCTCCGTCTCGCCCGCGTGAATGCGGCGGGCGGAGGAGCTGCGCTGTCGGAACTGGAGCGCGAGGCGGCGGAAATCGAGCGCTGGGCGGACGCGGGCTTCGGGCCCGAGTCCTAGGATCTTTTGCGATGGCGGATCTCGCACGTCTAAAGGCGCAGGCTCGCGGATGCGAGGCCAAGGAAGAGTGGTCCAAGGCCATCGACTGCTACGTGCAGGCGATCCGCTTGCTCGAGACGGCCGGCGTCGAGAGCGACCTGAGCCTCTACAACCGCGTCGGCGACCTCTACCTGAAGATCGGAAATACGGGCCAGGCGGTGACCTACTGGGAGCGCGGCATCGACGGCTACATGGAGGCGGGTTTCTACAACAACGCGATGGCGCTCTGCAACAAGATCCTGCGAACGGTTCCGAACCGCGATTCCGTCTACCTTAAGCTCGGCCAGATCAGCGCGCGCAAGGGATTCCTGTCGGACGCCCGCAAGAACTTCCTCGAGTACGCCGACCGCGTGCGCCGCGGGGGGAAGCTCGACGAGGCCTTCCGGGCTCTGCAAGAGTTCGCGGAGCTCCAGCCCGAGCCTGAGATCCGCCTCTTGCTGGCCGACCAACTTTTGGCCCACGAGCGCGTGCCTCAGGCGGTAGACCAGTTGCGCTATGCATGGCGCGATCTCATGACCGAGGGTCGGCAGGCGGACGCAGACGAGGTGCGAGCGCGCATTCTGGAGCTGGCGCCGGGTCGCGATCCTCTGGTGGACCGGCCCGAGGAGACCCAGAGGGCGGTCGCGCCCACCGAGCTGGACGTGGAGGGGATCATCGAGCTCCCCGAACTCGAGCCCTCCCGCACGGGAGAGTTCCTGGTTCCGCCGTCTGAGGAGACGGTGGAGGAGGTACAGCCGGAGGCGGCCGAGGAGGAGGTCTCGGCGGAACCGCCGACCCCACCTGAGGAGGAGCTTGAGGCGGCCATCATCGAGCCGACCGAAGTCGAACCGGTGGCCCCGCCGGTGGGCTTCCAAACCGCGGAGGAAATCGCGCTCGAATACGTGGAGCCGCCGGAAACGGAGGCGGAAGCTCCCACGGAGGCCCCGCAAGGGGAGGGCGCGCCGGAGGAGGGGCTGCTGGATGTCTCGGAGGCCTTCGACCTGAGGACGGAGCAAGCCGCCTCGGAGTGGGCTCCCAGCGAGACCGAGGCAGGAGAGTTCGATCTCTCGGCTGCCACGGCCGAGGAGGAGACGGCACCTCCCGACCTGGGCGCGGAGGCGACCGGCGCCGCCGAGAGGATCCTGGAGGGGGTCGGGGAACTCCCGATCTTCTACCCCGAGGAGGCGCTGACACCGGGGGCCGAGGCGCCGCCGGCTCCGGCCCCGGAAGCCGCCACGCGACCGGCGCCGGCGCCGACGGTCGAGGAGGTTCGGGAGAGGTTGCGCGAGGATCCCGAAGACCACGACCTGCGGACGCGGCTCGCTGAGCTCCTGCTGGAGGAAGGCCGGCGGCCCGAGGCGCTCCGCGAGCTGCGCCGCGCTCTCGAAGGATACGAGTCGCAGGGGCATCTCCTCGAGGCGGACCGCGTCGCCAGTGATCTCCTCCGGCTCAATCCGAACGATGTGCGTGCGCATCAGAAACGCGTCGAACTGGCCGTCCTTCGGCAGGAGCCCGCCGAACACATCCGGGCGTATGTCGATCTCGGAGACTGCCTGGACCGCCTTGGTGCCAGCGACAAGGCGCGAGCGGTCTATGAACGCGTTCTGGAACTCGATCCGGGGAACGAGCGCGCTCTAGGCGCTCTGCGGGCGCTGGGCGTGGAGACGACGGCGGCCGAGGCTGCGCCTGGGGGAAAGCCGCGCGCCGCGGCGGCTCCACCCGAGGAGGAGCGTCCGGGGGCCGAGGAGTACGTGGACCTGGGAGCCCTTCTGCGGTCCGAGGAAGCGCCGCCCTCGACCCGATTCGAGCTCGGCGTCGCCGAGCCCACGGCGGAGGAGGAGTTCGATTTCGGCGACATGCTGGCGCAGTTCAAGGCGAAGGTGGCCGAGGGGCTCACCCAGGAGGACTACGCGAGCCATTACGACCTCGGAATCGCGTACAAGGAGATGGGACTCCTGGACGAGGCGATTGCCGAGTTCCAGATCGCGGCCCGGGCCGACAGCCATCGCCTGCGCGCCCAAGAGATGCTGGGCCGCTGTTTCGTGGAGAAGGGCGAGTACCGGATCGCGCAGAAGGTGCTGCTGCGGGCGCTCAAGGCCGGCGGCGAGGAGGAAGCCCTGGTGGGCGTACTCTACGATCTCGGCCACGTGCACGAGGCGCTGGCCGAACCGGCGCGGGCGCTCGAGTTCTACGAGCGCGTCTTCAGCATCGACGTGAACTTCCGGGATGTCGGCGCCCGGATCGAAGCGCTGCGCGGCAGCCTGCCGGAGGGGGAGGGCGGTTCGGGGAGGAGCAGCGGCCGGCGTCGGCGCGATTGAACCTGAGGAGGCGGTGACGACACGACACCGAAGCGTGGACCGGGCCCCGCCTTCGCTGGCACGGGTTCAGCAGCCGGTGCGGGCACGGCTGGACGAGGTCGAGCGCGAGATCCAACGGATCGTCGTCGCCGACTTCGACTTCGTGAACCGCGTGAACGGCCACCTCCTGCTCATGCGTGGGAAGCTCTTCCGGCCCACGCTCCTGCTCCTCGCCAGCGAGGTCGGCGGCCGGCCCAGCCCGCGCGCCATCACGCTCGCCGCGGTGGTCGAGCTAGTCCACCTGAGCACGCTGGTGCACGATGACGCGGTTGACCACTCGGTGCTGCGCCGCGGGATGCCCACCGTGAACGCGCTGTGGGGCCACCAGGTCGCCATCATCATGGGGGACTACCTGTATTCGCGCTGCGTTACGGAGATGACGCGGCTCGGCGAGGTGGAGCCGATTCGCGTGCTCGCGCAGGCGGCGAACGCGATGACGGTAGGCGAGCTGCGCCAGTTGACATCCCACGAGGCGCTGGACTTTTCGGAGGATGACTATTTGCAGCTCATCGCCTGCAAGACGGCCTCCTTCATGTCCGCGACCTGTGAGATGGGCGCGCTGGCGGGCGACCCTGCGCACCGGGCCCTGCTGGCGCGGTACGGCTTCGAGCTCGGGATGGCCTTCCAGATCGTGGACGACTTTCTCGACTACACGGCGGGCGAGCAGGTGACGGGAAAGCCGTCGGGCCTCGATCTGCGGGAGCACAAGGTGACGCTCCCGCTCATCGCCGCGCTCCTCCGGATGAGCCGCAGCGAGCGCGCCGAGGTGGAGGCGCTCTTCGCGGATCCGCAGCCGTCCCAGGAGCTCATCGATCGGGTGATCGGGATCGTCGGCGAGCGGGCCGGGCTGGACTACGCCGGCCAGCGGGCCCGGGAGTACGGGGAGCGCGCGGGCGCGGCGCTGCATGGGCTGCCGGAGAGCGCGGCGCTCGAGGCCCTGCTGGATGCTGTGGACTACGCCGTCGGCAGGAACCGCTAGGCGGTGGCGGACCTGACACGGCCCGATCGGCGTTCGCCCTGGCGGCGCGTTGCGATCCTGGCCTCGGGCTTCGTGCTGGGCGCGCTGCTGACGCAGCTGGCGACGCTCTTCCTCCCGGAGAGTGCGGCGCGCGAGTTCTTCACGACGACGGTCTCCGCGTCGCTCGGGCCGGTCTCCCTCGATCTCTGGGTGCTGGCGCTCACGGTGGGCCCGCTGGCGATCCGCGTGAACGTCTTCACCGTGGTCGGGATTCTGCTGGTCGCCCTTTTCGCTCGCCGGCTCCTCTAGGGCTTGCCGGGGCTAGGTCGGCGAGCCGAACACCCTCCTTCGGAAGTCGCGGATCTTCGCCCGCTCGCGCAGTTCCGTCATCCACAACTCCCACTGCCGCTGCCGCCGTTGCAGGATCGCCTGCGCGCGCTGCGATTCTTTCTGCGCCTCCCACGCCTGACGGTCGGCAGGGATGCGCTGGACGAGCTGGAGCACGTAGAAGCGGTCGTTCGCTTCCACGACATCGCTGACACGACCCAACGAGAGGCCGAAGGCCGTGCCGATGGCGGCGTTCGCCTGCCCAAGGTCGGGGACGACATCCTGGCGTGTGAAGGCGGGCGTCGTGCGGATCTCCAGCCCGTGCTCGCGGGCCGCCGCCTCAAGGCTTCGCCCCGCGCGCACCGACGCGACGATCGATTCCGCGAGTCGGCGCGCCTTCGCCTTCTTCTTCTCGAGCGTGACGCGGCGCTCGACCGCGGCGCGGACCTCCTCGTACGGGATGGTCCCGGCCGGGCTGCGGCTTCGGAGTTCGAGGATGTGGTAGCCGCTGCGGGTCTCGTACACCGGGCTCACGTCGCCGACACGGGTCGAGTCATGCAGGGCCCATTCGACGGCGGTGCGGAGCGATCCGACGCCGGGGATGAAATCCGAGCCCTCGCTCACGCCCGCACGGAGGACCGGAAGGCCGAGGGAATCGCCCGCGGCCGGAACTCCGCGACGCAGCGCGAGCGGTTCCATCCGATCGACCCGTGCGAGCAGCGATTCCTCGCTTGCCGCGGTCATCCGGATGGGGATCAGGATGTGGGATGCCCGCACCTCATCGCCCCTGCGCTCGGCGACCTTCAGGAGGTGCACGCCCGAGGAGCTCGTGAGGGGCTCGGATACGCCGCCCACGCGCATGGCGAAGGCCGCTTCCGCGAGGGGCGCCACGAGGTCGCCACGACGGATGAATCCGAGGTCGCCGCCAGCTTCGCGCGACGCGGCATCGGCGGACTCGCGTCGCGCGATCTCGCCGAAATCCGCACCGCGCACGATCGAGTCGCGCAGCACGCGGGCCTTCGCGAGGGCGGCCGCCGTGTCCTCGGGCCCGGCCTGCTTGAGCACGCTCAGGACTGCGACGTCCGCGCTCCGTTCGCGCCGGAATTCGGCGCGGTGCTCGTCGTAGGTTCGGCGCAGCTCCTGCTCCGTGGCGGAGACGGAGTCGTCGGGGACGAGGGTTCGCGGCTCGATGGCCGCGTACAGAACGCGCACCTGCTCGTTCCGGTCGCGCCACTGCTCCCACAGCTCCGCATCGGTGACGTAGATCCCCACGGAGACCTGCTCCAAGAGGCGGGTGCGCGGGAGCACGCTCCGATAGTAGTTCTCGATCTCCAGGAGAAGCTGCCGGTCGGCCGCCGGGCTTGCGAAGTACTGCCGGTACTTCTCGTAGTCGAACCGACCGCCCGTCTGGAACACCGGGTGGTTGAGCAGTTGGGGAGGGGGAGCGGTCCGGAAGGCGAGCCGGATCTCCGCGTCCGCGACCTGGATCCCTAGCCGCTCCAGCTCCTGCTGGATGAGGATCTCGTTCACGAGCGCGTTCCATGTGGCCTCTTCGACCTCCCGGCTCTCGTCGTCGGTGAGGCGGCCGCCCTTCTCCTCGCGGGCCGCGTCCGAGAGGGATTGGAAGGCCCGGGTCCACTGTTCGTACGTGATCGGCGTCCCGTTGACCCGGCCGATCTCCTGCGCAAAGCCGGTGGATCGCCCGGTGATGTCCATGCCCCACTGGAACACCATGAGGCCGACGAACGCTATGCCGACCGTCAGGATGATCGCCTTCGTCTTCTCCCGCAGCGCTCGCATCACCATCGGTCTTGTCGCCTTCCTCCTGCTCGAAGGGTTCCCGTCTGTTCGCCTCGCCGGGGCCGGCTCCCCGCTTCGCGGGCGCGACAATATACACTATACACTTGGCGGAGCCCGCGCCTCAAGGTGAGCGTTGACAGAGAGGGCCGGGTGGGGCTAGCTTTTTCTGTTGGAGCTCCCCAGGGTCTCCACGCCTTGACAACGCTAACGTCCGCTTCGCATCGAGGCCCTCATGGCACCGGACCACGATGACCTCCGGTCCGAACTAGAGCGAGAGGCGCAGCGGCTGGAGCAGCGCTTTGCGCAGAACCCGCAGGGGCGCGTGTTTGCGCCCCTGGCGGACAAGTACCGCCAGCTGGGCCGGCTGGAGGAGGCCGAGGCGGTCGTTCTCGAGGGGTTGAAGCGGCACCCGGACTATCTTAGCGCGTATCTCGTTTTGGGGAGAATCTACACCGACTGGGGCCGGCCGGAGGACGCGGCCGTTCAGTTCACGCGGGTGCTCGAGCTCGATCCCCAGAATCTCGTCGCGCTGCGCGCGCTGGGCGACGTGGCGGCGGCGGGCGGAGACTGGGTCGAGGCAAGGCGCTGGTACCAGCGGATTCTTGAGATCGATCCCTACAACGAAGAGGTGGAGGCGGCGCTGGCCGGGCTTGGTACGAAAGCCGCCGAGGGTGTTGGCGGCCCGCCGCAAGCGGAGGCGGTCGAGGAAGGGCCGGTGGCCGGGTACAGCCGCTACGGTGAGGAATTCGTCGAGGAGGGGCCTGCGCAACCGGCGGTGCCAGAGGCGGCGGTGCCAGAGGAGCCGGCCGTCGTCAAGCCCATGGCACCCCCTTCTGCTGAACCGACGTTTGAGGAGGCACCCGAAGCTGCCGCACCGCCCGCCGCGGAGAGCGAGCTTGCCACCGAGCCACCGGTGAGCGCGGCGGCCGAGCCCGTCTTTCGGGAGGAGACCGCGGAAGAGCCCGCGATCGTGCGGCCGTTTGTCGAGGAGACGCGCAGGGTGGAGGCGCCGACGCCCGTCGAGCCAGATGCGAGGCTCATCACGGAAACGATGGCGGATCTATACGCGGATCAGGGCCTCTACGACGACGCCATCGACGTCTATCGCGACCTGCTGGAGCAGCGCCCGGAGGATCCGGCGATCCAGCGCCGCATCGCGGAGCTCGAGAAGTTGGCGGAGCAGCGGATGGCCGGCGCTGCCCCTGCGCCCATGGGCCCCGAGGAGCTGCTGCCCCGTGAGCAGCCGGAGCCGGTGCGAGAACCGAGCGAGGTGACGGGAGCGGCGCCCGTGTCTGCGGAACCGATGCCGCTCGCGGTGCCGGCTGGGGAGGCGGAGACGGTCACGGCGCCGGCCGGCGAAGGAATCATCGCCGTGCCGCCGATCGAGGAGGCGCCGGCGGCGATCGCGGAAGAGGCGCCGCTGCCCGACTGGCTGCTCGGACTGCCAGCGGCGGCCGGTCCACAGGAGCCGAGCGCGGCCGTCGGGCTGCCGGACACGATGCGGGCGGCGGAGGATCTGGCGCTGAGCGATGTCTTTGCGGCCGCGTTCGAGGAAGCGGCGGCCGCGGAAAAGGAACCGGCGTTTGCGCTCCAGGCCGAGCCACCCGCCGGCCCCGAAGTCTGGGAGGCGCGGCCCGTCGAAGTCTCGCCAACGGCGCCGCCCGTTTCTGTGACGATTGGCGAGTATCTGCGGGCGCTCCTCGCTTCGCCCACGTCTGTATCGTCTCCGGCGGTGACGATCGGGCCGTCGCCGGAGCGGCCGTCGGAGGCTCGCGCGCCCGCTGCCGGCCCGGAGCCGACGGCTCCACCCTCCGCGGCGGAGGCCGCTCCAGAAACGGGCGTGGGGGGCGCAGGGGGCGCGGGGGGCGCAGGCGCCGGACAGGAGGACGATCTGGCGCAGTTCCAGGCGTGGCTCCGGAGCCTCAAACGCTGAGGATCGGCGTCCTCCACGGTCCAAACCTCAATCTCCTGGGCAGTCGCGAACCCGAGCTGTACGGGACCACGACCCTCGCGGAGATCGAGGATCGGCTGCGCGCGGCCGCCGAGGCCAAGGGTGCGCACCTCGAGTTCTTCCAGTCGAACCATGAAGGGACCCTTATCGACTGGGTTCAGAGCGCCCGCGGCCGGTTCCAGGGCCTGCTGGTGAACGCGGGCGGCCTGGCCCACACGAGCGTCGCGCTGCGTGATGCGCTTGTGGCGGTCTCGATCCCCTTCGTGGAGGTTCATCTGACGAACCCATACGCGCGCGAGCCCTTCCGTCGCACCTCTCACCTCGCCGACGTTGCGGTGGGGCTCGTCTGCGGGTTCGGTCCGCTCAGCTACCTTTTGGGTCTGCAAGGCCTGATCGCGCATCTCCGGGCCGGATGACACGCGTGACCGCCGAGCGCCGGCTGACGGCGCTTCGCGAGCTCATGGCGACGAAGGGGTTGGACGCCTTCGTGACAACGTACGGTCCCAACGTGCGGTATCTAAGCGGGTTTTCGGGTTCGAACGTGATCCTCTGGGTGGAGGCGGGCCGCGCGTGGTTGGTGACCGACCTGCGCTATGCCACGCAGGTGGAGGAAGAGGTGCCCGGGGACGTGATCGAGATCGCCGTGGCGCGCGACGGGATCTGGGAGGCCTGTCGGGACCGGGTGGGTTCGCTCTCCTCGGTGCGGCGCGCGGCGTTCGAGGGACACCGGCTGGCGCATCGGGATGCCCAGCGCTTGGTGGAGTGGTGGCCGATCGAGTGGGCGGCGGAGGGTTGGGTGGAAGCGATGCGGGAGCGCAAGGACGACGCGGAGGTCGAGGCGATCCGGACCGCAGCGGCCGTCGCGGGATCGAGCCTTGCGGAGACGCTTCCGCTCGTTCGAGCGGGGCTGCGCGAGGCGGACGTGGTCGCGGAGCTCGAGTATCGGATTCGCCGGGCGGCGCCGGAGGGCGCGGCTTTCGAGACGGTCGTGCTGTCAGGGGAGCGTTCCGCGCTTCCGCACGGACGGAGCGGGACGCGGGCGCTTCGCCCGGGCGATCTTCTCCTGATCGACTTCGGCGCACGCTGGGAAGGCTATTGTTGCGATATCACGCGAACGTACGTGGTGGGTGAGCCCGAGGCGCGGCACGTGGAGGTGCACGCGGCGGTGTGCGGGGCGCTGGAGGCGGCGGCGCGCACGCTGCGCCCGGGGGTGGAGGCGCGGGCCGTGGACGCCGCGGCCCGCGAGGCTTTCTCCGCGCGCGACCTTGGTGCCGCGTTCCTGCACAGCACGGGCCACGGGCTCGGCCTCGAGGTGCACGAGCGGCCCCGGCTGCATCGTGAAGAGACGCGCGGTCTCGCCGCGGGGATGGTTGTGACCCTGGAACCCGGGGTCTACTTTCCACGGTGGGGCGGCGTGAGGGTGGAGGACGACTACCGGATCACGGAGAGCGGCGCGGAATGCCTCACGCCAACTTCCCGTGCCCTGGAGGCCCTCGGGGGGACGGCTGTGATCTCGCCATAGATCCAGGGACGGCGTAGAGAGGAGAGGGGACGTGGCCACGACGGCCGAGTTCCGGAACGGCATGGTCATAGAGCTTGACGGCCAGCTGTACGGCATCACCTATTTCCAGCACGTGAAGCCCGGCAAAGGCGGCGCCTTCGTGCGGACGAGACTGAAGAACGTCCTCACGGGAGCCGTCTTGGAACGCACGTTCCGCGCGGGCGAGCGCGTCGAAGAAGTGCGTCTGGAGATGCGGCCCGTCCAGTACGTGTATCGGGACCGTCCTCTTTACTATTTCATGGACCAGGAAACCTTCGAGTTGATTCCGCTGCACCACGACGTGATCGGCGACGACCAGTTGAAGTACCTCAGGGAGAACCTCGAGTGCCAGGGGCTGGTGCGCGACGGGCACGTCATCGCGGTAGAGCTGCCGAACTTCGTGGCACTCCGCGTGGTGGAGACGGAGCCCGGCGTGCGGGGAGATACGGCCCAGGGAGGGAGCAAGCCGGCGAAGCTGGAAACGGGTGCCGTGGTCCAGGTGCCGCTGTTCGTCGGGGAGGGGGACATCATCCGCGTGGACACCCGCCAGGACCGGTACCTGGAGCGCGTCGCGCGATGATCGACATCGCCTTTCTCAAGAAGTTGATCGAGGCCGTGGAGTCGAGCGGAATCGATACGCTGGAGATCTCCCGCTGGGGCACGAAGATCCGGATCACGAAGTCGCCCGGGCTCGCCGTGCCCTCGAGCCCCGCGGGCTACACGTTCGCCGTGGGTGCCGCGTCCGCCGCGACCCAGAACGCCGGGAACGCGCCGGCGGCGGTCGGCCCCGCGCCGGCGGCCCCGGCTTCGTCGGCGCCGCCGGAGGTCGAGTTCCAGGAGATCGTGTCGCCGATGGTCGGGACCTTCTACCGCGCACCGGCACCCGACGCGCCGCCGTACGTGGAGGTCGGCCAGCGGATCACGAAGGGGCAGACGCTGTGCATCCTCGAAGCGATGAAGCTCATGAACGAGCTCCAGTCGGAGGTGGAGGGCGTGCTTCGCGAGATCTCTGTGGAGGACGGCGAGCCGGTGGAGTATGGCCAGGTGCTCTTCCGGGTGGAGCGTGATTGACGGGCGCGTCGGGCGTCCTGCCGGTGCCTCTGCGGGCGCGACCCGCGCCTGATTCCCGCCCTTGATCCAGAAAGTCCTGATCGCCAACCGCGGCGAGATCGCCCTCCGGGTGATCCGGGCGTGCCGGGAACTCGGCCTTCGCACGGTGGCCGTCTACTCGGACGCGGACCGCGAATCGTTGCACGTGCGCTTCGCGGACGAGGAGGTGTGCATCGGCCCGGGCCCGGCCCGGGAGAGCTACCTCAACATCCCGCGGATCATCGCGGCGGCCGAGATCACCGGCGCCGACGCGATCCACCCCGGGTACGGCTTCCTGGCGGAGAACGCGGAGTTCGCGGAGATCTGCGAGCATTCAGGGCTCGTGTTCGTCGGGCCCACGGCGGAGCAGATCCGTCTCATGGGCGACAAGGTCGGGGCGCGCCGCTCGCTTCGCGAGGCCGGCGTGCCCGTCATCCCCGGGAGCGACGAGGCGACCGTCGAGGAGGGTGCCGCGAAGGCCAGCGCCCACGAGATCGGCTTTCCGGTGATGATCAAGGCGGCGGCGGGCGGCGGCGGAAAGGGGATGCGGAAGGTGCGCGATCCCGGGGAGTTCGAGCGGGCGTTTCTCACCGCCCGCGCCGAGGCGGAAGCAGCGTTCGGTGACGGGAGGCTCTACACGGAGAGGCTCATCGAGCGGGCGCGGCACGTTGAGATCCAGGTCCTCGGCGATTGCCGCGGCTGCGTTGTCCATCTGAACGAACGCGACTGCTCGGTGCAACGCCGCCACCAGAAGCTCATCGAGGAGGCGCCGAGCCCGATCATGACCCCGAAGCTGCGGCGGGACATGGGCGCCGCCGCGGTGGCGGGCGCCCAGGCGATCGGGTACCGGGGCGCCGGGACCCTCGAGTTCCTCGTGGATCGCGATCTACGCTACTACTTCATGGAGATGAACACGCGCATCCAGGTGGAGCATCCGGTGACGGAGATGTGCACGGGGTTCGATCTCGTGAAGGAGCAGATCCGGATCGCGGGCGGCGAGCCGCTGTCGATCCCGGATCGGGAGATCGCGCTGCGGGGTCACGCCATCGAGTGCCGGGTGAACGCGGAGAACCCGGACGAGAACTTCCGGCCGTGTCCGGGGACGATCACGGCCTTTCATCCGCCCGGCGGGCCCGGCGTGCGCGTGGACACGCACGTGTATGCCGGGTACACCGTGCCTGCGTACTACGACTCGCTGTTGGCCAAGCTGATCGTGCACGCGAACACGCGGGCCGAGGCGGTCTCCCGCGCGATCCTGGCGCTCGAGATGTTCGTCATCGAGGGAATTCACACGACGATCCCGTTTCTGCTACGAGTGTTGCAGCATCCCGACTTTCAGCGGGGCGACGCGGACATCGATTTCCTGGAGAGGCTGGCGGCGTGAGGATCGACGTTCTCGGCACGGCCGGGGAGTGGGCGGGGATCGACCCTGAGGGCCGGACCGCCGTGGTCATCGATGTGCTGCGCGCGACGAGCACGATCGCGACCGCGCTGGCGAACGGCGCGCGGGCCGTCCTGCCGGTGCCGTCCGCGGAGGACGCGCTTCGGGTCGCGCGCTCGCTGGGGCGAGACGGGGTTCTGCTGTGCGGCGAGCGGCAGGAGCTCCCCATCGAGGGGTTCGACCTCGGGAACTCGCCGGGCGAGTTCCGGCGCGAGGTGGTGCAGGGCCGAACGCTGGTTCTCTGTACGACCAACGGGACGCGGGCGCTCGTCTCCGTCACGGGCACCCGCGAGACCGTGGTCGCATCGTTTTTGAATCTCCGCGCCGTGGTCGAGCACCTTGTCCGCCGCGGGGCCGACCCGGTGTTCGTGTGCGCGGGCCGGGACGGCCTCGTGACCCTGGAGGATTTCCTGTGTGCAGGGGAGGCGGTGACGCGGCTGGCGAGCCTGTGGGAGAGGACGACAGGCCGGCGGCGTGGCGGAGCGGCGCGCGCGCCGCTCGAGCTCGGCGACGGCGCTCTCGTTGCCCAGGCGCTCTGGGGCGTTTGGGCGCCGGTTCGCGCGGAGACGCTGGCGGAGACGGCAGCGGGTCGCAGCCTCATGGCGAAGGGGTTCGCGGCCGACATCGAAGCGTGCGCGCGTCTCGATGCGGTCACGGTCGTCCCCGTGCTGGAGGGGAGACGGATCGTGGCGGCGCGGCCGGAACGCGCTGAAGCGAAGGGGGCCTAGGAGATGGCGGGACGTCGCGGGCGGCTCTTGCGGGGGCTCAGTCTCTTCCTGGGCTTCGCGCTCTGCGTGTTTGCCCTATCCGTAGCCGCGGGCTTCGTTCAGCAAGCGGTGCGAGCTTTGGGTCAGCCGCCGCCCGCCTGGAGCAACCTGGCCGGGGCAGGCGCGGCCCTCTCTGATCGCCTCCTGGCTCTTCTCGGGGTCGGAGCCGCGGTCGTCCCCGTCCTGTGGGCGCTCTGGGGCGCGGTTCTGCTCGGATGGTCGAACCGCGGAGTCCCGAAACGGTGGACGGCCCTGCTCACAGTCGTCGTCGTGTCCCTCCCGGCGGTCATCCACACATCGGTCACGCCGTTTGGCGGGTCGGCCGCGTGGGCCACCGGGCGTCTCGGGGAGTGGGTGGGGTCGCAGGTTCTGGGCCTCACCGGGTGGCTCGTGGGGAGCGTGATCCTCA